>DDSN01000051.1:0-29817 GCA_002343395.1 Hyphomonadaceae bacterium UBA2389 | reverse complement strand
CCTCAGGACTGTGTCGAGGAAATGCGCCAGACCTATCGGCAGCGTCGGGATGTCTTGCTGGAGAGCTTCGCCAAGGCGGGATGGACTTTGCCGAAGCCAAGCGCGTCGATGTTCGTCTGGGCGCCGCTGCCGGAGCGGTTCCAACACCTTGGTTCGGTTGAATTCTCCAAGCGCCTCATGGAGGGCGCCGAGATCGCCGTGGCGCCAGGCGCCGGTTTTGGGGAATATGGAGACGCGTTCGTGCGCATTGCGCTTGTTGAAAACGAACATCGCATTCGCCAGGCGGCGCGAAATCTGAAGAAATTTCTTCAGTCGAACGCAACATCAGCCGCCGTGGATTAGATCATGTTCAAAGACAAACTTCGCGTCGGCATCGCCGGGCTGGGCACGGTGGGCGGGGGCGTTGTGAAGCTCTTCGAGAGCACCGCGCGCCTTGGGGAGCGCCTCTCGCTGACAGCGGTCTCGGCGCGCAGTCGGGGTCGTGCGCGCGGTGTGGACATCGCCGGTTATCGTTGGTTCGACGATCCTGTCGCCATGGCCGCCGATCCTGATATTGACGTTGTGGTGGAAGTGATTGGCGGCGGCGAGGGCGTCGCCAAGAACGTCGTTGAAACGGCGCTCGCTCGCGGCGCGCACGTGGTCACCGCCAACAAGGCGCTGTTGGCTGTTCATGGGGCCGCGCTTGCCAGGCTGGCGGAACGGAACGGCACGAAGTTGCTGTTCGAAGCCGCGGTCGGCGGCGGCGTGCCCATGGTGAAGGCGCTGAAGGAAAGCCTCTCTGGTTGCCGCGCGACGGCGGTGGCCGGCATATTGAACGGCACCTGCAACTACATCCTCACGGAAATGGAAGCGAGCGGGCGATCTTTCGAAGCGGTGCTCGCGGACGCGCAACGCCTTGGCTACGCAGAGGCGGATCCGACGATGGATGTTGGTGGTTTTGACGCGGCTCACAAACTGACCCTTCTTGCGGCGATCGCCTTTGGCGTGTTGCCAGATTTCGATCATGTTCGCATCGAAGGCATAGAACGAGTTTCGCTCACCGACATCCGGATGGCGGGAAAACTCGGCTATCGCATCAAACTCATCGCCAAAGCCGCGCAGGCCGAGGGCGGCGTGGAAATGCACGTGCGGCCAGCGTTGCTTTCGGTCGAGCATCCGCTCGCGAACATTGGCGGATCGTTGAATGCGCTTGTCGTAGATGCGGAGCCGGTCGGCCAACTTACCTTTATCGGACGCGGCGCTGGCGAAGGTCCGACCGCGGCCTCTGTTGCGTCGGATTTGATGGACCTTGCGGAGGAGCGCGGCGGCCATGTTTTTGGGCGGCCGGTCGCGCAGCTCGCCGACGCGCCGCGCGCTTCTCCAGTGGAGCGGGGGCGTTACTATTTGCGCCTAATGGTTTTCGACCGGCCAGGCGTGGTGGCCGCTGTGTCTGACAAACTCGCTCACGAGGACATCTCGATTGAGAGCTTTCTGCAGATGCCGGCGCCTGGCGAGCAGGCAGTGCCCATTGTCTTGACCACGCAGGCATGCGGGCGTGCGGCGGTGGAAGCCGCGGTACGCGCTATTCACGCGCTTGGTGTGACAGCGGAGCCGCCGTACATCATGCCTGTCGAGGAGACCCGCGCGCGGTTTGGCGCATAATTCAGCGTGCCGCGCTCTCCGACAGCGCATGACGTGAAAAGAACTCCCAAATCGTCTCGCTAGCGTTCAGGTCCATGTTTGTGGGGCCAAGCGATTCTGGATCCAGCACGCCCTCGACCCCGGGCCATGTGTGTCCGCCGCCGTTGATAATGTAAAATGCGATGTCCGACCCAGCCGGACAGTCACGCGGCAGGAACCGTACAACATGCGTGCCTGGCGACCGGCCGCCCTCGGCGAACGTCGTGCTCTGTCCGGAAAAACTGCAACCGTTCCGGCGCACGAAGAAGGCGACAGTTTCCTGAACGCTGAGCGTCACGCGGCGAGGGTCTCCACCTTGCGGGTTGGGAACTTCGACGCCTGTGTAGGGAATGCTGGGATCCGCAGTGCCGTTGATGATGAGAATGGGCGCCGGTCGGCCGCCGCGGCAGATTTCAGCCACCTCGACGTAAAGTGCTGCGCCCACCGGCGCGAACGCGGCGAACGTGTCCGATGCGGAGCACGCCATGCGGTGTGTCATGAGGCCGCCATTGGAGAACCCGCCAATGTACATTCGGCTCCGGTCGATGTTGAAGTCGCGCGCAAGGTCCTGCATCAGCGATTCAAGGAAGCCGACGTCATCTTGAGGGACGACGGAGCGCTGACCAACCAAATCCCATTGCACCGCCCACTGATTGTCGACTCCTTGCGGGTAGACCGCCAGAAAGCCGTGCCGATCCGCGACAGCGTTCATTTGCGAGATCGCCGCCATATCGGCGCTACTTCCGGGCCTGCCATGCAGGAGCACGACGACCGGAGTTGGGGCGGTCGGCTCGTAACTTGGCGGCGCGTAAACGATGTAGCTGCGGCCGCGTCCGCCAGATGGGCGCGGTTGCGGCAGCGCAAACGTCACCCTTTCAAAAAGGAAAGCATCAATCAGGCTCGTCGCATCCACGCCCGTGTTGTTCAACTCGTAGCCTTCCTCGTTGCGGAACCACACATGGTCGCCGCGCGGCGCGCCGACATAGGCAACGGAGGATGCCTCCGTTCCGCAATTCGCGAACCAAGCAGCGCCATCTCGGCCGCTGGCGGTTGCGCGATCATCGCAGGCGTTAGCGCGGCGCCAAAATGCAAGCGTCTCCGCCGCGCTCAAGCGTCGTGCGTCCAGATCGCCAGGAGCCTCGGCGCCGTTAACAGGAAGTGCGTCGTCGCGCCGCCCATGAATAAACAATATGGGAGCGGCGCGCGGGTGTTGGCAGGTGCTGACCTGATAGTCCCACATGAGCGCGCCGACGATTGCGGCGCCTGCCCATGGCGCATTAGGCGCGCACATGAGGCTCATGGCCATGACCCCGCCATTGTCGAAGCCAGCAAGATAAAGTCGCGATCGGTCGATCCTGTACTCTTCCGCAATGGAGTCGATTGCGTGGGCGATAAACCCAGCATCGTCCGCCGGCTGCTCAAACCGATCGCGCCGCAAAATTGTGAAACCGCCATCGTTCCAAAAGCCGCCACGGGATTGGGGATAAAGCAGAATAGCGCCCCGCCGTTCGGCAAGGACAACCAGATTGCTGAGTGCGTGAAGCGCCTTTGGGGAGGAAAACCGCCCGTGCAGAACCACGATCAGGGGCGCCGCGGTCTCGGCGCTGTAGGAGGAGGGCAAATATATTCCGAAGCGCCTCTCTCCCCCGTCGAACGAGATTGTGCGGGAAACGAGGTCATCGAAAACCCGTGGGGTTTGGGCCGCTGCGTGGGGTGTTCCCAGGGCAGAAAACAACAAAATGGCGAGTAGAATGCGCATGCGGCGTCCGGGCTGGTTATCGCGGCATTGATCGCATGGGCGCTCAGACTCTGCAGATCACAATCGTGAGAACCGACGACGCGCTGGCTTGTAGGCTCTGCATGTTGCTGCGTGTGGAAAAAGGTCCTGGAAACAGCGTGTTGTGGCAATACACGCCCTGCTATGGCCGCAAAGCCGTGAAACGGTTATGATTGTGCTGCGTTAGCGAAGAGGGCGAATTGGAAGTCATCCCGGACCTTTGGCCCGCTTTGGCGCTCACGTTTGGCCTGTTCCTTCTGGTCGGCTTTTTCGCCCAGCTGATCGATGGCGCGGTCGGGATGGCCTATGGCGTGATCTCGTCCAGCGTCCTGCTGGCGTTTGGCGTTCCGCCCGCGCAGGCATCAGCGACAATTCACGCGGCGGAGTGCTTCACCACCGGCGCTTCCGGGGCTTCCCACCTTCTGCATCGAAATATTGATTGGCGGCTGTTCTGGCGCCTGGCGCCGGCCGGCGTTGTTGGCGGCGTGGCGGGCGCGTACTTGCTCACAGGGTTCGACCCCACTTTCATCAAGGCCGTGGTGATCGCCTATTTGGGATGTCTGGGCGTCTACATGCTGTATCGCGCCATACGCGGACTTAAGGAGGAGCCGCCGCATCTCAACCACGTGATCCCGGTGGGCCTGATCGGCGGATTTCTTGACGCGAGCGGCGGCGGTGGTTGGGGGCCCGTGGTGTCGTCGACGCTCATGGGGCGCGGGCACACGCCGCGCTATGTAATTGGAAGCGTCAACACAGCGGAGTTCGTCGTCACAGTGGCGATCTCGGTGACCTTCATCTGGACGTTTCTGACAGGCCGCTTCGTCTTTGAAGGCGGGGTGGCGTCGGGATTGGCGGCCCTCGCGGGTCTCATTTTAGGAGGGTTGGTTGCGGCGCCGCTGGCCGGCTACGTAACCAAGATCGCGCCAGCGCGATGGCTGCTCGCGGCTGCCGCGCTGCTCGTCATGGGGCTGTCGGTGTGGCAGGGTACCCAACTCTGGCCGCGCCTGCTCGAATACCCCGTCTTTAACGATGTTGTTCGGCGGTCCGGCCTCTTCTAGGCTCGCGCGCCAACGCGACGTTTACACTCTGAGGGCAGACTGGTCACGCCGTGGTCAACCCGCTCTCCTCAACGCTAACAGCGCGCCTTTTCGGCGGCGCAACGACATCGACATCGGGTGTGGATCCCGATCTGTTGGTCACCGCGGCGCGCGCGCGCGCCGGTATCGGGATTGATGTCGAGAGCGCGAGCGCCGACCCCAATGCCCCGCTTGCGCCAGTCTGGACGCCCGGCTTGTCGCCGAGCAGCGCCGCATTGGTGCAGCGTGCAATGTCTAATAAGGCGCTTTTCGACGTTGGCGCCAAACTCTACAGCGACCTCGGCGCGACCGGCGATTATCGGCGTTTGTTTGCTCTCTACTCAGGCTTGAGCACGTTGCAGGCTCTTGCTGGCCATGCCGATGCTGAAGACTTAACTACCAGCGAGCGCGCGCAAACAACCGCACAGTTCGCGAGGGGGCTTGGCGAGCTAGAGGCTTTTTTTTCAGCGCAGAAGTTCGAGGACATGCGCTTGGTCCAGGGCGATCGCGTCGACGCCGCGCAGACTGGGTTGGCGCTGCCGATCGCGAGCGAGGACTACGCTACGGGCGTGATTCACAGGGGCGGGCTGTTTGACCGTGTTGCCGGGCTTGATCCCGACGCGCACTTCACGATCACGGCGACATCCGCGGCCGGAACGGTTCGCGCCGTTGATGTTGATCTCGCGGATATGGGCTCGATCCCCCGGACGCTTGGCAATGTCGTCAGCCACATCAATGCGAGGCTCTCGGCAGCCGGAGCTGCGTCGCGCGTCGAAGCGAACGATCTCACGCCCAAAGAGACGAGCATTGTGCTCGGCGGACGGACGGTTAAGCGGCGTTACACTGGACCAAAACAATACGGACTGAAGATTGATGTGCGCGGGAGCGAGGCGATTTCGCTTCAGGCGCAAGCCAGCGCGCCGGCGTTCTACGTCGTTGGCGCTGCCGGAAACGGTGCGCGGCTCATCAAGTTGACCGACGTTGGCGATCAGCCCGGACAACCAGCATTTCTCACGCGTCCTGGTTTTACGGCGGCGCCTATTGGCGCCCATGGCGCGACGGGTTGGTACGGCCCCGGAGCGCCGTACGCTTCAGCGCCGTCTCCAGCCTGGGAGCGTCGTAGCGCTCAGTTAACTTCAGACGGCGCGAGCGCGGCGGAATCCGCGCTTCGGTCCGCGGGCGAAGCGGTGTTGCGTCTGGCGACTCCGGATGGTCGTGTGTTCACTGTATCGACCGGGTGGCGTGGCGGCGACCAAGAAGCTTGGCGCGTCCGCCCGGGCGAGGACGGCGACCGGGCGCTGCTGGACGACCTAGCGGAACGTCTAACCCAGCTGATGCACGAACAGGGTTTGGCGGGCGGGGTCGACGTCTGGGAGGACGGCGCGTCACGCGGTCTTTCGTTCCTCAGCGCCGAAGGGCTGCTCGCGACGAGCCTCTCGATTGGAGGCAAGGCCGTTGCTCTCACGACGGCCGCGCCAACAAGCGGCGAGGGCGGCCTGATGGACGGCGTGTTTGCGCGCCGGTTTGAAGCGGGCGCGGTTGCGGGAGCCAGCGACCTCTTCATTGGCGAGCAGAGCTTTTCGATCACGACAGACAGCGGCGCTCAGCTCATTTCGATTGACGGCGGCGATGACGGCATGGACGCCACGGAGCTGGCGCAAGCTCTCAACGCCGCGCTGCTTGAACGCGGCGTGCGCGCGTCCGTTGCGCTGGTCGATGACGGCGGTGCGCTGACGCTGCGGCTTGATGCGTTGCATGAGGTCACCGCGTTTGAGGCGACGCTCAATGACGTTGAGCACGAAGCCGTTCTCCAGGCGCCCGCCGGTTGGGCCAGTGGCGGCCTTCCCTCTGCGTCGCTAAGCGAAACATTCGGCGCCGCAAGGCGCGCGTACACGGTTGCTGGCGCGCCGCTGCTGACCCATGCGGACGCGCTGGACATCGAAATTGACATAGCCACGCCGCGAGGCGTCCGCACGATAAGTGTCGCTGTCAGCGCCCTGGAAAGAGCGAACGATCCTGACCCTTCTCCGGGAGAATGGAGCGCCACGTTCCAGGCGCGTCTGGACAACGCGCTTAATGCGGCGGGCGTGTATGCCAGCGCTGACGGCGCGAATCTGACGCAATGGACGGTGGCGGAGGATTCTGGGCAGCGGCTCCAAGCCATTCGCATCAATGGCGATACGCTTTCGGTGACCTCAACAACGCCAGCTTTCGCGCTCGGCGGGGCGTTTGGCGCCGTGCGAAGTTTCACCACCAGTCAACTTTCGACCAGCGAAAGCGATGATGTTTCCACCCTCTTGAGCGATCAGACAGTGTCTATTTCGTTCGACACGGTATGGGGCGAGCGGAGCGTTTCCGCGGTGCTTCAAGGGGGAGATGCGCCGTCATTAGAGAGCGCGGCGCTGCGGTTGAACGAAGCGCTTGCTGCTGCTGGGTATGACCTCGGCGTTGTCGCTGCTCCTCTCGCGGGCGGCGGGGCGGGGTTGCGTGTTGTTTCGGGCGGATCGCACTCGATCAGAACCGTGACGGCGCTAGAAGTTGGCGGCGTCGGAGTCGATACGACGCTCGATCCCATCGACTCGGCGAGCGCAGTCGATGACCCGGTTGGCGCCCTGCGTGTCGCGGAACGCGCGGCGCGCGGCGCGACAGTCACGCAAACCATCCCGTCGGAGTCGACCTTCACGCCCCCGAGCATAAACGCCGGCGCATGGTTTCCCGGCCGCGCCTTTGATGTCTCCATCGGCGGCGGATTGAAAGTGGCCACCGTGCGTATGGTGGCGGCGGGTGACGATGGCGCGGTGTATGTGTTGGCGAACCTCAACGGAGATTCCACATCTCATCCGATCAAGGGCGCGCGCGATGTCGCACTCCTCAAATATGACGCCGCGGGCAAGCTTGTGTTTAGCGAGACGTTGGGTGCGGCGCAGTCCGCGGAAGGTTTCGCAATCGCTGTATCGAGCGACGGCAAAGTAGCTGTCGCCGGCGCCGTTGAGGGCGAGCTTTCGGGCGGCGAAAGAGCTACGGGCGGAACGGATGGGTTTGTTGCTGTCTTCAACGCAAACGGCGAGGAGCTTTGGACCGCGCGCCGCGGCGCCGCGGCGGATGATCGCGTCAACGCGGTATCCTTCGGGCCTGGTGGCGCAGTCATCGTCGCGGGGCAAACAGCCTCGGCGCTGACCGGCCAGACTGCGCTTGGCGGCAAGGATGGTTTTGTGCGGGGGTATTCCGCGGCTGGCGCTGAGCTGTTTACACGCCAGTTCGGCTCGGGCGCCGATGATGCCGCGACTGCCCTCATGGTTCGCGATGACGGCGCGGGCGGTATGCAAATTGTCACTGGCGGCGTGGAGAACAACCGCGGAATCCTTCGCCGCTTTGACTACGGGAGCAGCACAGGTTTTTCCGTGGGGGCGACGCGCGACATCGGTTTGTTTCTTGGCGGTGCGATCAATGCGCTTGCCGCGAATGGGACCGCGCTCTACGTGGCAGGCGAAGTCGGCGCGGACAGGCTCGATGTGGGGGTGAGCGCGCGGGCGAGTTCTGCGGGTCAAGAAGGGTTTGTCGCGCGCATGGATGTGGGACTTTCGTCCACGACCATCGATCGCACAACTTACTTGGGTTCAGCGCAAAGCGACGCGGTAAAGTCTCTCGCGGTCGTTGATGGCGAGGTTTACGCAGCAGGCGCGGCCGGCGGCGTGTTCGCCGCGCAGGGCAATGGGACATCCACGAGCGGGTTCTTGGCGCGGCTCGACGATCAGGGGAACCTCGCCTGGGCGCGTACGTTTGCATCCTCTGCTGGCGGCCTCACGCTGACGAGCATGAGCGCAGCCGCTTCCGGAGCGTCGGTTTTGGACGGGCTTGGTCTGCCGCACGGGGCCATCGCCGCACGCGACACGGCGGCTCTGACGGCGCGCAGCGCATTGCGCGTCGGCGATGAGTTTCGCATCGGCATTGATGGCCGACGCCCGACCGTGGTGCGGATTGGAGCGGAAGACACGCTCCAGTCGCTCGTGACCACGATCAATCGCGCGATCGGAGCAGCGGGCCGGGCTGAGATCGTGCGCGCCGAGGGGCAAGAACGGCTCAAGCTCACTGCGCGCGATGGCCGCGCCCTCCGCCTGGAATCCGGCGTTGCTGGCCGTGACGCCTTGGCGGGGCTTGGTCTTAAGCCCGGCGTGGTCGCAACCAAGGCGACCGGGCGGGGCGCGATGAAGACCTTCGGCCTCGGGCTGATCGGCGCGGAATTGCGCCTGGATTCGAAACCGGCGATCGCCGCCGCGAAGGCCGAATTGTCCGCCGCGGTGTCGATCGTCCGGCAAGCGTATGACGCCTTGCTTAATCCGAACGCCCGGGAGCTTTCGGCGGAGGAGAAAGCCTTGGAGGAGCGGCGAAAAAACGCAGGCGCGGCCCCGGAATACCTGACCACCCAGTTGGCGAACTACCAAGCGGCGCTCGCCCGCATCGGGGGCGGCTGAGACATCGCGCGGGCACGGGCTTCCCTCCCCTCGCGGCGCACGCTAGAAGCGCCGTTCTCAAAGCAGGCCGCGGTAGCTCAGTGGTAGAGCGCACCCTTGGTAAGGGTGAGGTCGAGAGTTCAATCCTCTCCCGTGGCACCAGCGCCCATTGCATACGAGCGCAGCCCTAACGCGTGACGGCGTTGGAGGACGGGCGACCACTCTGCTAAGAGGCCCCGGAGATGGTTTGAGGAGCAAGTCCCATGCGCGTTCTGATCTTGGCAGCGGCGTTGTGCGGGCTCGTAGCGTGCGGCGATGCTCAACTGCCCGCAGGCCTCGATCGGGCCAAGGAAAGCGCGATCAACTTGGGTCAGGAAGCCGTCGAGGCCGCCAGCAGCGTTGTGGACACCCGAACCGCTTGTACGCTTGCCGGCCAGTCGGATGCACTCTGTGGTTGCCTGCAAACGCGCCTTGGGCCTCAAATTCGCCAGGAGCACATCGAAGCCCTCACGAATGTCATTCGCGGCACGCTCAACGGCGATGGGGTGCAGGCGACGATTGAAAGCGCTCAAGGCATCGATCAGCCTACTCGCGAGGCGCTCTTGCAGTGCGCGACGAGCGCTGCCGTCGAAGGCGCTGGGAACTGACTAAGTCGGTTTGACGTCGCCTTCCGGTGCGTCTGGCTTAGGCGGCGCCTCGTTGGTTTCAGGTTCGTCGAGCACGACGCCGCAGGTCGAACGCACAGTGCGCCACTCGGCTTCGCTCATGGACGGCGCGAGGCCTTGCCGTGACCGAGCGCGGGCCATCGCGGCGCGTTCGGCGGTTGCTGGGTGGGTTGAGAAAAGCGACGGAAATTCGCTGTTCTCGGCGTTCTCTCCCGCCGTTTCCGCGAGCCGGTCGAAAAGGCGCGCGAGACCGCCCGTGTCGATGGCGGCGGCGTCCAGATAGTCAAGTCCGCGGCGGTCTGCGTCTGTTTCGTCGTCCCGGCTGTAGCTGAGACTCGCCAAGTTGACGGATGCGATGGCTACGGCTTGTCCCGTGCCGGCACCGCCGAAAACGATGTCGAAAAAGATGCCAGCCCCGACGCTGCGGATGATGTTCTTGAGCACATGGTTGCGCTCGATATGCGCAATCTCATGGGCGATGACGCCGGTGAGCTCATCGGGGTGTTCCGCGAGGGCGATGAGATCGTCGGTCACCACAATGGAGTTGTCGGGCAGAGCGAACGCGTTCGGAATCGGGGCGTCCACAATGATGATCCAAATGTCGTCCTTCGCCGGGACGTTTGCGGCGGTCATCATTCGGTAGGCCATATCATTCAGGACGCGCGAGGCCTCATCGCTATCGTCGCAATAGTCGGTGAAGGCCTCGACTTGGCTCCACGAGATGTCGGCGAGTTGATCGCGATAACGCGGAGGTACGATATCGGCGAGCGGCGCGGCGGCCAACGGAACGCCCACAAGGAACGCCGCCGCCATCGACCAGGCGGCGGCGATTAGTCCGCCGACGACAACCGGGCCCTCGACGCCAAAAGCGCGCGGCGTGAACAATGTTGGTGCAGCGGCTCGAAGCTCGATGGCGGCGTCTTGATCCAGCATGAGGCGCTCGCCTGTGTCGGGCGCGCGCCTTAGCATGATGGCGCCGGCTCCGTCGTCGGCGCGCCGCAAATCGCCGTAGGGCCAGATGTGTTGAGCGTCGTGAACGGTGAACGTGATGGCGTCCGGCCCGAGCACACATTCGGCGTCGCGCGTGATGGCGGCGCGGCCGTCGGCGTAACGCGCGCGCATCAAATTACGCCAACGCCCATGTCGAGGTCGAACGCGTCTCCCAGGCTCTCGCCGGTGCGCGGCCCGTCGACAACGCTCTGGCCAATTTCGGCGAAGCGCGGCGTGCCGATGATCTCAAGACGATTGATCACGTACCGAACCTGAAGGAAACCCGCCATCGGCGCGAGAAGGCCGAGAGACAAGATCGTGATGATCCAGCCGGACAGCTGAATTGCGAACAGCGAGAGCGTTCTTGCCTTCAGTTTGAAGCGCGCGCCATCGAGGGTAATGAGAGAGGCGATGCGGTTCATGGCGGCGGCGTTGTACGGCGCCCAGAAGAATACCATGAGCAGGGCCATGAGCAGCACGACGCTGATCGAAAAGATCATGATGTTGGCGGGCGCCATTTCATCGAAGCGCGGCGGTTCATATCCGGTCCCGGCCAGCCCAGCGGCCACGGCCACAACGACGAGCACTGCCACGAGGTAAGCGAGCGGCAGCGCAAACCACCCCAAGGCGAACGGCCACCACAAGCCCTTCTGCGGCGGTTGTCCGTCGTCCACGAATTCGAACGGCTGGTCTCCGAAACGAGTGTTCTCCCACATCATCTTGGCGCGATTCATGCGCGCCAGAGGCGTGTACCATCCCAACGACAGGGTTTGCAGCACTGTCCAACCGAAAGAGGCGAACGCGAAAGCGCGCGCGGATCCCGCCAAGCCGAGACGAATGCCGCGCCAACGTGTCCGGGAAAGCTGATAACGGCGCATCCAGTATCGCGCCGCCGCAACGAGGGGTACGGCGAACACGTAAAATCCCGCCGCGAGCCAGAAGGCGAGCACTGGGTCCATCAGAAGCGGTGCAATGTAGAAGACGAATATCGCCGGCAGGAAGAAACTCGGCAATGAGATCAGAAAACCGCGGAAAAGCTCCCAGGCCGTGCCCGTATACTCGAGTGGGTCGCCCAGGACATTCACACGTGACCAGAGCCGCCGCCGCATCGATGTCCGCGCCCAGAAGCGGTAGAGGGTGAGCGTGGCGACCGACAAGCCGGCGTTTTTCGCCGCCAAAGCCAGGACATCTGTAAATTTTCCAGTGTGGCTGAACGAATGAGCCGGCGCGGATTCAACACTCATTGCGTCTTCCCCAACGCCCATCTTAGCGCTAAATTGCGGCCCGTCGACGGTATGAGCCAGAACCCGCCTAAGAAAACCCGAGAAGAACGTTTGGCCGAGGCGCTCAAGCGCAATATTGGCCGCCGGAAGCAGGCGGCGCGCCCACCGCCGAAGAAATGACTTTCCAATGAGTACGGCGTATTGCCCGGAAACGCGACGACGCCCATAACCCGCCCCGGATGGGGATCGACGAAAGAAGACAATGGATCGAATAGCGATCACGGGCGGCAGCGCCCTGAACGGCGTCATTCCCATTTATGGCGCGAAGAACTCGGCGTTGAAGCTCCAGGCCGCGGCTTTGCTGTCGCCGGAGCCGCTCGTTCTCGAGAACATGCCAGATCTCGCCGATACCCGTTTCATGGCGCAATTGCTGGCCTCGCTCGGCGTTGAAGTCGCGTGGATCAAGGAAGCGCGCACGCTACGTTTGCATGCGGCTGAGATTGCTTCGACGATTGCGCCGTATGACCAGGTGCGGAAGATGCGCGCTTCGTTCAACGTGCTGGGTCCGCTGCTCGCGCGCGTGGGGCATGCGACGGTGTCGCTGCCTGGCGGATGCGCTATCGGCGCGAGGCCGGTCGACCTGCATCTGAAGGCGTTCGAGGCCATGGGCGCCGACATCCACATCGAGCAAGGTTACGTGAAGGCGGCCGCCTTGCGCGGGCTGAAGGGCGCGGAGATCGCATTTCCATTCGTGTCGGTTGGCGCGACCGAGCACGCCATGTTGGCGGCGGTGCTAGCCCAAGGCGATACCGTCCTGAGGAATGCGGCGTGTGAGCCTGAAATCGCCGACCTCGCGGACTGCCTGAATGCGATGGGCGCTCGCATCGAAGGGGCTGGATCGCCGGAGATAACGGTCCGCGGCGTCGCGCGGCTCGCCGGCGCAACCCACCGCGTGGTCTCGGATCGGATTGAGACCGGAACCTATGCGCTTGCAGCGGCGGCGGCGGGCGGCGATGTCTTGTTGGAGGGAGCCAACTTCCATCACAACGAAGCCCTTTGGGCGGTGATGAAGGCCGCCGGCGCCTCGGTCGAGGAAGCGTCGCGGGGCGTGCACGTGCGACGAAGAGGCGGGAGGGTGGCGCCGGTCGATATTGAGACCGCGCCCTATCCCGGTTTCCCGACGGACCTCCAAGCGCAAACCATGGCGCTGCTATGTCTCGCCGACGGCCAGTCACGCATCAAGGAGACCATTTTCGAGAACCGATTCATGCATGCGCCCGAACTCGCGCGGCTTGGCGCACAGATCGCGGTCCACGGCAACGAAGCGGTTGTAACCGGCGTCGAGCGCCTTTTCGGAGCGCCAGTCATGGCCACTGATTTGCGCGCTTCCGTGAGTTTGGTCATTGCGGGTCTTGCGGCGGAAGGCCAAACGGTGGTCAACCGCGTGTACCACCTTGACCGAGGCTTCGAGCGGCTTGAAGCAAAGTTGGCCGGATGTGGCGCGCAGATTGAACGGCAACGAGAAGACTGAGGGCATGGGCAAGTTGCTGAGATTGGCGGCGGAAGACCCCAGCGACCTCGAAGTAATCTCCGCCGCCGCCCAAGATGCGCTCATGCGCATGGGCGAGGTCAAGTTCGACTCAAAGTCCCGCCGCTTCAGCGCGCTGATCGCGCGCTTCAGGTGGGAAGCCGCCGAGGGCGGGCGATTCGAGCGCGTGCAGTCCGGCTTGTCCTTCGAGAGCGTCCTCAGCGTGCGCAGCAAGCGCGTGCGAACCGAGGCGCCCGATGCATTGGCGTCAGTGCTCTCAATCAGCTTTTCGCCCGACTCGGAACCGCCAGGCGGAGTGATCACGCTGATTTTGGCTGGCGGAGGGGAGATTGCGCTTCGGGTGGAATGCATCGACGCGGCGCTTGTCGACATGGGCGATTCTTGGCGCACGTCTCGGCGCCCAGACCACGACAAGCCATGAGCGAACAGCGGCTTATCGATGTTCTCCTTGACGAGGCTTCGCTGGCGCCGGCGTCGGCGAACGCGGAGCATGAACGGCGCATTGCGCTCTTCGACCTCAAGGAATCGAATACGTTCGCGGTTCTCGGCGTATCGCGCGGCCCCTATGTGCTTACCTTGGCCATGAATGAGGGGCGTCTCGCTCTGGACGTCGCGGACACGCAGGGCGAACGGGTGTGCACGCACCTGCTTCCGATGGTTTCGCTGCGCAAGATCATCAAGGACTACACGATGATCTGTGAGAGCTACCACAACGCGATCCGGAATTCGTCGCCAAGTCAGATCGAGGCGATCGACATGGGGCGGCGAGGGCTCCACAATGACGCCGCCGACGTGCTGATCGCGCTTCTAAAGGAAAAGATCGAGGTTGATCTCGAAACCGCGCGGCGTCTCTTCACGCTCGTTTGCGCCCTGCACGTCCGGGTTTGAGGCCATGCCGCCAGAGGCGCCGCGCTCGGTGCTTTTCGCCTGTACCCACAACGCGATCCGGTCGCCGATGGCGGCGGAACTCATGCGCATGCAGTTTGGTCCCCTGGTGCGCGTCGAGAGCGCTGGCGTGCGTCCGGCTGGGGAGGTGAGCGCCATGGCGGCGGCCATCATGGACGAGATTGGGGGCGACATCGCTGGATGGCGTCCGCGCGCTTTTGACTGGTACGGAGAGGACTACGATGAAGGGACGTTCGATGTCATTGTTTCGCTCAGCCCAGAGGCGCACCACCGCGCGCTTGACCTAGTGCCCGCCTTGGGGCTCAGCGCTGAATATTGGCCGACCTTCGACCCCTCCCTCGCGGAAGGTTCGCGTGATCAGGTGCTTATGGAGTACCGGGCGGTCCGGGATGCGCTTGCGAAGCGTATCGCCAACCGATTCCCACGCCCATCGACGGGGTGATCGCGGAGGCCTATAAGGCCCGGCCCTAGCCGGAATCATGAGGAGAGAATGTCGAAAGAAGAGCTATTAGAGTTTGCCGGGACGGTCATTGAGCTTTTGCCCAACGCCACGTTCCGCATCGAATTGGAGAACGGCCACCAGATCATCGGTCACACGGCGGGAAAGATGCGCAAGAACCGCATCCGGGTGTTGGCGGGCGATAAGGTGCTGGTCGAGATGTCGCCTTATGACCTGACTAAAGGCAGGGTGACGTACAGGTTTAAATGACAACAGGCTCTCTCGATCGCGCCGTCGTCGTGACGGGCGCTTCAACCGGCATTGGGCGTGCGGCCGTGGCCTCGGCGGTCCGCAACGGTGCACATGTGTTCGCCAGCGTGCGCAAGCAAGCGGACGCGGACGGCCTGAAGGCGGAGTTCGGAGCTTCGGTAACGCCGCTTCTGTTCGATGTCGCGGACGAGGCGGGCGTGCGCGCGGGCGCTGCCCGGGTGGCCGAGGCGCTCGGCCCACGAAAGCTGTTCGGTCTCGTCAACAACGCGGGCATCGCGGTGCCCGGGCCGCTTTTGCATCTGGATACGGACGAACTTCGTCGGCAGTTCGAGATCAATGTGTTTGGCGTGCATAACGTCACGCGCGCATTCGCGGATTTGCTCGGTGCTGATGAAGCGCGCACTGGCCCCCCTGGCCGCATCGTCATGATATCATCAGTAGGCGGGCAGAACGGATCACCCTTCGTCGGTCCGTATTCCGCTTCGAAATTCGCGCTCGAAGGTTATTCGCAATCTCTGCGACGCGAGCTTATGCTTTATGGCATCGATGTGATCGTCATTGGTCCAGGCGCCATCGCAACGCCAATTTGGGACAAGGCCGAACAAAACGATCTCAAGCGCTTCTCGAACACCGCCTATGGTCCTGCTATCGGGCGGGTTGTAAACTACATGCTTCAGCAGGGACGCGAGGGACTCCCCCCATCCGCCGTTGGCGATTTGGTTTGGCGTTGCCTGAGCGCCCCCAAACCAAAGGTGAGGTATGCGATCCTTCGCCGCCCATTCTTGGACTGGCGGCTGCCCAAGATGCTGCCGCCGCGCATGGTTGATCGCATTTTTGCGCAACGCTTGGGCTTTCTGAAACGGTCATGAGACGCCTCGTGCTGGCGAGCGCGAGCCCACGGCGGCTTGAGCTGCTTAAGCAAATCGGCATTGTCCCCGACGCTGTCACCCAGGCGGACATCGATGAAACGCCGTTGAAGGGCGAGACGCCACGCGCTCTTGCGCTGCGTCTGGCGCGTGCGAAGGCGGAGGCGATAGGGGCTGGCGCTGCTCATGTGCTCGGCGCCGATACGGTCGTGGCGGTTGGCCGTCGCATCTTGCCGAAAGCTGAAACAGAAGACGAAGCGAAGGCCTGCCTGACGTTGCTCTCGGGGCGCACTCATCGTGTCTACACAGCGGTAGCTCTGCGTCGTGCTGGGTCCGCAACGGCCACGCGCGTTTCGACAACGCGCGTGGTGTTCAAGCCTTTGTCACAGCGCGAGATTGAGGCGTACATCGCCAGCGGCGAGTGGAAGGGGAAGGCTGGCGGCTACGCCGTTCAGGGGCGCGCCGCCCGCTTCGTCGTCTCGATGATCGGCTCCTACAGCAATGTCGTAGGGTTGCCGCTCTATGAAACCGCGAATCTGCTCGAAGGCGCGGCGTGAGCGAGCGCCTAGAGACCTGGATCGACGCCGCGATCGGCGAGACGCGCGAGGCGCTCGTGCGTGCTGGCAGGCCGATCGCTTTGAGGATCGCGCGGTGGAGCGATGACGGTCGGCGCGCGCGCTGGGGCGAGACGTACTTCGCCCGCGTGCGCGAAATCGACCGCCGGCGGCGCGGCGCCTACCTGGATCTTGGGTTGTCGGAAGAGCGAGGGTTCCTGCCCTTGGGCAATGATGGCCGCGCGCGCTTGGGGCGTGAGCGCGTGGCCCTCGCTGAAGGGGCGAACGTGCTGGTTTCCGTTGCGCGTGAGGCCGCGCGCGCCAAGAACCCCGTGGTTGAGCTTCGAGAGGTTCGCCACGACGGCGACAAGCCTCATCGTTTCGCGCGCCCTGAGTGCGACGAGGATCTTCCCGTGGATAAGGCGAGCGACCCGCGAACGCGGGGGCTTCTCGACGCCGCAGTGGACCAGGCCTTGGCGCGTTCAGCGCCGATACCCGATGGAGGGATGTTGACGATCGAACCCACGGCGGCGCTTGTCGCGATCGATGTCGATGCGAGTGGGCGTACGGGCTCCAGTGACGCCGAACGCTTCGCCCTCGATCTCAACATCGCGGCGGCTCGGGAGGCGGCGCGACAGATCAGGATGCGCAATCTCGGTGGCATCATCGCTATCGATTTCGTTTCGCTACGAAACAAGCTCCACGGCAAATCCTTGGACGACGCCTTACGCTCTGCGTTCGCAGACGATCCTTGGAGCGTCCAGTACGGCGGCCTTTCTCGTTTCGGCGTGTATGAGCTGACCCGCGCGCAGCTTCGCCGGCCTTTGCACGAACAGACCCGCGACGTAGATGGGCGGCTCAGTGTTGAAACCGTGGCGCTCATGGCTTTGCGCGTGATTGAGCGTGAGGGAAATGCGCATGGGGGGCGGAAAATCGCGTGTGTTGTCGCGCCGGAGGTTAAGGCGTGGCTGGATAGCGACGTGATAGCGTGGCGCGAAGCGTTGACGAACCGCATGGGCATGCGTTGGCGCCTGGATGCCGCACCTGCCGACGCGGCGTGGGCGCGCGACAAAATCGACGTGAGGGCGCTATGACCGACGACTCGCGCACAGCTGGCGGATGCGTGATTTGCGGCAAGCCAAAGGACGAGAAATACAAGCCCTTCTGCTCGAAGCGGTGCGCTGACGTGGACCTTAATCGCTGGTTCTCTGGCGCTTATGCGATCCCCGCCACGCAGGAAGACGAGCCCGACGACGAAGATCGAACGAGCAGGTAGGCGGTTTGCGCGCCCAGAAATGCGCCTTCAACCAAGAGTGGCGATGATCGGCACGTGATCGCTGGCTTTCTCCAGTGCGCGCGCTTGCTTGTAAATTTCCACACTCTCCAGCCGGTCGGCGGCTTGTGGCGACAGCAGTAAGTGATCGATGCGGATGCCGTGGTCCTTAGCCCAAGCGCCGGCTTGGTAGTCCCAGAACGTGTATGTATGCGCTGACGCATCACTCTGCATGTACGCGTCCGCGTAACCGAGATTGAGCAGGGAGCGATACGCCGCGCGGGTCTCCGGTCTGAAGAGTGCGTCGCCTTCCCAAGCGCGCGGATCCCAGCAATCCTCGTTGCGCGGAATGACGTTGTAATCGCCCGCGAGGATCGTGCGCTCTTCAAGTTTGAGCAGATCGCGCGCATGCGCGGCGAGCGCATCCATGAACTCGATCTTCAGCTTAAATTTGTCGGTGTCGGGCGGGTTTCCATTCGGTGCGTAGATCGAGGCGACACGCACTGGCCCTTCAGGCGCCGCGATCACGGCTTCGAGGTAGCGCGCTTGGTCGTGGTTCAACCCCGGAACGCCTCGCACGGTTTCCTCGACGCGGTGCTTCGACAGGAGGGCGACGCCATTATAGCTCTTCTGCCCAAGGGTCTCGATATTGTAGCCCATGGCTTCGAATTCGAGGCGCGGGAACCGCGGGTCTTCGCATTTGATCTCCTGCAAACACCAGACGTCGGCGTTGACCGCTTCGAAGACTTTCAACGCAGTCGGCAGCCGCGCGAGAATGGAGTTCACGTTCCAGGTGGCGATCTTGAGGGGCATGGGCGCAGTCCTAGCAGAGAAAGCCCTCCCCTAAAGGGGGGTGACGAGGTAGTATGCGTCGATGACCGTCATCTTGTGGGCCTTTACGGCGTTTCATGTCTGCGTTGGCGTGGCGAGCCTCGGGTTGGCCGTACGATTGCTCACGCCGGAGGAGCGCGAATTGTGGCGTTCGCCGATGGCCTTGCTGATCGCCGAACTTCTATGCTGGATTTACCCGATTGCGGCCTTCGTCGGCGTGAAATCCGCCTGGAGCGCGTTCGCCGCCGACCATCACCTCGCCATGCCATTTCTCATCGCGCCTATCCTTTGGCTGGTGTTCATGGGCGTTCTCTACGCCGTGATCGATTTCGCGGAAGACGGCGTTCTCGGAAACGCTCGGGCGAGGGAATAGGCGCTCTAGCTCCCAAACCCCTTGAACTCTGTGATCTCGTCCACTTCGGCGCGGTCGGAGCGCAGTGTGTTGATCGGCGCGGCGTCATCGGCGTAGCCGAGCGCCATGCCACAATAGACCATCTCGGTTTCGCCGAGACCGAAATGCGCGTGCAGCGGCGTGCGCATGCGCGCCCAGGCCTCTTGCATGCAGCTCGCAACGCCGCGTTCCCATGCAGCTAGCGCGATCGACTGCATGAGCATGCCCAGGTGCGCCCATTGGCCATGACCCATGCGCCGGTCAATGACAAAGAAGAGGGCGCACGGCGCGCCGAAAAACTCGAAGTTGCGCGCCATCTGCATCAGTCGCGCGGCTTTGTTCTCACGCGGAATGCCAAGAATAGAGTACATGTCTTCGCCCACCTTGAACCGCCGCGAGCGGTGTGGTTCCCAGAGGTCGGGCGGATAGATCGGCCGGTCGCCCTCATCGCCTGGCAAGTTGGCTTTCGCCAAGGTTATCAAAGCGTCCTTCTCGGCGCCGGCCACTGCGATTACGCGCCAGGGCTGCACGTTGCCCCCCGAAGGCGCCCAGCGCGCCACATCAACGATCTCGCGCACCAGAGCTTCGGGCACGGCATCCGATTTGAACGCGCGCACCGAAATGCGGGTGTGCAGGGCGTCTGTGACATTCATCGGGCATCTCGCGCGCGTTGCTGAATGCCTTTGGCGTAGGCGCGGCCTGCTTTCTCCGCGGCGTCGATTTCCGAAGCGCTCATCTCGCGCGCGAGAGCGGCGGCGCGTTTTCTGGCTGCGTCGTCACCGGCGAGCGCCACTGCGGCATAGAGCCATGACAGAGCCTCGATCGGATCCGTACGCATGAGCATGTCGGATAGATGCAGCATCGACGGCGCGTAGCCGAGTTCAGAGGCGCGCAAGAGCCAACGCTTTGCCTCGTCTGGCTCGCACATGGTGGCCAGTTGCACCATGGCTTCGCGGTCTCCAGCGCCAGCGGCCGAGCGAAACTGCGCGCGTGCGGCATCGACGTCCTTGACGACGCCGACGCCTGATCGCAGCGCGATGCCGTAGGCGGTCTGAGCGCTGGGATGCCCATCTTCCGCCGCGCGCGCGAAACAGTCGGCGGCTGCGACCTTATCCACGCCGCCGCCTAGGCCGCGCCAATACAACAGCCCCAAATGGTAGAAGCCCGAAGCACGCGGTTCGTCCTGCAAGGTTTCTTCGAAGAGGCGGCGCGCGCGTTTCCAGTCGCGCCGGTCGAACGCGTCGAGGCCCCGTTCGAGCTTCGGTGCGCCGGACATCAGATCGAAAAGCTCACGCCGCAGCCGCAGCTGCTCTTGGCGTTGGGGTTTCTGACTTTGAACGAGGCGCCAATGAGTTCGTCCACCCAATCGACCTCGGAACCGAGGAGAAACGGAAGGGAGACAGGATCCACGAAAAGCCGCGCCCCGTCGCGTTCGACGATATGATCGTCGGGGCCAGGAAACGCCGCCACGGCGATGTCGTATTGGAAGCCCGAACAGCCGCCGCCTTCGACGGCGACGCGCAACCCGGCCCCAGGGGGTTCCGTCGCCACCACCGCCTTGATGCGGTCGGCCGCCGTGGCCGAAAGCGCAATCCCTGCCATTCATTAACCTTCAGACGTCGCCGATTTCTCAAGTGCTGAGTATCCATATATGGTCCTTTGAACGCAAACGGGAGCGCCTAACGTGGCGGATGGGGCGAAAGGAGCGGGACGCAAGACGGCAGAGCGCGTGCGGTTTGCGCGCGGGGGGCGCGCAGCGTACGCGACCGACCCAGGGCGCACGCGCGGGCGCCTCCATCAGGAGCCCGAAAGTCGCACCCGAAACCCATTCGAGCGGGATCGAGACCGCATTGTCCATGCGAGCGCGTTCCGTCGCTTGAAGGGCAAAACTCAAGTATTCGTCGCCCACGAGGGCGACCATTATCGCACGCGTCTCACCCACTCCCTGGAGGTGGCGCAGATCGCGCGCGCCATCGCCCGGCAAATGGGGTTGGACGACGATCTGGCGGAATGCCTCGGCATTGCACACGACCTCGGCCATCCGCCGTTCGGGCACACCGGCGAGGATGTGCTCGACGCCTGCATGATGCGGTTCGGCGGTTTCGACCACAACGCGCAGACGCTCCGGGTGCTGACTAAGCTGGAGCGGAAATACCCGACCTTTGATGGCCTAAACTTGACATGGGAGACGTTGGAGGGCGTGGTCAAACACAACGGTCCGCTGATCCGCTACGGTGTGAAACTTGAGGACCTGCCGGTCGCGATCCAGGACTACGTGTCCACGCACGATCTCGAGATCCACACATGGCCCGGTCTTGAAGCGCAAGTCGCTGCGCATGCCGACGACGTCGCCTACAATAACCACGACATCGACGATGGATTGCGCGCGGGGTTGTTTTCGCTCTCCGAGCTGCGCGAGGAGGTGCCCATGGTGGGCCGTACGCTCGACCATGTGAGGCGCGATTTCCCCGAAATCGACGAGTTTAGAAGCATCGCGGAGACGATCCGGCGTCTCATCGGAATCTGGATTGACGATCTCGTGGAGGAATCCACCGTTCGTTTGGCCGCCGCGAAACCGACATCCGTGGAAGAGGTGCGTGCGGCCGGTACACCGCTGGTGGCGTTCTCCGACGCCATGAACGAGGACCAAGCAATCCTTCGGCGGTTCTTGATGGCGCGCATGTATCGGCACTGGAGAGTGAACAGATCCCGGAGCCACGCAAAACGCATACTGCGAGAGCTGTTCGAACTGTTCCTGGACGAACCCGAATTGCTGCCTCCCGCTTGGCAGACGGGAGGCGATGGCGCGGGCGGTTCGCGGACCGCGCGCCGGGTGTGCGACTACATCGCGGGAATGACGGACGACTTCGCCATCGACGAGCATCGCCGGCTCTTTAATCTGGAGCGGTAAGCTTTCTGTTACGAGTTCGGAACTACTCAATATCTTGAGAGCCATGCTCGCCTGAGATGCTAAGATGCGGGCGACCACGCGATTCAGGGATAATTCTTTGAGCAGAAGTTACGATCCGCGCATGCATGCACAGGAAGCGCAATCGCGACACGCCGGAATGGTGTACGTGCTGATGCTGGTCGTTGCATTGGCGTTCGGGGGCTTTGTTTGGCAGCTTTATAGCGAACCGACTGGGCCGCGCGTGACGTCCCCGGCAGTTCCAAACAGGCCGGTTGCGGCGCCGACCGTGCCGCTTAATCCACCCGGCCCGCCTGTGGCCATCTCCGAACCCGAGGCGCAGTCATCGACGGTTTCGTCAGCCTCGGACGCTGTATCGCCCCCCACATTGCCGCCAGCGACGGATTTGCCCCACATCGTCAATGACGGCCCATTTGTCGCCCAGCTCGCTGCGCTTCAATCGGAGCCGGGCGTTAACGTCGCATGGCAAAGAATCGCTGCCCGCGCGCCGGATCTATTTTCAGCCGCTCGGTTAGATGTGGAGCGCGCCGATCTTGGCCAGCGCGGCGTGTACTATCGAGTGCGCGCGGGCTATTTCGCAGATCGCGAGAGCGCTGCGGCGTTTTGCGAACGGGTTCGGCGGATGGGGCATGACTGTATTGTCGCGACGCGCTAGAGGCGTTGGCGTATGAGCCCGTCATCGTGCGCCTTGGGAATCCGACAGCCGAAGTTAGACGCGAATCTGCGCAGCTTCCTGAAGGAAGCACAACCGTGGGGCCTCATCCTATTTCGCGACGCTTGCGTATCGCGTGAGCAAGTTCACGCGCTCTGCGGCGTGCTTCGCGAGGCGGTCGGGCACGACGCGCTGATCTGGATCGATCAGGAGGGCGGGCGGGTCGCGCGCCTGCGGCCGCCAGAATGGCCGGCGTGGCCGCCTTGCGCGCGCTATGGCCAGCTGTTTGACGCTGATGCAAGGGCTGGCGAAGAGGCTGCCCACTTGGGTCATCGTCTGATTGCCCATGAGTTGAAGGCGATCGGTATCGACGCCGACTTCGCGCCGGTTCTGGACCTTGAAATCGAGGGCGCCGACAAGATCGTCGGCGATCGGGCGTTTTCGAGCCGGCCCGCCGCCATTGCCGCGCTAGCCAGGGAGTCGCTACGTGGGCTTCACGACGGCGGGGTCGCTGGGTGCATCAAGCACATGCCCGGCCATGGCCGGGCGCTCGCGGACAGTCACCTGGCGCTTCCCCGCGTCGCTGCGCGCGAGGATGACCTGGCGAATGATATCGCGCCGTTCGCGGCCTTGGCCGATGCCGAAGCGGCTATGACAGCGCACATCGTTTATGAAGCCTGGGATGGGGATCGCCCGGCGACGTGCTCGCCTATAGTGATTGGATCGATAATTCGCGAGCGTATTGGCTTCCGTGGCCTGCTCATGAGCGATGACCTCGATATGAAGGCGCTGCAATTCGCCATGAATGGAGGATTAAAGCAGCGCGCGGAGACTGCGCTTCGGGCTGGGTGCGACGTCGTTCTACAATGCTCGGGCGTTGTATCGGATATGGCGGAAGCAGTGGACGGTTGTTCTCGCCTGACTGGAGATTCTCTTGTGCGCGCTCGCGCGGTGGAATCGTTCGCCAAACGCGCGGCGACCGAATTCGACGCGGAAGCAGGCTGGGCGCGTTTCAAGGAATTGGTGCTATAAAGACGTTATGAGCGACCGCGACGCCGACCAGGTCGAGCTTGATTTCGCCGCCGCCGAGGAGGCGGAGGGGCGCGATGCGCTCGTTGTGGCGTTGGATGTTTTTGAGGGACCGTTGCACGCGCTGCTTGATCTGGCGCGCGCGAAGAAGTTGGACCTCGCAAAGGTGTCGGTGGGCGAGATCGCGGATCAGTACCTCGCGTTCATAGCGGCGCAGGCGCAGAAGATGGAAGTGGCGGGAGATTATCTCGTCATGGCGGCTTGGCTGACATTGTTGAAGTCGCGGCTGCTGATCCCCAAGCAAGAACTACCGGCGGACGAGCCCGACCCGACCGCGCTCGAAGCGGCGCTTCGGCGCAAGCTCGCGCACCTTGCACTGGCGCGCGCCGCCGCGGCGAGGTTGGAGGCGTTGCCGCAGCTTGGACGGGATGTGTTTCTCAATGGCCAACCCACACCAACAGCCCTCACGAGAAACACCGTGTGGAGGGCTGATCTTTATGAGTTGTTGTCAGCCTATTGCGCTGAACGCGTAAAGAGCGTGCGCAAACGCGCCTACAAGACGTTTGTTCGCCGCGCTTACCCTCTAGAGACCGCGCGCAAGAAGCTCGAACAGGCGCTAGCGCGCCTTGTGGACTGGCGTGCGATTGATGGTCTTGCGCCGCAGGCCGATGACGTCTTGGATGCGCCGCCGCCGCAAAGTTACCTCGCCTCGACGTTCGGGGCGGCGCTCGAACTGGCGCGCGAAGGCAAGATGGAGCTTCGCCAGGCCGAGGCGTTCGCGCCCCTGTTTGTGCGCGCGCGCGCATCTCATGGAGAACGTCTGCAATGAGCCAAGGCGATCCCCCGATTGTGGACGCGCTGCGGCGGCTGGAAGATGCGTTTGGCGACGCGGATGATCGGGCGCGGCGTTCCCAGCCCTCCCAAGACGCGTTGCGCGCCGCTGAGGCGCTTCTTTTTGCTGGCGGGCACCCAATTTCTGCTCAAGCGCTGGGCGAAAAGCTCGGGCCTGGGGTCGATGTGGCTGCCGTGCTGATGAAGCTCAAGGCCGATTACGCCGGACGGGGCGTTGAACTCGCCGAAGCGGGCGGGGGGTGGCGCTTCCAGTCCGCGCCGGATTTGGCGGGTCTGTTTTCAGAAACGAGAGAGGCGCCCAGGAAACTTCCCAAGGCCGCCCTCGAGACCTTGGCGGTCATTGCGTACCACCAGCCAGTTACGCGCGCGGAAATTGAAGAAATTCGGGGTGTTAGCCTGTCGCGGGGCGGGATGGAGCTGCTGCTGGAGATCGGCTGGATCCGTCCCCGAGGCAGACGCCGGACCCCCGGACGCCCGCTCACATTCGGCACGACCGACGCATTCCTGAGTCACTTCGGCTTGAGCTCGCTTGACGCGCTGCCCGGCAAGGACGATCTGAAAGCTCTCGGACTGCTTGATCCGCGGGCTGCCGGAGCGTTGGACGTACCCCGTCCCGACGAGGGCCTAGCGTCGGACGAAGAGGCGCTGTCGGAAGGTGACGACGCGGCCGATTTTTTCGTGGATCATATGCAACAAGACGAATAGGGCGTCCGCGCCCACAAGGAGTTATTGATGCATCTCCCAGGTCTTATCCCCCTGCTTATCGTGCTTGGGCTGGCTTTTCTCTTGTTCTCAAGGCCGGGCCGGATTTCCAACATCATGGAAGACCTTGGAAAGGGCATTAGGGGTTTCCGAAAGGGATTGTCTGATCCTGAGGATCAGCGCCCGGAAGAACCGCCACGCCAAGTTCAAGATCGAACCGAGGACCGCGCCTCTCAATAGGCGCGACGAGGGCTCTTCATGCTCCCTGGCCTTGGGTTCAACGAACTGGTGATCTTGGGCGTTCTCGCCCTGGTGGTCATTGGACCGAAAGACCTCCCGCTATTGCTCCGCAAGCTTGGCCGATGGACGGCCAAGCTGCGCGGTATGGCGCAAGAGTTCCGCACGGGTTTCGATGAACTGGCAAGGCAAGCCGAACTCGACGAGTTGAAGCGCGAGGTTGAAGCGCTGCGCCGCACAACGAGCCTGAACAGCCTCGCGAACGAAGTCACCAAACCGTTGCCGACGCTTGAGGACTACGCTGGCCTCAATTCCGCGATATCGGGCTCTAGCGGGCCGGCGGAGGCTCCCCGCCTCAATCTGGAGAACGATGCTTCGCCTCCGCTCGCAGAGACGGTCGACGGTGCTGGCGAGGAGCCGCAGAGGCGTCTTGATGAGCCTCTGGCGCGGAGCGCGCCGTGAGGATTGCGGACGAAGACGAGATTGAAGCATCGCGCGCGCCGTTGCTCGACCACCTGAGCGAACTGCGTCAGCGCTTGGTGGCGTCGTCCATCGCGCTGTTCGCGGCGTTCGCGGTCTGCTTCTTCTTTGTTGATCCGATCTTCAAATTCCTCGCGCAACCATTCGAGACAGCGCGCGACGGCGCCCATCCCGACATGGCCGGCCAACCGATCGAATTGATCAACACCGGCGCCTTCGGCTTCTTTGGCGTGAAGATGCAGATCGCGCTTTTCGCAGCAATTGTGCTGAGTTTTCCCATCGTCGCTTGGCAGGCTTACGCGTTTATCGCACCCGGCCTCTACAGACGCGAGCGCTTGGCGGTGGCTCCATTTCTTGCGGCGGCGCCGATCATGTTCGGGCTTGGGGCGGCGTTCGTCTACTTTGTCGCGATGCCTTATGCTTTGCACTTCGCGTTCGACCAAGAAGTGACCCAGGGCGCCATTCGCGTGCGTTACCTGCCGAAGGTCGAGGAGTATATGGGGCTAGTCACCACGCTTGTCGTGGCCTTTGGGCTCATGTTCCAGATGCCTGTGGTGTTGTCGCTGTTGGCGCGTATCGGCATCGTGAACGCGCCTTTGCTTAGAGCTGGGCGGCGTTACGCGATCGTCGGGATCGCGGCTTTCGCGGCGCTTGTGACCCCCAACGACGTCATTTCGATGGCGGTTATGGCGCTCCCGGTTTACGCTCTATACGAAGTGTCGATCTGGCTGGTCGCGATGATCCGGAAGGCCCGTGATGCGGAGGACTCAGCGGCGGCTACGGCCGCCGCTGAGTAGTTGCCCCCGCGCACGCCATAAACTAACCCTCGAAGTATGCACGATATCCGAGCCATACGCGAAACCCCCGCCATTTTCGACGCCGCATGGAGGCGCAAGGGTTTATCGCCGCAAACGCCCGCGATCCTTGAGGCGGACGCAAGGTTGCGCAACGCCACGACGGCAAAACAAGAAGCGGAAGCCGCTCGCAATGCCGGGTCCAAGGAAATCGGCAAAGCCAAGGCAGCGAAGGACGAAGCCCGCGCCAGTGAGCTGATGCGTCAGGTCGCCGCCGCGAAAGAGATCATCGAACGCGCAGGCGCCGAGGAAGCCGAGTGGCAGAGGAAGCGCGATGATCTTCTTTCTTCATTGCCCAATCTGCCAGCGACTGACGTGCCCGACGGCGCCGATGAAAACGCCAATGTTGAAGTGCGGCGTTGGTACATCCAATCCGGCAACACCCCGCCAGCGCTTGACTTGACCGCCGATCATGTCGCGCTTGGGGAAGCGCTGGGCATGATGGATTTTGAGGCCGCCGCCCGTATGTCGGGCGCGCGTTTCGTGGTGCTCAAGCGCCAGCTGGCGCGGCTCGAACGCGCCCTCGCGGCGTTCATGTTGGATCTGCACACTGGCGCGAACGGTTACGCGGAAGTGAGCCCGCCGATCCTGGTGCGCGATCACGCTATGTTCGGTACGGGCCAACTCCCCAAGTTTGTGGATGATCAGTTCACGGCGGCGCGAACGGTGAGCCGCGAGGAGTTGCTGTTCCAGGCCTTGGAGCGGTTTGACGATGAATACGAGCGCCGCCAAGGGCAGGCGAAGCCCACGGAGGTTATGCGCGAACTGCTCTGTCAAGCGCCGACTCGCGAGGATTTCTGGCTAATTCCCACCGCCGAAGTCGCGCTCACAAATCTTGTACGAGAACAAATCCTCGACGAGCGCGAGCTGCCGATCCGCATGACGGCGGATACGCCCTGTTTCCGTGCGGAGGCCGGCGCCGCCGGAAAAGACACCCGTGGGATGATCCGCCAACATCAATTCCGCAAGGTGGAGCTCGTCTCAATCACGACGCCCGAGCAGAGCCACGAGGAGCACGAACGCATGACAGCGTGCGCGGAAGAGGTGCTGAAGCGTTTGGAGCTCCCCTATCGGGTGATGCTCCTATGTGCCGGCGATATGGGCTTCGGCGCGCGGAAGACCTACGATCTGGAAGTCTGGCTGCCGTCCCAGGGCAGGTACCGCGAGATTAGCTCCTGCTCGAATTGCGGCGACTTCCAAGCGCGGCGCATGAACGCGCGCTTTCGCGATTCCGAGGGCAAGACACAGTTCGTCCACACGCTGAACGGTTCGGGTCTCGCGGTGGGACGCACGCTGGTGGCGGTGGTCGAGAACTATCAAAACGCTGACGGCTCGATCGCGGTGCCGAGAGCGCTCGTTCCCTACATGGGTGGAGTGGAGAAGATCGCGCGCGCTTAGACCGAGGCAGGCGCCGTGGCGATGTCAACGAGGCGGGCGCCGGGCGCTTCATGCGCCAAACTGGAGAAGTCAGCGCTTGCCTGAAGCGCCGCGCCTAGCATGGCGAGGAAAGCGCCCCTGGGCAGTGACGTTGCGCCGAACTGCTCCAGGTGAGGTGTGACGAACTGCGCGTCGAGCAAACTGAACCCGCCGAACCGTAGGCGCGCGACGAGGTGAACCAGCGCGGCCTTGCTGGCGTCGGTGGCCCAGGAAAACATGCTCTCACCGAAAAAGGCGCCGCCAAGCGCGACGCCGTAGAGGCCGCCGACAAGCTCCTTGTCCAACCAGACCTCGACGCTGTGCGCCAACCCCCGCTTGTGAAGATCGAGATAAAGGGCGTGAATGTCGCGGTTGATCCAGGTGTCTTCACGCCCCGCGCCAGGTTCCGCGCAGGCGTCGATCACCTCCTCGAAACATCGATCAGACGTGAAGCTGAAGGCGTCACGTCGCAACGTGCGCTTGAGCCGGCGAGGGATATGGAACGCGGCGAGTGGTATGATGCAGCGTTGTTCGGGGTCGACGATGAAGAAGCCATCATCGTCGCGACCTTCCGCCATCGGAAAGACGCCGCGCCTGTAGCAGGCGATGAGGTCATCAACTGTGAAAGGCTTCACGCGCCAATTATCGCAAAAGGCGCGCGCCCGGCAAACGGAAGCTACGGTGTAGCCGGCCCCGCGAAGATGGTCGCTGGGGCGCCATGCGTCGCAGGCCATGCCTCCCAAGCGACGTCCGTGGGCGCGATCACATGTTCGACCACGGTCCAAGTACCGCTTTCATTCTTCAAGAGCGCATGCACGCCGCCGCCGGTGTCCATGACGCCGTTTTCGTAACGGCTGGCGAGGTTGGTCGTCGTCCAGTCGATCGCCGAGCCATCCGGATTGCGCGGCTGCGCCACCACATAGGCCCATCCGTCTTGCACATTCACGACCGTCGCTTGCAGTTGCACCGGCGCGCCGATCTCGGTCGTGATCGTGGGCGTAAGCCCGGCGAGCACCGCCTCACTGACCGCATCGAGGGCGGGCGCCGCGCTGGCCTCTTGTGTATCCGCTGGTGGTGTCGCTGCTGGCGGCGTGCAGGCCATAACCAGCCCCAAAGAGAGTCCGAGGCCCAGTATCAAAGAACGCATTCTAGTTCTCCGCTTCCGCTTTGGCTTTGAGTGTCTTTTCCAGCCAATGAATCGAGTAGTCGCCGTTGATGATATCGGGTTCGTTCATCAAGTCACGGAAAAGCGGCAAGGTCGTTTCGACCCCGGTGATCACCATTTCGTTGAGTGCGCGACGCAGCCGCATCAGGCATTCAGCGCGGTCGCGCCCGTGGACAATGAGCTTCCCGATCAACGAATCGTAGTTCGGCGGGATCGCGTAGCCCGCATAGATCGCGCTATCCAAGCGAACGCCCAAGCCACCCGGCGGGTGGAAGCCCTCGATCCGGCCCGGTGAGGGGCGGAAAGTTTGCGGGTTCTCGGCGTTGACGCGGCATTCGATGGCGTGGCCAATGAATTTCACGTCCTTTTGCTTTACCGAGAGCGGGGCGCCGTCGGCAATGCGGATTTGCTCGCGGACGAGGTCGATGCCGGTGATCATTTCCGTCACCGGATGCTCGACCTGAAGCCGGGTATTCATTTCCAGGAAGTAGAAATTGCGCGCGCCGTCAACGATGAACTCGACAGTACCGGCGGAAAAATAGCCGACCGCCTTGCCGAGCGCGACGGCCTGCTCGCCCATC
>DDSN01000072.1:5530-6902 GCA_002343395.1 Hyphomonadaceae bacterium UBA2389 | reverse complement strand
AGAACATGGAGCATTACGCCTGGAGCCTAGCTCTAACGCGCATGATGTCGGCCGTGTTTCGCCGCGGCGGCGATGTCCGATTTGTCGCCGAGGAGTTGAAAGCGGTATTCGACCCGCGCGGCGGCGCATGGATTGGCGGCCGTTATGTCCCGAGCGTGCTCGCGGCGATCGGCGACATCGTGCAACAACATCTCGACTCGAACGCCGTGCGGTCCGAGTTCACCGCGGTCGCGGGGGCGATGGACCCGCGCCAAGCGTGCCCCAAGTGCGGCGCACCTGGCTTGGTGCGCAAGGAGGGGTGCGACACCTGCTTTGAGTGCGGTTATTCAAAGTGCGGCTAAGCGAACCACGTCTCGGCCGCTACAAGCGCCTCTGGCGTGTTGATATTGTAGAACGGATCGCGCGGCGGAGCGCCCCAGTCCTCGATCACATAACCCACGCGCTCGGCGAAACCCTGCAGCGACCGCCGCCCGCTCGACAAATAATCCGCGATCCTATCGCCAACATCAGCGCGCCAAAGCCCGCACGAGGGATGTACGCGCCCGTAACTCGCCGGCAGCGCAACCGTAGCGCGACTCGCCTCCAGGCGCTGCGTCAATCTTTGCGCGAGGCCGTGCGGGATGAACGGCGCATCGCAGGGCAGCGTCAGCAGAAACCGCGCGCCGCAGTCCTTGGCCCACGCCAAGCCGGCGGCGAGGCTTGCCATCGGTCCATCGATCCCNNTATCCCAGGTTGGTCCAACACGACATGCGTCGCCGCCGCACTCACCTGCTCCAGCGCACGGAGCCCGATGGCGATCGTTTTACTTTCCCGCCGTGCGATCTGAATCGCATGATCGACGAGACGGCGCCCAGCCAACAGCCGCCCCGGCTTGCCGCCGCCGATGCGCACGCCTTCACCACCTGCCAACACAAGCGCGACTACAATGGGGCTTGGCGCGAATCCCCAGTCCGCCTCGGTCGCCGCACACGGGGAAGACGCCGTCTCTACAGACTCACCCATCGCCGCCTCGCGGCCCGCGACCAGCGTCTGGCTTCATCGCGCCTTTCGCCCGCAGGCGCGCCGCGTCCTTACGGCTCGCGACGCTTGTCTCCATGTCGCGGATCAACCCATCCTTGATGGAGTAAATCCACCCATGCACCGAAAGCAGCTGCCCCCGCGCCCATGCGTCCTGGACGAAGGGATTGCTCGCCACCGCGCGCACTTGCGCCAGCACGTTCTGCTCGCAGACCGCGTTCACCCGCGAGTCGAAATCGACGATGCGATCGAAGTGATCGGCGCCTTCTTCATAAATACAACGAATGGGCGAAAGCCAATGATCGATTAGGCCGTGACGTTTGCTTGACAACGCCGCGCGCACGCCGCCGCAGCC
>DDSN01000072.1:0-5512 GCA_002343395.1 Hyphomonadaceae bacterium UBA2389 | reverse complement strand
CGGCGGCGCGAGGTTGGCCACATTCCGATGCACGAACAGCTCGCCGGGATCCAGGCTGACGACCTCATTCGCCGGCACGCGCGCATCCGAGCATCCGACCCAGAGATAGTCGGGCGTTTGTTGCACCGAGAGGCGGCGAAAATACTCCGGATCGATGCGCGCCTTAGTGGCCGCCCAATGTGCGTTGCGCTTGAGCAGGTCGCCGACCACCGCCGCCTCAGGCCATCGTCACGCCGCGGCGCGCGGCGAGTCGAAGGCTGAGCGCTTCCAGATCGTCCTTGTTCAGGCGCCGACGCGCCAGCGGCATGACCACCGCGTTCTCAAGCGCCATGTGCCCCTTCTCCTGCCGCGCCAACTGCAGCAATGTCTGCGATCCGCCGGCTATCGCCGATGGCGCCACGCGTTTCTCCAGCGCTTGCGCGAGCACAACGCGCACGGCGCGCGCCAATTCCTGATCCATTGCGTGATCAGCCGAGAGGCGCCCCAGCACATCCTCGATATCGTCTTCCTCAGAGCATCGCNNCGCCGCCGCAACAGCGGGAAAAGATCCTCCTCCTCGTCAATCACATGCAGAGCGAGGTCGTAACGGATGAAGTCGTCGACACTGGCGATCAACCCCGCTTCGAAAGTCGGCGCCGCGGCAAGATACTCCAACACCTTGCACATGTGCCTGTGCCGGTAGTGCTCGGCGAAGAGGAACTCAAGCGGCTCCTTAAGTAAGGCGGGCGGCGCGCGCTCGATCGGACCGGGGTTGTACGGCAAAGTGGGGACGACATGCTCCTCCACGTTCATGCTCCGCCTCCCTCCATCACGTTGAGACCCTCGACCTGAGCGGCCCGCACAAGCCCGGCGACATATCTCGCAGAGGCGGCCATCCAGGCCCGCGCCATCAAGCGGTCGCGGATGATTGGCGCCGCGTTCTCGTAGTTTTCCGGCAGCGCGCCGCGATGATGCGCAAACACGCGCCTGCACTCCTCATCCGTCGGCGGCGCCGGCGTGGCTTCCGCTTCGAGCACCTGCCGAATTAACGCTTCATCATCGCTCTCCCAACGCCCAATCGCATCCGCCTCGGGCGCCGGCGCCAAGTTCAGCTCGGACGCCCGCTCCAACAGCAGATGCTTGATGATCAGCGCACGCGCCGCGGCGGCCCGGGCTTCCTCGATGGTCGCGCCCTCGTGGTGCTGCACCTCGCGGGCGATTTCCGCTTCTGGGACCAAGACGCCATTGACGCGCACGGGCGCGGCGTCGCGCATCAGGCGCGCGGCGCTGACTGGCGGCGTTGAGCATGAGCCGCCGCACCCCGCCTCTTCCAACATCTGTTGGCCATTGGCGGTCCGCGCGGCCAGCGTATCGATGATCCTCGCCACCGCGCTTACTCCGCCGGCGTGTGACGCGGCACGCTCACGCTACGATGCGGCATCTCCGGCGCGCGCGTACGCACCAATTGCCAGCCTCGACGCCCCAGATACCAAATCGGCGCTGACAGCATGTGCACAAGCCGGGTGAACGGGAACATCAGGAAGATCGTAAGCCCGAGCAACAAATGCGCCTGATATGGCCAATCGAGGCCGCGTACATAGTCAGCGGCGCCGGGTTGGAAGGTCAAAATGCCCTGCGCCCAACTCGATAGCAGCAGCATCACGGATGCGTCCCCGTGCCCGAGGGAAAACGGGACCGTCGCCAATCCAAGGCACAATTGAACCCACAGAATTAGCAAAATCGCGTTGTCGCCAAACGTACTGGTGCGCCGAATGCGCGCGTCGAAGAAGCGACGGTGCATCAGCATCGTAAGACCGATGAAACACACCGCCCCGGCAATGCTGCCAGCGACGATCGCCAACAGCTGCTTGTGTTCCGCCGATATGAACTGCGAATAGACCGCGTGCGGCGTAAGCAACCCCGCGCTATGACCGAGGAGCAGAAACAAGACGCCAAGGTGGAAGAGATTCGACCCCCATACGAGCTGCTTGCGCCGCAACAACTGACTCGATCCCGAACGCCACGTATATTGCTCGCGGTCAAATCGTAGGACCGAGCCGAACACGAGCACGGCGAGACAGATGTACGGGTAGTACCCGAACAGGGCTTGGTTCAACCAATCACCAAGCGGAAGCGAGACGAGATCAGGGTGCATCGCTATGGTTCCTAGAGGCTGTACTCAAGCGTGAGCCACAGCTTGTCGCGATCCGGGAAGCGCGGATCATCGCCATCGAAGAAGGCGGCCTTCGCCTCGACCGACCAACGCGGGTTCAAACGAAGATTAGCCACCGCGTCGAACTCGCTTCCGAGGTCCGTGCCGCCGCCATCGGAAGCGAAGTCGTGATAGCGGCCCGTCAACGTCAGCGCTCGGCCAAATGGCGGCGTCTCGTCTGTCCATGTCACGGTGGCGTTGAGGTCGCGCACGCCGTCGACAGGCGTCGTGAGAAAGACGTCCGCCCATCCCTGAAACGCGTGCAGCGTCGCCAGCGGCGTCGCAAATCCACGTGCGCCGTTGCCTTCGAGCACTTCGCCGCCGACGCCAAAGCGCCACGGACCGCGCTGCACGCTCGCATTGGCCGCGTAATAGTTGAGATCGAACGACGCGGGGTTGTTCCCGTAGTCGCTTTGCGCCGCGAACTCCGCGCCCAGATTGAAGCGATACGGCTCGGCTGTGACCGCGCGCGCCCAGCGCAGGCCGTAGGTCTGGTTCGACTGAGCGGCCGCGTTTTCGAAATCGAGGAGCAGAGCATAGCCTGAGAAATCACCAATGCCCGTTTTCAGATCGACTTGTCCAATGTGTGAGTCGCTGCCCCATTCCCCGTTGGCGCTTTCATCGCCCAGGATGCGCCGCACCCGATCCACATAAATGTAGTTGAACGAGAGGCGCTCGCTTGCGCGGTAGCCCAGGCGCAACGCATCGAAGGTTTGTTCGTTCTGCCGGAAACCCACATTCCCCACAAAGCGCGCATTGTTGAGAATGATGCGTTGCCGGCCAACTGTCGCGGTCAAGCCTCCATGCGTCCATTGCGCTTGGAGTCGATTGACCTCGAAGGCCTCGGGATCGAGCACAACAGCCTGCCCAGGACGAGTCCGCACGGTATCGGCGAAATCATCGTTGAGCAGCGCCACGCCTTCCAACTCGCCCAGCACCTTGAAGTGCTCGAACAGCTCCTGTTCGTAGCCGAGCCGCAAGCGCAGCGTCACCGCGTTCGCGTCGGTTAGACCGTCCTGCTCGACGTGCTCGTACCGAAGCCGGCCGTCGACGATAAGGTCGCCTCCGTTAGTCGTCGCTTGTTGTTGAGCAAGCGCCGCCGGCGCGCATAGAAACACGCTCGCAAGCGCCGCCGCGGCAATGCCGCCTTTCGTCATGTTTGTCATGCTGCATTTTCCCCCATTCTAGAGAGCATCTCGCGGGCCTGCGGGCAGCCGCCCGGCTGCTCGGGCCCAAAGGTTACGGGTTCCTCCGCCCACGCGCGATCAAGAGCGGCAAGATCGTCGGGGTCTTCTTCTGGCTCCGCGAGCAACGCTTCCAGCGCGGCTGGATCTGCGTTCGTGTCAGCCAGCTCCAACAGGGCGGAAAACACCGCGGCGTAAGGAGACTGACGCTTCTTCAAGCGGTCCCGCAGAGCGGTGAGGACGTGCGCCGCCTCGCCGAGCAGCGCCGCCGCCTGGGTTGGCTCAAGCAACGACAAGAACTCCAAAAACACCGGCAGGTGGTCGGGCAGTTCATGGGCGCTGAGAAACACCCCGCGCGCGGCGTAGAGCCTGTTGAGCTCCACCATCGCTTGGCCACGGTCGCGGCTCTCCCCATGCACATGCTCGTAAAGATGAAGCGACAAATGCCGACTGCGGTCGAAAAGCTGCACGTAGCGCGCCTGCAAATCCAGAACGTCTTCCCTGCCCAGTTGGTCCGCTAAGCGCCTCAATTTATCGATGCCGCGCAGCATGCCTTCTTCAACAAGGACGGCCACCGCCGCTGGATAGAGCGGCCTATAGGCGTCCTCGGGATAGGAAAGCAGGAGCGCGAGCGCCTTGTAGGATCGAGCCATAGCGTTCAACTCCCCATCTCTTGCTTTGCGCGATGCTTGCGGTTGGCGCCAAAGAGGCCGATCTCGGAGCGCCCGCCCGACGCCTGGTTCCCGAACGAGAAACCGGTGGCGCCACGCATGTGGTAGGCGTCTTCCGCGCCTTCGCGGTGGGTCGACGGGATCACGAACCGATCTTCGTAGTTCGCAATCGCCATGATCTGGTACATATCCTCGATCAACGCTGTGGTGAGCCCCACGCGCTCGGCGATCGTGGCGTCCACTACGCCATCCACGCTCTTGGCGCGCATATACGCGCGCATCGCCAGCATGCGTTCGAGCGCCTCAACGACAGGTTTTTCGTCGCCCGCGGTCAACAGGTTGGCGAGATACCGAACCGGAATCCGCAGCGATTTTACATCCGGCATGACGCCGTCGTTCTCGATCGCTCCGGTCGCCGCCGCCGCTTGAATGGGCGAGAGCGGCGGAATGTACCAGACCATCGGCAAGGTGCGGTATTCCGGGTGCAGCGGGAACGCCACCTTCCAATCAATCGCCATCTTGTAGACCGGGCTCTTCTTCGCCGCCTCAAGCCAAGCTTCCGGCACGCCATCCGCGCGCGCCTGCGCGATCACCCGTGGATCGTTCGGATTGAGGAAGATGTCGAGTTGACTTTGATAGAGGTCTTTGTCGTCGGCGCGCGCCGCAGCCTCGACGCGATCGGCATCGTACAGGATGACGCCGAGGTAGCGAATACGGCCCACGCAGGTCTCGGAGCACACGGTTGGCTGGCCATCCTCGATACGAGGATAGCAGAAGATGCACTTCTCCGACTTTCCACTCGACCAGTTGTAGTAGATCTTTTTGTACGGACAGCCGGTGACGCACATGCGCCACCCGCGGCATTTGTCTTGGTCGATCAGGACGATACCGTCCTCGTCGCGTTTATAGATCGCTCCGGATGGGCAGGATGCGACGCAGGCAGGGTTGAGGCAATGCTCGCACAAACGCGGCAGATACATCATGAAGGTGTTTTCGAAGGCGCCGTACATTTCCTTCTGGACGCCGTCGAAGTTCTGATCCTTGGAGCGTTTGGCGAACTCGCCGCCTAGGATCTCCTCCCAGTTCGGACCCCACTCGATCTTCTCCATGCGCTCGCCGGTGATCTGCGACCGCGGACGCGCGGTTGGAAAGGCTTGGAGCTCGGGCGCCGCCTGCAGGTGGTTGTAGTCGAAATCGAACGGCTCGTAGTAATCGTCGATCTCCGGCAGGTCCGGGTTGGCGAAGATCTTCGCCAGGATACGCCACTTAGCGCCGACGCGCGGTTCAATGCGGCCATCGGGTTTTTTTACCCAACCGCCTTTCCAGCGTTGCTGATTTTCCCAGTCGCGCGGATAGCCGATGCCGGGCTTCGTCTCGACGTTATTGAACCACGCGTACTCAACGCCCTCGCGATTGGTCCAAACGTTTTTGCAGGTGACCGAGCAGGTGTGGCAGCCGATGCACTT
>DDSN01000132.1 GCA_002343395.1 Hyphomonadaceae bacterium UBA2389 | reverse complement strand
ATCCGCAACATCCTGGGCGGCGTCATCTTCCGTGAGCCCATCATCTGCACCAACGTGCCGCGACTGGTGCCGGGCTGGACCAAACCAATCGTGGTTGGCCGCCACGCCTTTGGCGATCAGTACCGTGCGACCGATTTCAAGTTCCCCAGCAAGGGCAAGCTCTCGATCAAGTTCGTCGGCGACGACGGCGCGGTGATCGAGCACGAGGTGTTCGACGCGCCAGGCGCCGGCGTCGCCATGGCGATGTATAATCTGGACGAGAGCATTCGCGAGTTCGCGCGCTCTTCTTTCAACTACGGGCTGATGAAGGGCTGGCCGGTCTACCTCTCGACCAAGAACACGATCCTCAAGGCCTATGACGGCCGCTTCAAGGACATCTTCCAAGAGGTGTTCGACGCCGAGTTCGCCGCGCAGTTCAAGGACAAGAAAATCACCTACGAGCATCGCCTCATCGACGACATGGTGGCCTCCGCTCTGAAGTGGTCCGGCGGTTTCGTCTGGGCGTGCAAGAACTATGACGGCGACGTTCAATCCGACACCGTCGCGCAAGGGTTCGGATCGCTCGGACTGATGACCAGCGTATTGCTCACGCCCGACGGCAAGACCATGGAATCCGAAGCCGCGCACGGAACGGTGACGCGCCATTATCGCCAGCATCAAAAGGGCGAACCGACGAGCACAAACTCCGTGGCGTCGATCTTCGCCTGGACCCGCGGCCTCGCCCATCGCGGCAAGCTCGACGGCAATCAGAAGCTCATCGACTACGCGTTGCTGCTGGAGAAAATCACGGTCGACACGGTCGAAGCCGGGCAAATGACAAAAGACCTCGCCCTGCTCGTCGGCGACACGCAATCGTGGCTCTCGACCGAAGGCTTCCTCGACGCCATCGGCGACAATCTCGATAAGGCGATGGCGAAAGCGTGAGCATCGCGGTCCGCGATCTGAAAGCGGAAGATCGACCTCAGTGGGAAACACTTGCGAAACGAACAGGACCGCGCGCGCACTCTATGAGCGCGTGGCGCGGCGCAGCGGCTTCATCCAATACCGCGGCCCGTGAGGGCTAGCCCTTCTTGCCCTTACCGCCCTGCATCATGAGCCAGCCGAACAGGCCGAACGTCATCACCAGCACGGCCACAAGAAAACCAAGCGCGGTGATCGCGAGCGGATCTATGGATAGTTTGGCGAAATCAGGCATCGCAGCCTCCCTCCGGAAGCGCTAGGTTCGCGCAAGGACGGCGCGCCGCCTTGACCCAAATCAAGTTAAGCCTGGAACGGCGGCGTCGGACGCCACGGAAACGGCTGCGGCATGTCTTTCGAGACCTTGTCGGGATATGCCGGCGCGCGCTTTTCCAGAAACGACGTCACGCCTTCCTTCGCGTCTCCTGAACGTCCGCGCGCCACCATGAGTCGGCTTTCCAATTGGTGCGCTTCCATTGGGTGGCCTGCATCGAGCATGTCGAGCATCATCCGGCGCGCGAGCGCGACTGAAACCGGCGCGGTATTGTCGGCGATCTCACGCGCCAGCGCGCGCGCCGCGGGCAACAAATCTTCAGGCGCGTGCAGCGAGCGCACCAAACCGCGCTCCTTCGCCTCCTCCGACAAGAACACGCGGCCTGTCATGGTCCACTCAAGCGCCGTCGAGAGCCCGACCAAGCGCGGCAGGAAGTAGGACGAAAGCGTCTCCGGCACGATGCCGCGCCGCGCGAACACAAATCCCATCTTCACGCCCGGCGCGGCGAGCCGAATATCCATCGCGAGCGTCATCGTGGCGCCGACGCCAACGGCGGCGCCATTGATCGCCGCGATCACGGGCTTCAGGCTTTCGTAGATGCGCATGCCCACCTGGCCGCCGCCATCGCGCGTCGGATCGGGATCGAACCCGCTGGTCTTCGCCTGCCCTGCGCGGCGCTTGTCATAATCGAACGTATCGCCGCCCAATCCGAGATCGGCGCCCGCGCAGAACGCACGCCCCGCGCCGGTGACGATCACGGCGCGAACCCGATCATCGCCATCGGTTTCGTCGAACGCCTCGATCAACTCACGCGCCATCACGTCCGTGAATGCGTTCATGCGGTCCGGGCGCTGGAGCATGATCGTGGCGACGCCGTCGTCGATATCGAGGGCGATCGTTGTAAATTCCGGCATGCGCGTGATCCTAAAGCGATGATCGCACGACGTTAGCGCCCATCAGGATCGTTGCGCAATCGCAACGCGTTCTTTCCTAGAGACGCAGCAAGTCCACTTCCGCCGCTTGGTATGGGTCCAGCCGATAGATCAGCTGGCGATGGATGGCCACCATGGCGCCCGCGCCCCAATCCTCGATCAGCTCCGCATCGTCGGACTCGCGCGCCGCCCACCGCGTTCCGTCCTCGCAAATCAGCACTTGCCCCCGCCCGAGCACGCAATCGATCGTCGACACGACGCCGGATTGAGCGCCCGCTCCTAATCCGACTCGGAACACCGAGAGAATCGCGGCACGCTGGCGTTCATTGAGGCGGCCCCACTCGAGCTCCTCGAAAAGCTCTGGCCCAAGAAAAGCGGCCAGCGCGTCGTTGTGCGTCATCCCGGTCCCCCAAACCCGAATCGAGTCGCCCAAAAACGACTGATTTGGTTTCCGAGACGTTACTTGATTCAGCGCGGTCGTTACGGGTGGCGCCCCTTCAAGTCGAGCCGCCAGATGAGGTCCCGGTCAGCGACGCCGCCGACCATGAATTTGTGTTCGCCCATGTGTTCGAAGCCGTAGCCGCGATAGAAGCGCTGCGCGCGTTCGTTGTTTTCCCAAACGCTGAGCCAAAGCGCGTCGGCGCCCTGACCGCGGCACCATGCAATCGCTTCGCGCATCAAGGCGTGCGCGACGCCGGCGCCTTTCACGGATGAGGCCACGTAGAGCCGATAGAGTTCTCGGTCGTTCGGCGCATGGGCGGTTTTCAAATCCATTGGACCCGTTTGCGCATAGCCGACCAACGCCTGCCCGCTCTCGGCAAGCCAGGTCGCAATCGAACTGTCCTCGATCTCTTCACGTTGGATGCTCTCGCCATAGGATTTGGCGAGATAGGCTTCGAGGTCCTGGCGCGGATAGAGATGCGCGAACGTCTCGACAAACGATCCAGCGGCGAACGCCGCGAGCGCGGCGGCGTCTTCGCGCGTCGCTCGACGATACGTGACCGCGCTCACGCTGTGAGCTTCGCCTTGAGCGCATCGCGAATTGCATCCAGCGCAACGGCCGCCTTGCCGCCGTCCGGGCCGCCGCCTTGCGCCATGTCCGGACGCCCGCCGCCGCCCTGGCCGCCAACGCAGGCCACGCCGGCCTTCACAAGATCGACCGCGCTGACTTTCGATTTGAGATCGTCGGTCACGCCAACAGCCAGCGCCGCCTTACCCTCCTCGACGCCGACATAGGCGATGACGCCTGAGCCAATCTGTTGCTTGCCCTCATCGACAAGGCCGCGCAGCTCCTTGGCCGGCACGCCGTCGAGAACGCGCGCGAGAAGCGCCACGCCCGCGATCTGCTCAGGCCCCGCTGGCGCCGCTTGCCCGCCGCCCGAGAGCGCGAGTTTTTTCTTCGCCTCGGTCAACTCGCGTTCGAGTTTGCGGCGCTCGTCCTGCAATTGCGCGACGCGATCGGGCAGCTCCGCGAGCGGCGCCTTGAGGTTC
>DDSN01000017.1 GCA_002343395.1 Hyphomonadaceae bacterium UBA2389 | reverse complement strand
CGAAGTGCTGTGCCTCGGCTTCCCCGACCGCAACGGCGATGTTGTCTTGCTCAACGTGGATCGCCCCGCGCTCACGGGCGGACGCCTATTCTAGGCGACTTACCAGCTTATCACGCGCAATTCTGGGATATCCGCGAAATCGGCCTCATTTAGCGTAATGAGCGTCGCTCCGTGCAGAAGCGCTTGGGCAGCGATCATTCGGTCGAGCAAGTTGCGCCGCGAATAACCCGAATGAGCGACGATTGCGCCGTAGCGTTGGGCAGCGGCTTCATCAAACGCCAAACACGGCAGAGCCGCCAGCATCACATCGAGACGAGAGCGTCGCACTGCCGCGTGCGCGGGCTCCCGATATACGCCGCCCTCGAGTTCCACCCGCGTGATCACCGAGATCATGACCGCATCTCGCAGCGCTCCCACCTCGCGGGTTACGCGCACGTCGCCGTCGCGCAGGTGGATCGCTATATTCGTGTCAAGAATAAAGGGCATCGGGATTAGAGCCCGAGGCGCTCAGGGAGTTCGTCCAGATCACGTTGCTCGATGGCGGGAGGCGCGGGCATGGCACTGAGTTTGTCCGCCATCTCGGACACGCTGAGGCCGGCGGGATAGAGTGTAATCACGTCGCCCGCGCGCACCACAACCAGCTCTACATCCGCCCCGAAAGCCACTTCCTTTGGAAGGCGCACAGCTTCGCTGTTTCCGCTCCTAAAGGTTTTGGATCGCGTAATGGTCATACTGGTATATATACCAGTATATACGCAAATATTCAACCCTCTAGGTCGGCGGCTGCGCAGGCGGTTCAGCCGGCGCCGGATCGGGCGGCGTGAGCTGAGCGGGCCCGCCGCCGCTCGCGTCGGGCGTCGTATTTGGCGGAACAAGATCGGGATTGGGTTCGGTCGTTTCGCCAGTCGGCGGCGCTTCGGTTGTTGCCGGCGCGGCTGGCGTGTTCGCTTCCTGAAGCCGCAATTCCTGGATTTGCCCCTGCACGAAGATCGCTTCCTCGCTTTCGGGGAAGTCGCGCAGGAACGCCTCGAACGCCTCGATGGTGTTGGCGTCTCGCGCGGCGTCGAGCGATTGCTGCTCCAACGTCACCAATGCTTCTTCGGCTTGCGCGCGCTCGGCGTTTGAGCGCGTGCTTGAGATGAAGGCGCGCAGGGCCTCGGCGCTGCCGAGATCGACATCATCGAAGGTAACCGTTTCGGCGCTGGTCGCCGCGTCGCGATTCAGAAACCAGTAGCCGCCGGCTCCGATGGCGCCCACCGCGACAACGGCCGCTATGGCGATCATCGCCATGCCGCCGCCGCGNNCCGAGGCGCCGGCGCTGGCCGAGGCGGCTGGGCTTGGCGTTGTTGGGGCTGCTGCCGTGTCGGCGGCGCCGAGGCAGCGGCAGGCGGCGCGCCGGCGCTCGGGTTGCGCCCTGGCTGAAAGAACCCGGACGCGGCGCGCGGGGCCGGCGGCGGCAACGGCGCGACGCCGACCGTGCGCACCACGATCTCCGCGAGGTCGCGCCACGGCGCGAAATCGTCCTCGCCTCGCCAGCCTGTTAGGTTGACGCTTCTTTGGCCGCTGAACTGCGGGGGCGGCGTGGCCCCCTGCATCGTGGCGTGCACCAGTTTTTCAAGGCTCGCTGCGAACGCGGCGTCATCGCCGAACCCTGCTTGCGCGACCGCGCGCGGCGACCAAAGCGCAATCGTCGCAGCGGCGGATTGAATCGCGGCGCGGAGGTCGGGGCCCGAGGGCAACTCCAGGCTCACCTCCACCTTGGCCTGGCGCAGCTTCTCAGCGAGCGCGCGCGCTGGCAGCGTGTCTTCCGCGGCGTGGATGATCACCACCGTTGGCATAAGCGAGGTCCCTTCGATCCCGAACAACGGCCGCGAACCTTCAAGGAACGGGCCACCCTTCCTGAGTTTCATGATGCCCTGGATGGGCGGGGGTTGGGAAGGGCGCTTGCCAGCGGGCTTTTCCCCAGGCGCGCGCCTTTCATCGGGTGTTTGCGCCTGGGCGGGGCTCTGCTAACCCGTTCGCCCCGCTGGAGCCGCCATGTCCCAATTCGACGCCCGTCTTAAGGAAACCGCCGAAAGCGTGAATGTTGCGCTGGACGCGCTGTTGCCGCGGCCGCAAGGGCCCGAGGCGCGTCTCGTGGAAGCGATGCGTTACGCCGCGCTTGGTGCCGGCAAACGGCTACGTCCGTTTTTCACGATCGAGGCGGGGAGGATTTTCGACGCCGACGAAGGTCATCTGCTGCGCGCCGCCTGCGCGATCGAATGTGTCCACACCTATTCGCTGATCCACGATGACTTGCCCTGCATGGACGATGACGACTTGCGCCGCGGTAGGCCGACGCTGCATCGCGCGTTCGACGAGGCGACGGCTCTGCTTGCCGGCGACGCACTGCAGACGTTTGCGTTCGAGGCGCTGGCCGACCCCGCCACGCATCCCGATCCGCAGATGCGCTGTTTGTTGATCACCGGCTTGGCGAAGGCGTCGGGCGCCGTCGGCATGGTCGCGGGCCAAGTGGCGGACATGGCCGGTCAGGAGATTGGCTCCGATCTCATCGCGGTGACGCGCATGAATCGCCTGAAGACCGGCGCTCTGATCAATTTCTCCGTCGATGCTGGCGCGTTCATCGGCTGTGCGTCGGAAGCCGAGAAAACCGCGCTCTCGCGCTACGCCCACGATGTCGGGCTCGCCTTCCAGATGGTCGATGACATCTTGGACGCCGAGGGCGCGGTGCGCGACACGGGCAAAGCCGTCGGCAAGGACAAGGATCGCGGCAAGGCGAATTTCGTCACCGTGCTTGGCGTCGAGGCCACGCGCGAGCGCGTCGGCATGCTGGCCGCCCAGGCCAAGCGCCACCTTGCGCTTTTTGGTCCCCGCGCCCGCGTGCTTCTGGACGCCGTCGACTTCGTGGTGCAACGGCGGCACTAAGGCGAACCCGCCCACCGCCGTAAACCGCTCAGGACAGTGCTATTGCTAGCGCTGTCAATTCATGCGGGAATGGCGCGAGAAAGAGCAGACGATGCCGCCCGCGATCACCACCACAGAACTCTACCTGATCGCGATGCTCATCGTTTTCACGGCGCCTTACCTCGTGTGGCGACTGTTCAAGACGGATTATTTCGCTCCGCTTGTGGTCGTGCAGATCGTCGGCGGCATCCTGNNGGCATCGCCTGGTGGGCGGTGATGGTTTTCGTCTTCACCGCCGGCGTCGAACTCGACATTCGCAGCGCCTGGACCCATCGCCGCGAAACGACCGTCACGGCGGGACTCGCGCTGGGCACGCCGCTTCTGTTCGGATGCGCCGCCGCCGCGGTGTTGATGATGACATCCAGCGGCTGGGTTGGGCCGCGGGCGCAGGAATGGCAGTTCGTGCTTGGCCTCGGCATGGGCAGCGCCGTCACCGCGTTGCCGATCTTGGTGCTGCTCATGGAGAAGCTTGGCATCCTGCGCCAGCCGCTCGGCCAGCGCACGCTGCGCTACGCCAGCCTGGACGATGTCGCCATTTGGGGCGTTTTGGCGTTGATTTTGCTGGATTGGGAGCGCATCGGCCGCCAAGCGGGTTTTCTCGCGGCGTTCGCGGTGATGTCGTTCGTCATGCGCAAGCTGATGCGGGCGATTCCAGAGAGCGATCGTTGGTACGTCGCCCTGATCTGGCTCGCCGCGTGCGGTTTCGGCGCGGACTGGTCGGGCCTGCACTATATGGTCGGCGCGTTTCTCGCCGGCGCGGTGCTCGACTCCGACATGTTCGACCAGAAACAGATGGATGGGTTTCGCCACAACATCCTGCTGGCGATCATGCCGGTGTTCTTCCTGAGCACTGGCTTGCGCACGAATTGGGAAGTGGGCGGCGCCATGGTGTTTGCCGCCGCCGCGCTGATGTTGTTCGCTTCCGTCGCCGGCAAGCTCATCGGCG
>DDSN01000070.1 GCA_002343395.1 Hyphomonadaceae bacterium UBA2389 | reverse complement strand
GCATGGGCGCGGCAAGTGTGCGCGCGGTGTGAAGTGGGTCGGATAATTTGGGATTTATCCGCGCTTTTTTAGGGGGCGGCGATGCGGTAAATTGGTCTATGTCGCCACTAACTTAGAACACGCGAATGCACGGCGCCGCCTCGTTCGCGGCGGCCGCCGGCGCGTTGGCCGGCCGCACAATCAAGGCATTGGATGCTGCGAATACGCGCAGGAGCGATGAGTCTTGCGCGTCGGCGGCGCGAACCCGCGCCTGCCCGTGCACATCCGCCTCTACGAACGCACGCAGATACGACTCACGCGGCCCATTTGGCGGGAGCGGCGCCGCCAGACGCGCGTGCATGATCGCCACGCCGCCCTCGCCTCCCTCCATCCGCGCCAGCAACGGACGCAGAAACAACACCGCTGCGACAATCGCGGACGCGGGGTTCCCGGGAAGCCCGAGCACCGGCCCACGCGGCGTTGTCGCGAACCATGTCGGCTTACCGGGGCGCATGTCGACCTTGGAGACGAGAATGTTCGCGCCGAGCTTTGCGAAAGCGGGCCGGGCGTGATCGTGCGGCCCAACGGACGCGGCGCCGATGAACACGACCAAGTCAGAGTCATCCAGCGCACGGGCGGCGACGTGCTCGATCCGCGCTGGATCATCGGGCAGCGGATCGCAGCGCGTGACGGTCGCCCCCCACGCTTCCGCGAGCGCGGCGATGGCGTACGAACAAGACTCGAAAATCTGATCGTCCCGCGGCGCGCCGCCCGGCGGCACGATTTCGTCACCGGCGCACAAAACCGCTACACGTGGACGCCGCCGCACCTCCAAGACGCTGGCGCCGCTCGCCGCCGCTAAGGCTAAGGCGATCGGATCGATGCGCCTCCCGCGACCGAGCACCTCCGCGCCCTTTTGAAAATCAATTCCCGGAGCGCGCACGTGGCGCCCACTGTCCACGGCTACGGCGCGGAGGACATCGCCTTCGACCTCGGCGTCCTCCTGAACAAGGACCGCGTCGGCGCCCTCCGGCATGGGCGCGCCCGTAGAGATTCGGATTGCCTCGCCTGCTCTCAACGAATGCGCGTAAGCGTGACCGGCGGCGGATTCACCGACAATGCGCAATTGTCTCGGCGTCTCCGCTGCACGTAACGCGTAGCCATCCATGGCGGACGCCGCAAACGGCGGCTGTGCGCGCTTGGCGATGACCGGCGCGGCGAGCATGCGGCCGCGCGCCTGCGCGAGCGGCACGACTTCACTTCCAACGGTTTCGATTGCGCCGAGCATGAGCGCGCGCGCCTCGGCGACGCTGGTCACGGCTCTGCTCTGTAATCGCCGGAGACGCCGCCGCTTTTCTCCAGCAGGCGTACGCCCTCGATGCGCATGCCGCGGTCACGCGCCTTGAGCATGTCGTAGATCGTCAGCGCCGCCACGCTCGCGGCCGTCAGCGCCTCCATCTCGACGCCGGTTTGTCCTGTCGTTCGCGCGCGTGCGGTGATGCGAAAACCGGGCAAATCATTGTCGGGCCGCACATCGACAGTCAGGCTGGACAACGCGATCGGATGACAAAGCGGGATCAGCTCGCTCGTGCGCTTGCCGGCCATCACACCGGCGATTTCCGACACCGCGCGCACATCGCCCTTCTTGTTGTCGCCCAGGAGCGCGGCGCGAAGCGTTTCCGGCGCAATGACGATGCGGGCTTCTGCAACCGCTTCACGCACAGTGCTGGGCTTGCCGCCGACATCCACCATGCGCGCGCGCCCTTCGGCGTCGAGATGAGTGAGGCCGTCAGGGGCAGTCATGGGCTTCGTGCTCCCTGAGGCGCGGCATCAGCTCCACCATGTTGCACGGCATGTGCCGGCTATCGAGCTGCCAGCGGATGATCTTATCCCAAGCGTCCTTGCATGCGCCGTTCGAGCCCGGCATGCAAAAGACGAACACGCCCTTGATGAGGCCGGCAAGCGCGCGCGACTGCAAGGTTGACAGCCCCACCATCTCATAGCTCACCAAATGGAAGATCGTGGAGAACCCCTCTATGCGCTTGTCAAACAACGGCTCAATGGCTTCCGGCGTGACATCGCGCCCCGTGAGGCCGGTGCCGCCTGTGGTCAGAATCACGTCCGCGGCGCCGCCGTCGACCAGCGCCAAGACCGCCGCGCGAATTGCGCCGACATCATCCTTCACAACTTTGCGTTCGACGAGCACATGACCATCCGCCTGCACGCGTTTCGATAGCAACAGCCCCGAAGTGTCGGTCTCCAGCGAGCGCGTGTCGGATATGGTGATGACCGCGATCCGGACCGGCTTGAACGGCAGATCGTCTCGGAGCTCGCCCCCGGGAACTAAGCTTGTTGCATCAGGACTCATGCGGAACATCCCCGTGTTTCTGGCGCCACCGCCCAGCCTCGCGATAGTCCTGTTCGGTCGGGTCGATCCACCTAGGACCGCAAGCGCCAACCTCCTTCTTCCAGATCGGCGCTTCCGACTTCAGATAATCCATCAACTCGGCCACCGCCGTCAGCGCCGGCGCGCGGTGTGCGCTGAGCGCCGCAACCAGGACAAT
>DDSN01000056.1 GCA_002343395.1 Hyphomonadaceae bacterium UBA2389 | reverse complement strand
GCTATCGCGGCCTTGTGCGCACCATCAAGAACCAGAAGCTTCGCGGCGGTGTTGAGCGGCTTGCAAACTATCTTCTGACTTTGCGGGCGAAATCCGGCGGCGGCGATCTCGTGCATCTCCCTCACGAAAAGCGCGTGCTGGCGGCTCTCCTCGGCATGACGCCGGAGAATCTTTCCCGCGCGTTCGCCACCCTTGGCGGCTACGGTGTCGAGGTGACAGGGGCTGATGTGCGGCTCTGCAAGCTCCGTGACCTTGAACGCCTAGCGCGACCCGATCCGCTGATCGACAATCATGCGCCGCGCGGCGCAAGCCCCGCCGCTGAAGCCGACGCAGAAGTTTGGTCGACCGAACGCCAGCGCGCGGCAGGCGGGCGCTCGTAACCCCCACCAAAACTAGCCACCGACTTCGGCCAGCTGTCGCGTGTCGCCATACTGGCCGCTCGCGAGCCCGTGCCCACGCACCTTCCCGCTTAAGGCGGCATTAACGCGCTCAATCAGCGCGTCGGTTTGCCCCTCGTTCCGCAGCAGATCGCGCAAGTCAACGCCGCCTTCGCCAAATAAGCATAACCGCAACTTGCCACGCGCCGTCACCCGCAATCTGTTGCAGCTGTCGCAGAAGCCCGGCGCATAGGGCGCAATGATTCCAAAACGGCCGTGATAGTCGGGGTGCGCGTATTCAATAGCGGGTCCGGCGTCTGCGGCCCGCGCAACAGGTGACCAGCCTCGCGCCGCAAGCCAGTCCACCAGCGTTGATCCACTTACATGCTGGGCTTGAAAATACGCGGTGTTGTCGCCCGTGCGCATGAGTTCGATGAAACGGACGCTTATGTGCCGAAACTGGATGAAGCTTGCAAATTCCTCAAAGCCGTCGCCCAGCGTGTTGCGCAGTAACACGGCGTTGAGCTTGGTATGAACCCCGCTCTGCGTGGCGCGCTCGACCCCGTCAAGAACCTCAGCAAGGCGATTATGCCCGGTGATCGCAGCGAACGTCTTCTGGTCGAGGCTATCGATGCTGACATTGAGATGCGTGAGCCCGGCCGCGGCCCAGGCTTCGATTCGTCGCGCAAGCGTCCAACCGTTGGTGGTGAGTGCGATCTTCTCGACGCCCGCATCGGCGACCGCGGCGATAACCTTGGTCAAATCCTGGCGCACGCTCGGCTCGCCGCCGGTCAGCCGCACTTTTTGCACGCCCATCGATCGGAGCGCCCGAACCAGACGCGCAATCTCATCGACGGAGAGGAAGTCGTGCGGCGCGCTCTTGCGATAGCCGTTGGGCAAACAATACGTGCAGCGGAAGTTGCAGGCCTCGGTTACCGAGAGCCGCACATAGGGAAAGCGACGGCCAAAGCCATCTTCGAGATGCCGCACGCCGCCGCCCCTTTCCAAACACGGGAGGAGACGGCGTTTCCGCACGTCTCCCTTGGCGCGGCGGGCCAAGACCCATTTCTCAACCCGCCGCGCCCGGCTCCGGCGTCATCACAATCAGGGGAGAGCCTTAGACGCCGAAGCTCGGAGCGCCCACACTATCGCGCGACGCGGCTCGACCCACCTTGACGTCCCGCCCTCGCCCACTTGATGGCGATCAATCAGCGATCAAAGCCGTCAACCCTTTGAGATGAGTCAAAGTCGAAGCCCTGCCTCTCCAAAAGAGTTGCAAGTGGGAGGGCGGAGCGATGGCGCGCTATACCATCCATTTTCTCGACGCCAACGGCGAGATCGAAGCTACGCACCTGCATGAGTGCTCCACGGACGACGACGTGATCGATTTCACCGGCGATAGCTGTCACCCTCACGCCATCGACGTGTTCGAAGGCGCGCGGCATGTGGTGCGCTTCCCGCCGTGGCGGCCTTAGCCAGGAAAACAGCGCCAACGACGCAGTGTGTCCAACTTGACAACGCCCCTCCTGTTACATAGCAGTCCTATTATGTTGTCAGAGCAACTCTCGCATGGCCTTGCTAGGTTGGCTGCACTCGCCCGGCAGGACGACTGGCGCGCTGGTGAAGTCGAAGGCCTGACGCCGACCCAAGGCGACATCCTGCGTGCGCTGGTCCACCGACAAGAAGGTCTGCGCGTCAGCACGTTGGCTGCGCATCTCAATGTGAGCCAGCCCACCGCCAGCGATGCTGTCGCCGCGCTCGAACGCAAGGGGTTGATTGCAAAACTCAGCGACCCAAGCGACGGACGCGCGCTCATGCTGCGCGTCACCCGCAGCGGGCGGGCGTTGGCCCGACGGTGGCCGCTGAGCTTCGGCGCCATTGTGGAAACGCTGTCGCCAGGCGATCAAGCGCTGTTGCTTGGTATTGTCATCCGGAGCATTCACGAATTGCAGCGAAAAGGGGCGATTTCGCCCCAACGTATGTGCTTGAGCTGTCGGTATTTTGCGCCGGATGTTCATCGGGACAAGGCGCGGCCGCACCATTGTCGCTTCATCGACGCGCCGCTCGGGCAAGGCGACCTTAGGGTCGACTGTCCCGACCATGAGGAGGCGCGGGCGGCGTAGCAGGGTTCAAACGATTCGGGAGCTTTCCGAAAAGCGCGCGCGTCGCTTCCACGCGTTATATTTGCTTAGGAGTCCTTTTTATGAAGGCCAAGGCCGTTCTCTATCACGCAGGCTGCAGCGTCTGCGTTTCAGCGGAGCAACAATTCGCCGCCGCCCTCGACCCCGCAAAGTTCGATGTCGAGGTGGTGAACTTCGCAGATGCGCCAGACCGCATCGCTGAGGCCGAGAAGGCCGGGGTCGTGTCCGTGCCTGCCTTCGTGATCAACGGCGCGCCCTTCCACATTAACTTCGGCGCCTCGATGGCCGACCTGAAGGGAGTGGCGTGATGCGTTTACTGTCGCTTGCGGGCGCTGCCGTCATCTTAACATTGGCGGCCTGCGCGGATGGCCCAAGCCACGATCTCACGGCGCCGTCGCATCAGCACACCGGCGGCATCGCCGCCGATCACTCGCCAAACACCTTAGCTCCATTCGATGTTGTCCATGCCAAGATCAGCACGGAGGGCAATGTCGCGGTGTTCCACATGGCGGTCTCGGGCCGCGCAGGAGACACCATGCCGACCGCCACCGGCCAGTTCGCGGGCAGCGAAGTTTTCTCTTATGTGTGGCCCACGACCATAGATCCCTATGAAGTTGGGTTCGAGCGCGGCGGGGGCATCCTCGCTCTGGCCGTGACCTCGCATCCGGATTTTGACGACACGCCGTTGTTCGATGAATCTCGCGACGGCGACCGCGCCAATGACGGAGGCCTTTGGCACATGCACTGGGTCGTACTCGGGCCAGACCAGGCCTGTGGCGAGGGCGCGCTCAAGGTCATCGACATTCCCGAGGGTGTGCGCCCACGCCTGCCAGCAACGTGGCCGGGCGCGCCTATCCTACTCGACAGTCCAGGTTGGCAGCCGATGCTCGATCAAGACACGGTCGAAGTGCGGGTGCCCTTCGCGAACATCGCCATTGTCGAAGCGGCTGGTTTTGACGGCGTTACAGCGGGGCTGCGTGTGAACGCCAGCGCGCACGCGCCGCTTCTGTGCGTCGCCAATGTGTTCGATGTGGCCTCGGGCGATCTCAGTCTGCCAGGCAGAACGAACCAATAGGCTTGCTGGAGGCGCCGGTGCGGAGGCTTTCGCACCGGCGGATCATTCTGAGAGGAAGGATTACGTCGATGCTCACCACCGCGCCGGAATGGCGCACCACGAACTGGTTCAATGCCCCAACGCCGCCGTCGTTGGCGGCGCTTCGCGGCAAGATGGTGTTCGTCACCGCGTTCCAGATGCTATGCCCAAGCTGCGTCAGTCACGGGTTGCCGCAAGCCCTGCGCGTTCGCGAAGCCTTTCGCGAAGAGGACGTCGCGGTGATCGGGCTGCACACCGTGTTCGAACACCACAAAGCAATGACGCCAACCTCTCTTGAGGCGTTCTTGCATGAATACAAAATCGCCTTTCCGGTTGGCGTCGATGAGCCCGACGGTTGCGGCGGCATTCCGCACACGATGCGCGCCTATGCCATGCGCGGCACACCAACGACGCTGCTGATCGATCGAACGGGCGTGTTGCGCAGGCACGCGTTCGGGCACGTGCCCGATCTGCGACTCGGTGCGGAAATCGCCGCTTTGGTTGCCGACCGTCGGATTGAAGACCCGGGCGATGCGAAAGGCGGCGTATGCACACCTGACGGGTGCTCGTGAGCCAACTCACTGGCGGAAAGGTTCCTTACGCTGTGTCGAGCCGAACTCCGAATTGGGCTCACCTGCACGCACGCCCAGCCAAGCGAGGCGGAGACGAAACGTCCGACGTCGTTATCAACAATGGCGCTTCAACTATGACCGCTAGAATCCAACCGGGTTCCTGTAATCCCAATTGGGCGCTGGGTCTCGTCTACGTCGTGCGCAATTGCTCTTGCCAAACCCGCACGCGCCATGGCCTGCTCGACTTCCGAAAGCGACCAGAACCGATAGACCTCGCTTGGAAATGCAGCCGTCGCCTTGCTGCGCGATGTCCGAAACACGAGAGCGACCCGTCCGCCGGGCTTCAGCACGCGCGCGATCTCAGCGAACGAGGGCTCGAGTTCACGCCAGAAATAGACCCCATGCACACAGAGCGCCTTATCGAAGGCAGCATCGTCATAAGGCAGGCTCTCAACACCGGCATGCGCGACATCAACGCGCCTTGCGCGAACAAGATCGCGGTTTCGCTGCACCGCGATTTCGACCATCAACTCTGATGGATCGGCTCCAGCGATGCGTCCGCTCGGGGCGCGGCGCGCCAACTCGCCTAGGGCCCGCCCGTGGCCACAGCCGATGTCGAGCACATGATCCGTCGTCTGCAGATTGAGCGCGTCAATGGCGGCAAGATTGTCGCCCCAGGTTTCACGGGCCATCACGAAGGCGATCAGACGCCCAAGAGGCCCGCTCGCGTTTCGCGCCTGCTCGGCGATGAACACGGGCCTACGCATTGTGTTGCATCCCGCGCGCGAGGCGGAGGCCGGCGACGTAGGCGGGAATGAAGCCCAGCACCGCCAGTGCGAAGGCAATCGTGTATTGGTTGACACCGGCGATCGGGCTGCTTGGCAGCACGAACACAAAACCAATCACCAGCGTGGGCAAGACATGCAGCGCAAGCGGCGCGTAAAGTAGCACGCGACTGTGCCAAGATGAGGCAGCGGGCATCGCTCAGCTCCCTTGCGCGGCTTCGATGAGGTCCTCAGGCCTGCGCCACACTTGCGTTTGACAGAACAGGTTGAGCGCGCACCCCTGCAGATGCAGCGCACCTTGACGGAGCCGGATCGTGCCGGTGTAGGTGCGGCCATCGTCGGGATTGTACAGCGAGCCGCCGGTCCAGACGCCCGGCGCGGTTTCGCGGAAACCACGGATGATCTCGATGCCGACGAGGGAGCGCGTACGCAGCGAACGGTCAGGATTGCGGCCATCGACGCGCGGCCGACCGTTGGCATCGTTGGCCTCCCAGAGCCAGCGAATCCGCCCGCACATCGTGGCGGCGTCGGTTTGGCACGGTTGGAAATCCACTATCGAGCCGAAACCTTGGCTCGCCCAGCGGCCGGTTAGACTCGCGCCTTGCGCCGCCGCAGGCGTCGGCGCCGCGAGGAGAACAAGCGCCGCGATCGTGGCGGCAACAGCGCCGGCGTATCCGTGTGCGGAAACACGCAGCCCGCCGCTGACGATCAAGAGCGCGCCGATGATGGCGCTCACCAACAGCGCGCCCAAGCCGAACTCCAATATGCCCGGGCCGGGTTGCGATTGAGGGTGGTGAAACAGCGTCGACCACGATAGCCCCGCCGTCAGCCCCCAAGCGCATGCAAGCAGAGCACCCTGCTTGCTGTGGAGTGCGATCAAGGCGCCAAGCAACAGCAAGGCCGCAGCGATGTAGTCGATCACCGCGAACGGCCACCACAAATCCTCGCCCAAAGCGAGCTTGACCCCCGCCATGGCGAGGCCAGCGATAATAGCCATGACAGCGCTGATCTTAAGCATGCGTACCTCCAATGGTTTGAGCTTGCGTGGCCGGTGGGCGCGCGCGGCGGCTGAGCCAAGGCCACGCAAACGGCGCGAGCACTTGGCCAAAGAGATTCTTCGGAATGGGATCGAAGCCGATGCCGACATCCTCGATGCGATCATCCGGTTGGCGGCGAAACGTACCGAATAGATGGTCGAACAAGAGCGTGAAGCTGGAATAGTTGGCGCCGCCGTTCGAGACATTGCGCGCGTGATGAAGCCAATGCGCGTTCGGCGTCGCGATCAGAGTGTCGAGAAAGCGCGGCAAGCGCGTCTCGACATTCCAATGGTTCTGATCGCCGATGCCGTTCGAGAGCGCGGCGAGCCAGAAAAACACCTCAGGCGGCGCGCCCAGGATCACGAGCGGCGCCGAGGTCACGCCAGCGCGGATTGCAGCCTCGAGGAAGTGCAAGCGCCCCGCCTTGAACACATGCATCTTCGTGGCATTGTGGTGCAGCGCATGGATCGGCCAGGCCCAAGCCCATTCGTGGTAGGCGCGATGTTTCCAATAATCGACGAAGTCATAAATCAGCACCGCGATCACGAGCTGCGCCCAAAGCGGCCAAGCGGCCGGCCAAAGCGCTAGCGGGGCGTCCGTCGAGAATTGCGCGGCGACAGCGGCGATGGCGATCGTCAGACCCGCGCCGCCCAACCGCGCGCCCACATCCAACAGCGCGCCATGGATGAGATCGTTGATGACCTGTCCATCCTTGCGCCAATCCCAGTCGCGCCGCGCCGGCATCAGCACTTCAAACCCGGCGATCAGTGCGAGATGCAGCACTGTCAGCACCAACAGCGACAGCCCTGGATCGAGCCCGCGCCGCTGGGTTTCAGCGAATGCGAGCAGAAACATCGCCAGAAGCCCTGGCCAGATTATGTACGATGCCAATTTGCGGACGGTGCTCATGCGCGATTCCTCTCACCCACTCTCACGCGCGCGCGGCGGCGACGTTTCCAGAGCACAAAGCCAGCGCCGATCAGCGTGACCAACGCTGCCATGAAAAACGCGGCGCTCCGTCCGCCCGGGCGATCGATGGTGCGCGACCAGAACGAGGGCCCCGCTTCGCCTGCGCGCGGCAAGCGGAACGCCACCAGCGTGTCGCTCGGCGCAACGACGCCCGCATCGGGATAGCCGCCAGAGAAGACAACGACATATTGCTCGCCGTTCCACTCATAGGTCATCGGCGTGGCTTGCGCGGTGGCGGGCAAGCGCCCCTGCCAGAGTTCGCGTCCGCTGCGCGCATCGAAAGCGCGCAGATAGCGATCCATCGCCGCGCCGATGAACACGACACCACCGCGCGTGACGACCGGCCCGCCGAGACTTGGCGAACCCCAAGGCAGCGCCAGAAAGCCGTGCGCATATTCTTCGATTGTGCCGAGCGTGGATTCCCAGAGAATTTCGCCGTTGCGCAAATCGATCGCGGCAAGCCGGCCCCAAGGCGGGGGATTGCACGGCAGCGGCACGAGCGAACCGAGAAGCGGCTCGCGNNGCGCCGGTTTGCGGGGCGACATCGCCGCGCCCCTCGAAGCGCTCTCGAAAGCTTTCGTACTGATCCGCCGGAAACAGCCTGACGCGATGGGCGATGCGCGAGGTATTTGCGTAGAGGATTTGATTTTCGGGATCGAAGGCGACGCCGCCCCAGTTCACGCCTCCGCCCGTGAACGGAAACAAGATCGTGCCTTGCTCCGAAGGGGGCGTGTACAGCCCCTCGCTGCGCGCGCTCTCGATAGCGCGCCGGCACGCATCGCGATCAAATGGCGTGAGCCCGAACGCATCCTCGGGGCGCAGGTGCGTCGGCACCAGACCCGGCACGTGCGTCGGAATGGGTTGCGTCGGCGAGAGCGCTTCGCCTGGCGCGCCGCCTTGCGGAACCGCGCGCTCCTCGACCGGAAACACCGGCGCGCCCGTATCGCGATCGAGGACGAAGACAAGCCCTTGCTTGGTGGCCTGGATCACAACATCGCGCGGCCCGCCTTCTAGATCGAGCGTGGAGAGCGTGGGCTGTGCGGGAAGATCGTAATCCCACACGTCGTGATGGACGGTCTGATAGGCCCAGCGCACGGCGCCGGTCATGGCTTCGATGGCGACCACGGAATTGGCGTGCCGATTATCCCCAGGACGCAGGCCGCCGAAGAAATCGGGGCTAGCGCTCGATGTCGGCATGAACACGAGCCCGCGCGCCTCATCGACCGACATTGGCGCCCAGACATTCGCATGCCCTGCCTCGCGCCAGCCTTCGCCCCAGCTCTGCGCACGGTCATCGCGCGCGTCGCGCGGGATCGGATCGAAGCTCCAGCGCGGCGCGCCGGTGCGCGCATCGAAGGCGCGCACCACGCCCGAGGGCGCGGCGACGCGCTGATTGTCGCCGATGGCGGAGCCGACAATCACGACGCCGTTCGCCACAACGGGCGCCGATGTGATGTGCACCTCGCCTGGCCAAAGCTCGGGCATGGAGGGCGTCAACGAAACTTCGCCGCCATCGCCGAAATCCTCGCAGCGGCGCCCAGTGCCAGCGTCGAGCGCGATGAGGCGCGAATCGGTCGCCGCCGTGAACACGCGCGTCGCGCACGCGGCGTCAGCCGCCGCCGCCGCGTCGGTCCACACCGTCACGCCCCGGCAGGTGAAGCGATTGCTCGGGTTGACGCCCTCGGCGGCGATGTTGGGGTCGTGTCGCCAGCGTTCGCGCCCCGTCCCGGGATCGAGCGCGATGACGACATTGAAGGGCGAGCACAGGTAGAGGCTGTCGCCATGCAGAACGGGCGTCGCCTCCCACTTGGCCTGGCGCAGAATGTGCGCGGGCATGCGCGCCATTTCGCCGGTGCGGAAGGTCCAGGCGCGGATGAGCTGACCCACATTATCCGGCGTGATCCGCGCGGCGGAGGAATAACGCCGCCCGCCCTGATCGCCGCCGTAATGAGCCCAGCCAGCCCCGACCGAAGTGCCGTTCGCCTCAGCGCTGGCGGACCCGGCGCCCAGAGGGCCCACATCAGCGGCCAGCGCCAACGCCAAGGCGCCGAGCACAGCGCCGGCTAGGATTTTCGTTCGGCGTCCGAATGAATTCGTGGTTCGCATGCCGCGATGGATGCCCAGGATCACCGCGCGACGGCTCGCCGGGGTCGAAGCGAGGCTCGCCGAAACCGAAACCGGCTAGCCGATTTCGAAGACATCGCCCGAAATCAGGCGCTTGGGCGAACGTCTCCAGTCAACGCCCGCTCGCGAAACGCCGTTGGCGTGAGGCCGGTTTTAGCCTTGAACGCGCGGTTGAATGGTCCGAGCGAACCAAAGCCGGCGTCCAACGCGATGGTGGCCACAGGGACCTGCGCTTGCACCGGGTCGGCGAGGGCGACCTCAACCTCCCCCAATCGCCAGCTATTCAAGAAGTCGCTGAAATTGCGATAGCCAAGGCCCTGATTGATCAAGCGGCGCAGCCGATGCTCGGGGGTCTTCAGCCGCAGCGCCAGGGTTGCGATCGTCAACCCCTCTTCGCGATAGAGCCGATCCGTACGCATCAGCGTCTCAAGTTTTGCGATCGTCTCGCGATCCGCGCCGCTCAGGGGTGTTGCCGGCTGGGGCCGTCGCTGCGGCTCGACCTCATCGCTCATCGACGGCGCCGTCCGCGTCGCCGCTCCAAACAGGCTTGCATCCGCTTGCCCAAACGCAGTCAGCGAGAGAAGCCCCAACAACATCAACGCGGCGGCGGCGAGCGGCGACAGCGCGTGCGCTTCGCGGCTCAACAGCACCTCCCCCGCCTCGACCGCAATCACGCCCAGCGCATAGATGGACGCAAGCACGAGGATCGGTCCGCGCAAGCGCCGGCGCGCTTCCACCAGATCGTTGCGCCAACCGGTGGCTACGAGCACGAGTGCGTGCACAATGAGCCCGCCGCTCACCAATTTGTGCGCGAACATGAACGCCTGCGGCTGCGGCGCAAGCAGCGTCCCGAGCCCAATCGCAAACAAGGCCGCCGCCGGCAGGAAGCGCCGCCAGTCGAGTTCGGCGCGGTCCTCGAACAGCTCGCTCACGAACGCCCAGAGCAGCCCTGCGCCAGAAACCGAAAGCACCCACACCAGTGGTATCAGCCACCCGAGCGCGGACGCAATCTCAACGCCTGGCCATTGCGTCAGCGTATGTGAAGCCGCGGCCAGCGCGAACAGCGCGCCTGTTATGCGCGCCGGCGACCGACCGCCGCGCAGCACAAGGCTCGCAACGCCCAGAAACGCGCCTACCGCGATCCCGCGCGCGAGGAGTTCAAGTACTGAGAAATCGCTCAACACACGCCTCCGGGCTCCAAAGCAGCTTAGCTCGGTAAGCCTCGCTATTCCGCCTGTCGCCAAGTCCATTACGCCAAAAGTCGACGCTTCCTTTGGCCCGTCATTGCGCCACGGACGCGGCGACTAATGGCTTGCATTCAAGAACAGCCCTGCTCCGTCTCAAACCTTAAATTCGCGCGAACGCCAGCAGGAGCGTCATGTCGCCGGCATCCGCGGCTTTCAGCGCGCGGACATAGGCCTGACGCGTCTCGGACGCCGCGACGATCGAACCCCGCCCCCAGGTGAAGCGCTCTTGCCCGAGTTGGAGCGCGAACAGATCGGCGGCGAGGCGCGACCATCGGCCATTGCCGTTCGGATACAGATGAATGGCGACGAGCTTGTGGTGAAAGCGCACGGCGATCTCGTCGGGCGGATACGTCTTGTGCTCCACCCAATAGCGCACGTCATCGAGCGCCTGGCGGCGTGCAGGTTATAGCCTGTCAGTCGACGACAAGCCCTATGGCTATACCCTTATTGATCGTAGGCGGGCGTCGCCGCCTCCGGCGGCCGGGCTCTTGTGCTGAAGCAGGAAGCCGCGCCATTCAACATCTCAAGTGCGCGTCTTCGCCCTTCGGGCTGCGATCCCTGACGCGCAGCAGCGTCTGTACGCGCTAATCGGTGACGCTGCTTGGACGCGTGAATCGATAGCACGCGATCGTTCGCAATTGTGGCGAAACCTACTGGTCCAATCTCTATTCCGAATGACGGCGAAGGCTCGACAATACAACGGCGATAGATGGCGACAGCTGGGTTTTGATCAGCAAAACGAGCGTTGGCGATAGTAGACGAGTGTTATAGACCACTTCTTGAGATAGTCCGCGAATGTTCGCGATAGACGGCGAGCCCCCTACTCCCACTCGATTGTTTCACGGCAGCATATGGCGCTGTTTTTGTGCGCTTTTGCGCACGACGCCTGAAAAACCACCGACATTTCCTCCGTCTCAGATTTCCGCTTGCGGGCGAATGTTCGCGAATGACTGGAGAGCAGCGCCGCGAACGCTTGATCGACATTAAATCCTACACGCATTTTTCCTCGCGCTGAACCTCTAAGCCAAATGCCATCGCGCGTGGCGGCGTCAAGGCGCGCTTCGCTTTTCACCTCCATTGTAGTCGCCTTTCACGCCCGCCGGGCGAAAGCGGCGACAACTTGGTCTGGCGTTGTCAATTGCATCCCGGCGCACGCTCGCGGCGGCACTCCGGCTTGTGGTCGCAAAACGAGAAGCCGATGCAATTTGGCCAAGTTTTGGCTCTTGCCTCGCATCACAATAGTCGCATGGTCGGCCGGGGCGCGCTAAAGACCGTGCAGCGCGCTCCGCCGCTGCGCCATAGCGACGCCGGCGATAATGAGCCCCGCGCCAGCGATTTCCGGAAAGCCGACACGCTCGCCGAAGAAGACACCGCCAAGCGCCAATGCAAACACCGGCACAAGGAAACTGAAAGCGTTGGCCGCGCTCAGAGGCGCCGATTTGAGCGCTTCGAACCAGAGCCAGAATGCGAGCGCTGTGCCAAAGAGCGATAGGACAGCGAGCGCCGCGACGAATTCACTCGACCAGGCAATGGCGATGTCTTCGGTTGCGGCCGATGCGATCGCCAGCGGGATTGCTCCAAGCGTAAGACTCCAGCCCACAGCGGTCACCGCGTCCACGCTCTGACTGATGCGCTTCATGACCACGTTGCCGACGGCCGTTCCCGCCGCCGCCGCGATCACGAAGCCCGCACCCGTCAGGTAGAGCGAAGCACTGGGCGAAGTGAGTTGGGGCCAGCTGGCGATGGCGACACCTGTAAAGCCCAGCACCAGCCCCAAAGCGCCCCGAGCGGTCAATCGTTCGCCAAGAAACATGCGCCCGAGCACAGCGGCCACGAGCGGCTGAGTGCTGAAGATGAGCGTGGCGAGGCCGGGCGACAGGAAGGCCGCACCGTGAAACATGCCGAGAAAACCGAGCGACGTCGCGCTTAAGCCCAAAAGAACGATCATGCCCCAGGCGCCGGCGTCTCTTGGCATCGGCCGGCGCAAGATGAGCGAAACGCCAATGAGTGCGATCCCGCCTGTGGCGGCGCGGAGCGCGGCAAACGCCAGATGTGGCGCAAGTTCAAGCCCTACGGCGATCAGCGGAAAGCACGACGCCCAAAGCGCCATCACTAGGACGAGACGAACTTGAGCGCCGAAGCTCACCGGCGCGATCCCGACAGAAAAACGGCGCGTGGTCGTGCGACGCCGTTGCTGCGCCATTGGACGGCGCTAAGCCTCCTGGGGTTTGGGCCCCCCAACAACTTCACTGGGTTCCGCGGCGCTCGATCATGAGGGGACCACAGCGTTGGTGCGTATATGAGATGAGCGCGCCGGCCTGGGATCCAACCCTCGCGCCCCTCCCCCCGTAATGGCGCAACCTGGCCGCGCGCGCTCACTCGCTCTTGATCCTTTTGTCCGGTGACGTACGCGACGGAACCTTCTCATCCAGCGCGTTCCAAATAACGCCGTGTTCGAGGAACGGCGTCCTGGCGGCGCGCGAGTTGAATCTGAAACACCTCGTGACCGCCATATCGAAACGCAGCTTCGCTTGCGGCCAAGTAGAAGCGCCACATACGGCAGAAGCGCTCATCGAACATGGCGCGCACATCATCAAGGCGCGCTTCGAAGCGCTCTCGCCATGCGCGCAGGGTGTAAGCGTAGTGAAGCCGCCAGACTTCGATGTCGGTCACATAAAGTCCGGCGCGCTCGACAGCAGGCACGATCTCAGACAGCGCTGGAATATAGCCGCCAGGGAAAATGTAGCGGTCGATCCAGGGGCTGGTGGCGCCCGGTCCGTCCGCGCGTCCGATCGTGTGCAACAGAGCAACGCCATCCTCGGCGAGCAGGGACGCAATTTGGCGGAAGAATTCGTCATAGTGGCCGCGCCCGACGTGCTCGAACATGCCGACCGATACGATGCGATCGAACGCGCCTTTGGTCTCTCGATAATCTTCGAGTACGAATTCGGCTTGTGCCGCCAAATTCCGCGCCTGGGCGCGCACTCGCGCGACCGGCAATTGCGCCTGCGACAGTGTGATGCCACGGACATTTACGCCGCGCGTATGCGCCAAGTGGAGCGCAAGTCCGCCCCAGCCGCAACCTATGTCCAGAACCGAAAGGCCCGGACGCAGGCAAAGCTTCGCCGCGATGAGTTCCTTTTTAGCGTCCTGGGCCTCTTCGAGCGTCTCCGCGCCGGTTTCATAATAGGCGCAGGAATATTGCAGATCCTCGTCTAGAAAAAGCCGATAGAGTTCGTTCGATATGTCGTAATGATGCGCCACATTGCGTTCGGCGCGCTTTCTGTCGTTGATTTCGCGGCGCGGCGCCTCGAAGAGGCGCATGCCCGGTGGCGTGGCCCCGGTTTTGAAGCCATGGCGCCGAAGGTTCTGCAAAATGATCGCCAGCAGACTGTCGATATCGTCGCCGTCGATAGCGATGACGCCATCGGTGTAAAGCTCGCCCAACGCCAGTTCTGCATTGGCCATCAGCCGGCCAAGCGCGCTCGCCTCTTTGAGTGCGACGTTGACGGCGGGTTCCGCATTGTCGCCAAAGCGGCGTTGATCGCCGCTTGGAAATGNNAAATGATCTGATCAAGAACCGCGCCAAGGAGCGCTTCCGGCGGGCGAAGGCGCCTCTGTGGGCGGATCGAGGCGCTTTTAGGCGTCGAATCCGTTGAACGTTCAAGCATCGCAGTGGCGCTCTCCTCTCACTTGCGCTCTGGGGCGTGCGCCAGAGCGCACGCTCCTATTTAATACGCGCGCTAAAGTGTCCGCCCTGGAGAAACGCCGCCAAAGGCTGCTGGTTCAGGGCAAACGCAATCTGGCGCGTATTCCAGTGCAGAGGCGCTAAGCGCCCTTGCGAGGAGATTGTCGATATGACCGTGCTGAAAGTCGTTGTTTCTGTCGTGTCCGCCGGCGCGCTGCTGGCGCTTGGCGCCTGTACGACGCCGGCGGATACGCATCGCCATGGGCCGCGCCAGACGATGCGCGATTCCGCCATGCCTGCAGAACCGACCGATTGTCCCTATGACACGGCGAGCCACGATATGAATCGACCGCACGACAACGGCCGTATGTTGACTGCGGCTCACCCTGGTTGCCGTGAACAACAAGTGGAGACAGAGGCCGCGCCGGTCGAGACGCCAGCTCAACCGCAATAGACCTGCGCAACGACCCCTCCGCAAGCGGGGCGCGCCTGGTCGCGCCGCTTGGGCGCGCGCTGGGCGTTTAGGGGCGCGAGCCTCATGTGTCGATCAAGGGCGCCAGGCCGAGATGCAAACATGGTCACCAATCATAAGTTTGGATCACGTCTTGATCGCGACGGCTGATCTCGCGGCGGCAAAGGCAGCCTGCGAGCAGATGGGGTTCAAGGTTGTATATGGAGGGTCTGAAGATCGAGCTCTAAACGCGCTCATTTTTCTCCAGGACGGAACCTTGGTGGAGTTGATTGGAAAGGATCGGTTTCCCCGGTTCCTTGCGTCACTCCAACGGTTGCGCTTCACGCTGCCATTTGGACTGATGATCGACAGAATCGCGGCGTTTCCGCGTGTGCCCTCCGGGTTCTTTGGTCTAAGCCTTCACACCACTGACCTTGAAACGACGCAACGCCAGTTGCGGACAAGTCGGATCCGTGTCGGCGCCCCGACTTGGATGAGCCGTCAACGTGATGACGGCGTCACTGTCCGCTGGCGGCTGCTCGGCACTCGACCCTACGATCTCCCCTTCTTTATTGGCGACTACCGTCCAAGCCGTTTGAGCGACCCGTCTCTCCTGATCCATCCGAACGGAGCGATCGGGATCGCTTCTATTTCAATCGGCTGCAAAGAGTTTAGTCGCTACATCAACATTTACGAGCACTTGTTGGGCACAGCACCTTTGGTGACAACACATGATGGTCGCCGTTGTGCAAATTTTGACCTTCGCGGCAGCTCGATAACACTCATGGAGGTCAACGCGGTGCGCACCATTTACACAGATGAGGATGGTTCGTTCCCGCTGAGCATCGTCATTCGACATCATCGAGGCAATGCCGAGACAGAGCACATCCCATTGGACGTCGCGAAAATCGAGGCAATTCGTCCGCGTCAAGGGCAGCTGCCAGCTTGGTGACGCTCACAGCTTCACCCAGCGCAGAAGCAGCGCGTTGGCCGCCACGATCACCGAGCTTCCTGACATTGACAGCGCCGCGATCTCGGGGCTGAGCAGCAGCGGGTAGAGCACGCCCGCCGCCAACGGGAACGCCAGCACATTGTAGCCTGCGGCCCACCACAGGTTTTGATGCATCTTGCGCAGCGTCGCGCGCGACAATTCGGTGGCGCGCACGACATCATAGGGGTCGCTGCGCATCAGCACGACATCGGCGCTCTCCATCGCCACATCGGTGCCCGCGCCGATGGCAAAGCCTACATCGGCCTGCGTCAACGCCGGCGCGTCGTTGACCCCATCGCCAACCATGCCGACTTTTTTGCCTTGCGCTTGCAGTTCCTTGATCTTTGCGGCCTTCTGGCCGGGCAAGACTTCGGCAAGCACAATATCGACCCCGAGTTCGCCGGCGATGCGTTTGGCCGTCGCCAAATTGTCCCCGGTCATCATAGCGACTTCGACCCCTTGACGTTTGAGACGTTCGACCGTCGCCGCCGCGGTCGGCCGCGCTGCGTCAGCGATAGCGATGAGGCCGATGAGAACGCCGTCGCGGGAGATGTGCGCGACGGTGCGCCCAGAACCCAGCAGACGATCGGCTTCGCCGGCGAGCCCACCGAACGCCACCTTGTTGTCGGCCATGAGCATACGGTTGCCGGACAGCAGCGTCGCCCCGCCGATGCGGCCGCTGACGCCCTTGCCTTCGAACGAGGCAAAGTCCGTGACCTCTGGCAGCGGCAGATCCTTGGCGCGTTCCTTGAGGGCGACAGCGATGTGGTGTTCTGAACCGCTCTCGACGGCGGCGGCCAGCGCGATGAGCTCGTCTTCGCTTAGACCCTCGCCGGCGACCACCTCAACCACTTTTGGCGCGCCCAAGGTCAGCGTGCCTGTCTTGTCG
>DDSN01000076.1 GCA_002343395.1 Hyphomonadaceae bacterium UBA2389 | reverse complement strand
GATACCGGCTATTTCTACGTGACCAAGAAGAACCCGCGCACGAAGACCGAAAAGCTCAAGTTCAACAAGTACGATCCGATCGCGAAGAAGCACGTCGAGTTCGTTGAAGGCAAGATTAAGTAGGTCTCGACCACTCAATTTTCGCGAATTCGGAACCGATCACACTACTTTCACCCGCGCGCCGTACGCTGCCAGATTCTCGTCTGCCGTCAGCAACGTTAGCGCGTCGATCTGCGCTTGAGCCACCAGTATGCGATCGAACGGGTCCTTGTGGCGAGCCGGCAGATCAACAACCGCCGCGGCGTGTTCGCTGGTAACCGCCAGCTCCAACCAGCCATTGCCGATCAGGCCGTGCCGCAGTTGGCGTGGATCGGCACGGAAGTCCTTTCGTCCCAATCCGCTCTTGATCGCCACTTCCCAGATGCTGGCGGCGCTGAAGTGGAGTTGCTCGCGCTCGTCCTCAAGCAGTCGGCGCGCGGAGCGTGAGAGTTTTTTCGGCTCGCTTGCGGCCCACAAAAGCAAGTGCGTGTCGACCAGCCACTTCACTCGTTTGCGCCAAACTGACGTTCGATCTCGCGTTGTCCCATGCGGTCAAAGTCATCGGGCACGCAGAACTCACCAGCGAGAAAGCCGATGCGCTTCTTGAGCTTCGTGTCGGTCTCCAAGGCCTCCACCCGCACCAGCGGTTTGCCGGCCTTCGCGATGATAAAGCTTTCGCCCCGCGCGGCCCGCTCAATCAGCCGCGACAGGTGCGTCTTCGCTTCGTGGATATTCACAGTCTTCATAAATTAAACTTAGTCTATTGGACTTAGTCTAGTCAAGCCTTGGCATAAAGCACCATCTGCGTGCAGCGGAAGAGGGCGATGGTCTTGCCTGCCGTCTCGTTCTTGACGTCCGCGTCCCAGACCTGCGTCGTGCGGCCGCCATGGATGAGGCGCGCTTCGGTTGCGATTACATCGCCGAGTTTTCCCGTGCCTAAGAAGTTGGTTTTCAACTCGATGGTGGTGAAGCTGGTCGCGTCCTCCGGCAGGGAAACCACGCACCCCACGCCGCACGCGGAGTCCGCGAGCGCGATCACGCTCGCCGCATGCAGGAAGCCGTTGGGCGCCATGTGATGTTCGCGCACCGTGAAGCGCCCGCGCACGAAGCCTTTGCGCGCCTCAAGCCATTCCAGGTTCAGGCGGTCGGGCAGTTTGCCAGCCTGCCGTTCGGTGAGGGCCTGGGTGAAGTCCATAATATCGCTCTCCAATCCCCCTCCCCCTAGAGGGGAGGGCGACAAATCTCCATCCGACCGTACACTAGCGTGCATGATCCAACGCCAAGTCAAAGCCGCCGTCTTGTTGATCGGGGACGAAATTCTCTCCGGCCGCACCCAGGATGTGAACCTGCAAACCATCGCCAAATTCCTGGCGCCGCTCGGCGTGCAGATCGCGGAGGCGCGTGTCGTGCCGGACATTCCGGCGGAGATCGTCGCCGCGATCAATGCGCTCAGATTGAAGTACGATTATGTGCTCACCACGGGCGGCATCGGCCCCACGCACGACGACAAAACCGCCGACGCGGTGGCGGCGGCTTTCGGCGTGCACATCGGCGTGCGCGAGGATGCGCGCGCCATTCTGGAGGCGCACTACAAAGGCGCTTCCAATCTGAATGAGGCGCGGCTGCGGATGGCGCGCATCCCCGATGGCGCCAAGCTCATCGACAATCCCGTGTCGAAAGCGCCGGGCTTTCAGATGGACAACGTCTTCGTGATGGCGGGCGTGCCCTCGATCATGCGCGGCATGCTTGAGGACGTGGGCCCGCGCATTGAAGGCGGCGCCATCGTGCGGAGCGTCACCATCCGCGGCAGAAGCCTGCGCGAAGGCGACATCGCGGCGGGTTTGGCGGATTTGGAAGCGAAGGCGGACGGGGTCGTGAGCTTTGGTTCCTATCCCTGGTACGCGCCGCCGGACAGTTTTGGCGTTCACCTCGTGGCGCGCTCGGCCGACGCCGAAGCACTTGGCAAAGCTCAAAACGATTTGCTCGCGCTGGCGCGCTCGCGCGGCGTCGAGGGCGAGGTGGTTGAGGGGTAGCGCGAGGCCAGCGTCGACGACGCTTGCGCGCCGGCGCCGAACGGCTCTAATCCGTTGGCGACGCGAGCGTGGCGAAACCGGTAGACGCAGCGGACTTAAAATCCGTTCGCCCAAAAGGCGGTGCGGGTTCAACTCCCGCCGCTCGCACCAGGCGCCGCTTGCTTCGCGAGCGCCGGCCGGCCACGCTCTTTCAGAGACAGTGATGGATGCCCGTCGACTCATTGCCGCTCCTGCCAGCCGCATTTGACTACGCCGGCGTGGCTGTATTCGCGTTGACTGGCGCGCTTGCCGCTGCGCGTGATCGCCACGACATCATAACGTTCTGGTTCTTCGCCGTCGTTACCGGGGTCGGCGGGGGCACGTTGCGCGATCTGCTGATCGGCGCGCCAGTGTTTTGGATGGGCGACCCGGCGTATCTCGGCATCGGCTTGGTCGCCGCGATCGCGGTATGGTTCGCGGCGCCGCATCTCGAGCGCGCCAAAACGCTGATCTGGGTCGACGCGGTCGGCCTTGCCGCGTACGCGGTGATCGGCGCGGGCAAGGCTTTGTCGCTCGGCGTCGATCCGCTGATCGCGATCGCGATGGGCGTGCTCACATCGTGCTTTGGAGGGGTCATTCGCGACGTTCTCGCCGGACAACCGTCGGCCCTGCTGAAACGCGAGATCACCATCTCCGCCGCCCTGTTGGCCGCGGCCGGCTTTGTCGCCCTCCACGCCGCCGGCTTTGACCCGCTTGTATCCGGCGCGCTCGGCGCGGCCGCGGGTTTCGGCTTGCGCGCTGGCGCGATACACTATGGCTGGGCATTGCCGGCATTTGGAGCGCGCGGTGGCGAGGGAAAAGCTTGAGCTTGTCGAGGTCAGTCCGCGTGACGGGCTGCAGAACGAGCCGGAAATCGTCTCTACCGGCGACAAACTCGCGCTGATCGAAAAAGTCCTCGCCGCCGGGTTTCGACGCCTGGAGGCTGGAAGTTTCGTCAACCCGAAGAAGGTGCCGCAAATGGCGGACGGCGATGCGGTGTTCGCTGGTTTGCCGAAGCGCGAGGACGCGCACTTCATCGCCCTGGCGCTCAATCCGCGCGGCGTCGAGCGCGCGCTCGCGGCGGGGGCTCGCGAGATCAACTACGTATTCTGCACGTCGGACGGTTTCTCGATCCGCAACAACGGCGGCACGGTGGACGAGACCTTTCGCGTCTGGCCCGAGGTCGCGCGCACGGCCCAAACGGGCGGCGCGCGACTGTCGGCGACGGTGTCGACGGCGTTTGGATGCCCATTCGATGGCGAGACGCCCTTGGCTGATGTTGTACGGGTCGCGGAAAGATGCGCCGAGCAGAATATCTTCGAGTTGGCGCTGGCGGATACAATTGGCGTGGCCAGCCCGCGCGACGTGCGTGAGCGGTTTCGCGCGGTGAAAGCCGCGCTCCCGTCAAGCATCCAATTGCGCGCGCATTTTCACAACACACGCAACACGGCGCTCGCGAACGCCGTCGCCGCGATTGAGGAGGGGGTGCGCGTGCTGGATGGCTCGCTCGCCGGGATTGGCGGGTGCCCATTCGCGCCGGGCGCGGCCGGCAACGTGCCGACCGAGGACTTGGTCTACATGTTCGAACGCATGGGCTTCGACACCGGCGTCGATCTGGATCTCGCCGTTGAAGCCGCGCGCTTTGTTGGCCGGGTGCTTGGGAAATCGACGCCAGGGATGGTGTCGCGCGCGCCGAAATGGCCCAAATAAAAGAGCCGCCGCACGGATGTGCGACGGCTCCAGGTTTTTGTTTCGTTGCATTTTCCTGCGCTGGACTGGCGTCCGCCTCGTCGGAAAATGATCAAGAGCTCAGGGCAAACTCTTACAGTTCGCGGCCGATCGTCACCACGAACGCCGAGTCATAGCTCGACGGGCCGTAGGTGTAGTTTTCGATGTTCGACCCGGCCTCGATGTCGGTGTCATGGTAACGGAGATCGATCTCGAAGCCGTGCATCGCAAACGTGCCGCCGAGGTTCCAGGTGTTGTAGTCGTCCTCGGAGCCTGGTCCGGCCGGCTCTTCGATGTTCTGGTTGCCGAACGCGCCGCTGATCGACACAGCGTCGCTCACCGCGAACTCGCCGTTCACTTCCAGATAGAGCGCGTCGCCGGTGTCGCCGTAATTCTCCGGCGCCCAATAGAGCGCGCCGCCCATCGAAAACTGCTCGGTGAGCGCCGTGCTGCCGGCGATCTTGCCTTCGAAATAGTCAAACTCAGCGCCGTCGTCATCAGCGCCGGGATAGAAGTAACCGATAATGCCCAGGTCCCATTCGATCGGGCCAGTCGTGGGCGTGACGCCGGCATAAAGGTCAAGTTCGACGCCGTCGGGAATGCTCGATCCCCAAACGCCCGCGTAATACATGTCGGTCGAATAGTCGAAGCCGCCTTGGACCGCCGGGCCATTGTCCGACAACGATACGCCGCGGAAGACGTAATCGCTGGTCAGGTTGATGTTGGCGGTCACTTCCGCATTGGCAGCGCCCGCGCCTGCGATCGACGCGCCGGCCAGAAGGGCCACGCCCATCAATTTCTTCATTGCTCGCATCCTTCTTCCCCGCGGATGGATCGCCGCGTTAATGCAAAAGTCATGCATTAACGTGAACGACCGGTTAAGTCCGCCCATGCTAGGGGCCGACCGTCCGGCTTCCAAAGTTAAAGCCGCCGCCGCCCCTGAGCCCGTGAGTTAACGCTAATTTCTTAGGCAGGAGCACCCCAGGGCGCTTCAAACTTGTGCGTTTTCAGCATCAGCGTTGCGCTTTTGCAGCAGGGCCCTCAGAAGTGGCCGCCATGACCGACCTCACTCAGCTCGGCGCGTCCGCACCGATCCCGGCCACTCCAGACCAGGCGGTCCTGGAGCGGGCGCCAAACCCGCATCCCGGTTCCCTTTATCTCGCGCGCTTCACCGCGCCCGAGTTCACTTCGATCTGCCCGGTGACCGGCCAGCCGGATTTCGGAATTCTGGTGCTCGACTATGCGCCGAAGGACTGGATCGTGGAGAGCAAGAGCCTGAAGCTGTTCCTGCAGAGCTTCCGCAACCACGGCGCGTTCCACGAGGACTGTACGATTGCCGTTGCGAAACGGGTGATCGCGGCGATCGAACCGGCATGGCTTCGCATCGGCGGATACTGGAATCCGCGCGGGGGCATGCCGATCGACGTGTTTTGGCAAACGGGGGCGCCGCCGGCGGGCCTCTGGCTGCCGGATCAAGGCGTGGCGACCTATCGCGGGCGCGGTTGAGATCAGGAGGTGTTGGAGGCCGTCGCGGCTACGCTGAACCAGGCGATGCGCTGCGTGCTTTCGGGTTTTGGCGGGACGGCGCGTCGGCGGGTGAGGCCACGACGCAGGCGGCGGGCCAGTCGGTCCGCGTGCGCCGCGATATCGCGCATGAAGGCGAGAATGGCGAACAAGCGTTGCGCCCAGGTTGGGCCGCGCATTGCGCGGCGCACGCGTGCGCCGACGACGGCGCGTACGAGGCCAGAGCGCCGGACGCGTCCGTGACGCTGCTGACGCGCGGCGTGGATGTGTACACGAGACCTGGCGTGGAGAGACGCCAGTTGCCCAACGGCCCGTGCGAGCGCATCGAGGTGGCGGTGCAAGGCGCGCGGGGTGAGCGCCTCGCCGTTGCTCAGCGCGCGCCAGAGTGCGCCGACAAACCAAACGAGCGTCAGGAAGAGCCGGGTGTGAAGCCGGGAGAGCCTGGTGAGGCTGAGGGCGGGGGCGGGCGCTGGGGCCATGGGTTCGGCGCCAGTATCGCGTGGCCGCGCAGGGGTGGGATAGATTGCGCGATATCCAACGATGCGCGACTAGAATCGCGTCATCCGCTGGCGCCAGTCGGCGCGGACGCGTTCGGTCGGGATTTCGGTCGGCGCGCCGAGATGGATAAAACCCGCTATGCGTTCGTGATCGGCCAAGCCAAGCGCGGTGCGCGCGCGCGCGTCGTAGCACGCCCATCCGGTAAGCCAGCAGCCTCCAAATCCCATGGCGTGCGCCGCGATCAGCAGGTTTTGACAGACAGCGCCGGCGGAGAGGCATTGCTCCCACTCAGGGATTTTGGCGTGCGGGGCAGCCGTCGAAACGACCATCACGCAAAACGGCGCGCGCATGAAGGTCTCGCGCGCGATCGCCGCGCTTTGCGCATCGGCGCTGACGCCCGCGAGCGCCTCTCCCGCGCGTGCGCGGCCCTCGCCTTCGATCACGACAAAGCGCCACGGGCCGAGCTTGCCGTGGTCTGGCGCGCGCGCGGCCAAGCGCAACAACACGTCGGCTTGTTCCGGCGTCGGCCCGGGCGTGGTGAAGTGGACCACCTTGGTGGAGCGCCGCCGCGCGAGCAGAGTCAGCGTCTCCGCGCTTTCAAGCATCGCGTTGCAAGGCTCGTCTTCGAGCGGAGCGGGGGGAACGGCGGTGGGGGAAAGCGACATAAGGGTTCTCCATGGCGAACGGCGGTGTTGGCCGCTATGCAACGCCAATGACGGAAGCTTGGGAAGAAGACGGCGATCCGTGGATCGTCAAGAGTGTTGAGCGCGCGTGGGAGAACGGCTGGTTCGTGATCGATCGTTACAAGGTCGTTCATCCTGGCGGCGCGGACGGCGAGTACAGCGTGGTGCGCCCGCGCAGGCTGGCGGTGGGCGTCCTGCCGATCGAGGCGGACGGCAGCGTCCACATGGTGGGGCAGTGGCGGTTTCCGCTTGGGCGCTATTCCTGGGAAATGCCTGAAGGCGGCGCCGAACCGGGCGAGCCGGCGTTGGATTGCGCCAAGCGCGAACTTGAAGAGGAAGCGGGCGTCCGCGCGCGCGCTTGGCATAAGGTGTTGGAGTTGGACATATCCAATTCCCTGACCGACGAGACAGCGGTGGTGTTCATCGCAACCGATCTCGAACCGGGAACGCATCAACCGGAAGCCGTCGAAGTATTTAAGCATAAGCGCGCGCCATTCCTCGATGTGCTCGCGCGGGTGGCGAATGGGCAAATTCGCGACGCCATGACGGTTGCCGCGGTGCTGCGCGCCCACCACATGGCGGTGACAGGGCGATTGCCCGAAGCGCTGTCCCGGGCGATGCTGGGCGAACCATAGGAGGCTCCGGCCATGGGCGAAGCACAGCCGCGGGTTTTTGAAGCGTCGGGCGGGGTTTGGGCGCAGCTGCGGGTCGAGGCCATGCAAGCCGCGGCCGAGGAGCCGTTGTTGGCGTCCTACCTCCACGCGTCGATCCTTCACCATGAGAAAATCGAGGACGCGCTCTCGTATCACCTGGCGCAGAAGCTGGGCGACGCTGATCTGCCGGCGCTGCAAATGCGCGACGTCGCGCGCGAGGCCTACGCCATGGATCCGCAATTGGCGCAACAAGCCACGCGCGACATGCGCGTTGTGCGCGAACGCGATCCCGCGTGCCGGACCTATCTGCAGCCGTTCCTTTACTTCAAAGGCTATGGCGGCCTGCAGGCCTACCGCATCGCGCACTGGCTTTGGACGCAGCAACGCGATGTGCTGGCGTATCACCTGCAGAGCCGCATTTCCGAGCTGTTCGCGATCGACATCCATCCCGCCGCCAGAATTGGCGCCGGCGTTTTCATCGATCATGCGCACGGCATCGTTATCGGTGAAACGGCGGTGGTCGAGGACGACGTCTCCATGCTGCATTCCGTGACCTTGGGCGGCACGGGCAAGCAAGGCGGGGATCGTCATCCCAAAATCAGGCGCGGCGTTCTGATTGGCGCCGGCGCCAAGGTGCTGGGCAATATCGAAGTCGGCGAAGACGCGCGCATCGCGGCGGGGTCGGTCGTGCTTGAGGATGTCGCGGCGCGGTGCACTGTTGCGGGCGTGCCGGCGAAACCGATTGGCGGGCGCTGTTGCGAAGGCGTGATGCCGGCGCAGGAAATGGATCAAATGATTGAAGCCACGCTCGACGGCCCTGGCGACGGCATCTGAGGCGCGCAGGTGTTACGACAATCGCCGACTGTTCTGGCGCTGGGCGCGGCGATCGTGCTCGCGTTTGTGTTGTTGGGGCAGTGGGCGCCTGAGCAAAATTGGGCTTCGTTTGAACCCTTCAGCGTTGTGCCGGCTCGGCTCAATCCGGCGAACGTCGCTTTTGCGGGGTACGCGCAGGCGCTCTCGCCGCTGTTTGGTCATGTCTTCTTTCACTACGGCGTGCCGCATCTGTTGATGAACGGTTTGGCTTACGTACAGGCCGCGCCATTCGTCGAACAACGTATCGGCGGTTTGCGCTTCTTGATCTTGTTTTTCGTGTCAGCGCTCGGCGGCGCGCTTGCGTACGTGTTGATCAATCCCAATTCGGAAACCGGCGCGGTTGGCGCGTCTGGCGCGATTTGCGGCGTGTTCGCCGCGTATTTTCTCGCCGTACGGCCAACGCCGCAGGCCGCGATCGCGGATCCGCGCATTCGCAACGCCATGGGAAGCTTTCTGCTCGTCAATGTCGTGCTGATGGCGCTGTTGCCGCTGCCGATCGCGTGGCAGGCCCATCTCGGCGGTTTTCTCGCCGGCGGCGCGATTTATCCGCTGCTTTCCCCGCGTCGCGATCGTGTCGGACCGTGGGGCTAGGGCTAGGCTTCGCTTAATCGCTTGAAGCTTGGCGCGCGCGGAGTCATGCTTGCGCTCGGTTGGGTGCTCCAGGGAGGAGACGCCATGCTGATTGCGCACGTCATTAAAGAAAAAGGCGCAGGCGTTCACACCATCGCGGCGGAGACGTCGCTCGAGGACGCCGCGCGTCAACTTCACGAAAGACGCGTCGGTGCGCTTGTTGTGCTTGATGCGGACGCTTCCATTGTCGGCGTGCTCTCCGAACGCGACATTATCCGCGAATTGGCGCGCCGCGGCGCGGCTGCCCTAGAGGACACCGTCGGCGCCGTCATGACGCGCGGCGTGATCGTGGCCGGGCTCGACGAAAGCATCGATGACGGGCTCTCGCGCATGACCGACCGGCGCGTGCGGCATCTGCCGGTGGTCGACGGCGCTCGTTTGGTTGGGATCGTCTCGATCGGCGACCTGGTGAAGCACCGCATCGCCAAGGCGGAAGCGGAAGCCGCCGCGATGCAGGCCTACATTACCGCGCACTGAGAGCGCTCGCGCGCCGCGACGTTTTGACGACAAGAATTCGCCGATCCGGCTTGCGGCCCGGCGGGGGAATCGCTAATTTGCATGAGTTGCGACAACGAAACGATCTGCGCGGACCGCGCGATTGGGTCGAGTGCGTAAAATCCGTTGATTTTTCAGGTGTTTTTCGAACTTCTGAAAAAAGCGTTTTTTACGCGAAAACGTCGTTGACACAGGCATCGGGCGCGAATAGAACCCGCGCCTTCCCGCCGGGACCTGGAACGGTTTCGGCCCGCTAGCGCCGGGCTTCGGCTTGGTCGTTTGTGGGCATGGCGGCTTGTCCCCTCGGGGACGGCCAAAGTGTGGGCGCTCTTTGACATTGTGATTTT
>DDSN01000102.1:266-30125 GCA_002343395.1 Hyphomonadaceae bacterium UBA2389 | reverse complement strand
GCGAATTCCGAAGTGTTCACCCCCACCCCTGCCCCTCCCCCCTCTAGGGGGAGGGAAGGCGTGTTTGCTCGTTAGGACGATTATGGCCCGCAACTACAATATCCCCGAACTCCGCCGTCTTGACATCGAGCACCATCTGCCGGCTCAGGCTGATTACGGCGAGATCGTCAAACTAGGCGGCAGCCGCATCATCACCCGCGCCGACGGCTGCACTATCTGGGACGGCGACGGCGCAGCACTTCTCGACGGCATGGCCGGACTTTGGTGCGTCAATGTCGGTTATGGACGCGAGGAGCTGGTGCAGGCGGCGGCCGACCAGATGCGCGAGCTGCCATTCTACAATACTTTCTTCAAGACTGCGACGCCGCCGACCGTGATGCTCGCGACCAAGCTGGCGGAATTGCTCGGCGGCGATCTCCAACACGTATTCTTCAATTCGTCTGGATCGGAAGCCAACGACACGGTCATGCGCATGGTGCGCCATTACTGGAACGTTCACGGTCAGCCGAAGCGCACGGTCTTCATCTCGCGCTGGAACGCCTATCACGGCTCCACCATGGCCGGCGCGAGTCTAGGCGGCATGTATAAGACCATGCATCCGATCGGCGGCTTGCCGATCCCGGGCGTTCAGCATGTCGCCCAGCCGTATCAGTTTGGCGAGGGCTTCGGCGAAGACGAGGATGCTTTCTCCACGCGATGCGCGCAGGAAATCGAGGATCGCATCCAGAAGGTGGGGCCGGAAAATGTCGCGGCGTTTATCGGCGAGCCGGTCCAGGGCGCCGGCGGCGTGATCATTCCGCCCAAGGGCTATTGGAAGCGCGTGGACGCCATCTGCAAGAAGTACGGCATTTTGCTTGTCGTCGACGAGGTGATTTGCGGCTTCGGACGCCTCGGTTCGTGGTTCGGCTTTCAGCACTTCGGCGTGACGCCCGATCTTGTGCCGATGGCGAAGGGGCTTTCGTCGGGCTACCTGCCGATTTCGGGCACGGCGGTTTCGCATCGTATTGTCGAGGTGTTGCGCGAGAAGGGCGGCGATTTCGTTCACGGCTATACCTATTCCGGTCATCCCGTGGCGGCCGCGGTGGCGCTCAAGAATTTGGAGATCATCGAACGGGAAGGATTGGTCGATCGGGTCAAGAACGACGTTGGGCCTTACCTCGCCGAGGCGCTAAAGCGCCTTGATGGCGATCCGATCGTCGGCGAGACGCGCTCGCTTGGCTTGCTTGGCGCCGTCGAGATCGTATCCAGGAAGGGCACGAACGAGCGCTTCACCGGCAAGGAAGGCAAGGCCGGACCGATCGTGCGCGACGCCTGCATCAAGAACGGCCTGATGGTGCGCGGGATTCGCGACTCGATCGTGATGTGTCCGCCCTTGATCATCTCGCGCGGCGAGATCGACCGCATGGTCGAGATCATCGCCAAATCGTTGCGCGAAGCGGAACCCGCGCTGCGCGCGCTGAAGCCTGACGCCTAACGGTCAAGCCCAATGCAGGCGCGGGCGATCAGGCCCATGCCGTCGGCAATGTCGTGGGCGATGGCGGCGCGCAGCTTCTCCGCGTCGCCGGCCTCGGCCGCCGCGATGGCGGCTTGATGGCTGTCGTTCAGTCCGGCGCTGGCGACGTTGTCATAGGCGAAGCGCATGAAGGGCCCGAACTGTAGCCACAGCGTTTCGATGAGCTGCGTGAGCGTGGCGCCCGGCTGCAGGCGATAGAACGTGAAGTGAAACGCATGGTTCGCGCTCATGTACGCGTCGGCGTCTCCGCGCACGATGGCCGCATCCAGGTCCGCATCGGCGGCGCGCAGCGCCTCGACGGCGCGAGCCGTCACGTGCGGCAGCGCCAACGCCGCGGCCTCCGGTTCGAGCAGTAAGCGGCAGCGCAGCAGATCGTCAAAGCGCTCTTCCGTCATGGGCGGCACCCGCACGCGCCGTTTGGTTCGGATGGAGACCGCGCCTTCCGCGGCCAGGCGCGAAAGCGCGTCGCGCACCGGCGTCTGGCTTACGCCAAGTTCAGCCGCGAGCGTGCGCGTCGACAGTTCGTGCCCCGGCGATAGCCGCCCGGTGATGAGGCGTTGACGCAACTCCGCGTACACGCCGACGTTCAAGCCTTCTTCGACGGGTGCTTCGTCCATGCGGGTTCAGTAAAGTTAATGCGCGGGCAAAGCACGCGAAAAGCGCGGTCGCAATACCGTCTTGTCGCGTGGCTGCGCTTGACTTGATGATTGGGGCTAAACCATAGTGACAGCGTAAGGTGACTTATGCGTTCCCGCCGCCCTCATCCGAGGTGCGCTGGACGCGGTTTGCGGGTCGCGCATTGCGACTCTTTAAGCGCTGAAGCGCGCCGCGCTGGCTTGAAAGACCATTGCTGCTCAACAACGCGCGGGCGCGCGTCGTATGCGCGCGCCAATCAAAATCTGGTGTCTCATGAGTAAGAAATTCGCCGAGTGGATCAAGGAACGCAACATTGGCGAGATCGAGTGCCTCGTGCCCGACCTCAACGGCGTTATCCGCGGCAAGGTGTTTCCCGCGCAGAAATTCATTCAAAGCGAGCGCGATGGCTCGTTGCGCATTCCCTCAAGCGTCTACACGCTGACGGTGACGGGCGAGTACGCTGATGATGAGGATGATGTCGAAGCGGTCAGCGATCCCGACGTCGTGCTGCGTCCGGAGTACGACACGCTTTGCGTTGCGCCGGGATACAAGACGCCCACCGCGTTTGTGTTCGCGGATTCGTTCCACACCGATGGGCGGCCTTTCGATGTCGCGCCGCGCTACGTGCTAAAGCGCGTTCTGGATGTTTATAAAAAAGAGGGGTTGCGCCCTGTTGTTGCGCCAGAGCTTGAGTTTTATCTCACGCAGGTAAACACAGACCCCGACCTTCCGCTTGCGCCGCCAGCCGGGCGCTCCGGACGCTCGGAAACCGCGCCTCAACCCTACGGCCTCGAGGCTATCACCGAGTATGAGGATCTCATCGAGACGATCTACGAGCACGCGGAAGCGGCGTCGCTGCACCTCGACACCATGATCCATGAAAGTGGAACCGCCCAGCTTGAAATCAATTTCAACCATGGCGATCCGATCCATGTGTCCGATCAAGTGTTGGTGTTCAAGCGCATCGTGCGCCAGGTGGCGCTGAAGCACGGCGTCTACGCGACGTTCATGGCCAAGCCGATGGAGAACCAGCCAGGCAGCGCCATGCACCTGCATATCTCCGTCGTTGACGCCAAAAGCGGGGACAATTTGTTCGGCGCCTCGCTCGATCAGATGGGCGGCAATACTGAAATGTTTCGCCACTTCGTCGGAGGTCTGCAGAAATACCTTGGCTTGGTGACTCCGTTGTTCGCGCCAAACGTAAACTCCTTCCGCCGCATGCGGCCGGACTTTTCCGCGCCTATCAATTTGCATTGGAGCTACGACAACCGCTCGTGCGGTTTGCGTGTGCCTATCTCGCAGCCTGAAAACCGGCGCATCGAAAACCGATTGCCGGGAGCCGACGCCAATCCTTATCTCGCGCTCGCCGCCTGCCTCGTGTGCGGTTACATCGGCATTCGCGACGAGCTTGAGCCGAGCGCGATGATTGAGGGAAGCGCCTATGACAAAGCGCGGACGCTACCGCGCAATCTATATGAGGCGCTCGATCGTTTCCGCGCATGCGAACCGGTGCGCGAATTGCTCGGCGAGCACTTTTGCGATGTGTTCTTGCGGATAAAGGCGCACGAACTGGCGGCCTACGAAGGCGTCATTTCTTCGTGGGAGCGCGATCACCTTCTCTTGAAGGTGTGAGGTGAGCTTCAATTCCGGCCTGAACATGGAGCAGTCGTACTACGTGGCGACGGCCAACGCCTTCGCGGCGTCCCCGCGCCTTGAAGGCGACATCGAAACCGATGTCGTCATCATCGGCGGCGGCTACACCGGTTTGCACGCCGCGCTCAACGCTGCGGAACGTGGATTTTCAGTGGTTTTGCTGGAGGCGGGGCGCATCGGGTGGGGCGCGTCGGGTCGCAACGGCGGGCAGATGATTCCGGGCTGGCGCAAGGGCGCGGCCGAACTCATTGCGCGCTACGGCAAGGACGCCGCTCGCGTGATTTTCGATCTTGGCCTGGAAGCGCGCGCGCTCACGCTCGATCGCATCGCCAAGCACGCCATTGCCTGCGATGTGCGTACGAACGGTCATTTGACGCTCGCCGCCAAGCCCCGCGATCTGGAGTGGATGCGCCAGGAAGCGGAGACGCTCGCCCAAACCATGGACTATCCGCATGCGCGCGTGCTCCCAGCGACGGAGGTTGAAACAAAAGCGCGCACGGTTGCGTTTCACGGCGGCTTTCTTGATGCGGGCGGCGGCCATCTGCATCCGCTGAACTACGCGCTCGGTTTGGCGGAAGCAGCGCGCGGCGCCGGCGTGGCGCTCTTCGAGCAATCGCGCGTCATCCAAGCGGACTCCGCGCGCGGCGTCATCGCGCGCACCGAGCACGGCGCGGTCCGCGCGCGGTATGGTGTCTTGGCCTGCGACGCGTTGCTCGGCGATTTGGAGCCGCGCATCGCCAAGCGCATCATGCCGGTCGCGAACTACGTCATCGCGACGGAGCCATTGACTTCGCCGGGTGCGGTGATCGCCGATGATCTCGCGGTCAGCGACAGCCGCTTCGTGGTGAATTACTTCCGCATGAGCGCCGACGGGCGTCTCGTTTTCGGCGGCGGCGAACGCTACACGCCGGAACCGCCCGCGGATATCGCGCGCTTCGGGCGCAACCATTTGCTCAAGGTGTTCCCCGATCTGCGCGGCGCGAGGATCGACTACGCCTGGGGCGGCCTCGTTTCGATCACCATGTCGCGCCTGCCGCATATCGGGCGCGTTGGCGACCTTTTCTTCGCGCACGGCTATTCAGGGCAGGGCGTGCTGACCCCGGCGATCGCTGGCAAGGTGCTGTCGGAAGCGATGGCCGGCACGGCGGAGCGCTTCGACGTGCTCGCGGATCTCGCGCCCCCTGAGTTTCCAGGCGGCGCGGCGCTTCGCTCACCACTCTACGTGCTTGGCATGCTGTGGTACGCGCTGCGGGATCGGCTCTAAGGCCATCTCGCCGTCGGCGGCATCGATGAGAGAATGCTCTCGACATTGCCGCCGGTTTTGAGCCCGAACGTCGTGCCGCGATCGTAGAGCAGATTGAACTCGACGTACCGGCCGCGCTGAATCAACTGCTCTTCGCGATCGGCGTCGCTCCACGGTTCGTGCATGTGTTTGCGCAGGAGCGGCGGGTAGGCGGCGAGAAATGCACGGCCCACGTCTTGCGTGAACGCGAAGTCGCGCTCCCAACTATCGTGTTCCTTGGCGCCGCTGTTGTGGTGATCGTAGAAGATGCCGCCTACACCGCGCGGCTCGTTCCGGTGCGGCAGCCAAAAATACTCATCCGCCCATTGCTTGTACTTTGCGTACAAGCCCGTCTCGTGCTTCTCGCAGGCGTCGCGGTACGGTGCGTGAAAGGCGCGCGCGTCTTCGTGCATGGCGTCGCGCTGGTAAGCTTGCGTGGGATTGAGATCGCCGCCGCCGCCGAACCACCAGGCGGTGGTTGTGATGTGGCGCGTGTTCATGTGCGCCGCGGGGCAATGGGGGTTGCGCATATGCGCGATCAGCGAAATGCCGCTCGCCCAGAAGCGCGGGTCCTCGGCGGCGCCTTTGATGTTCTTGGCGAAGTCCGGGCTGAACACGCCATGCACGGTGCTGACATGAACGCCGACCTTCTCGAAGAAGCGCCCGCGCATCATGCCGGCGACGCCGCCGCCTTGATCGCTGGCGCCGTCGCCCCGCCGCCAGGGCGTCCTCACGAACCGGCCCGGCGCGCCTGGATAAAGGCGCTCCGGCGCCTCCTGCTCAAGCCGCTCGAACTCGGCGCAGATCTGGTCGCGCAGGGACTCGAACCACGCGCGGGCGCGCGCCTTGCGGGTTTCGGAGTCGTCTGCCGCTGCACCAGTCATGCTAAGTCGTCCGTGGTCGGGATTTGCCGGCGGGCATGCCGAACCGAAAGCACCAGCGCTTCGTCGTCCGTAATTTTGAAAAAGACAATGTGAGAGCCCGCTGGGAAGGAGCGGACGCCATCGCCGAGTTCGGGACGCGCGCGTCCTGTGTGACGTTCTTGGCGATCAGCATGAGCCGTTGATCGAGTTGCTCGGCATATTTCTTGACTGTGCCTTCACCCCTGCGCGCGATGGAGTCGGCGAAGATATCGGCGAGGTCGGCCTCCGCGCGCGCGGAGAGAACAATCCGCATGCTACTTGGCTGCGGCACGGACGCTGGATGCGACGCGGCCGAAAATGTCCATCACGCTCGCGCTGGACCGGGGACCCGCCTCCGCCGCCTCAAGTTCGGCGCGCAGCGCCGTTATGTGAAGGCCGGTTTCCGGATCGCGATCACGCTCCGCCATGCGGCGAATTGCGTCTCGGACGACCTCTGCTTCGTCCGCGTAGCGGCCCTGCGCCACGAGGTCGTGGATGAAGGCGGCCAGCGCCGGGGGAAGGTCGATCTGCATCAGAATAAGCATAGCATTTGTCGGTCGGGACCGGAACCGAATGCCCCAGGTCAATCCAACTTCTCCCAGGCCCCGATCTGGCGCATAGCCTCGGTCAGGACAATGGCCCCCGCGGTCACCACGTTGAGCGAGCGGACCCCCCGGATCATCGGAATGCGCACGCTGGCTTGGGCGGCTTGATAGAGTTCGCCGGGAGAACCTGCGCTTTCGCGGCCTAGGATCAAGGTGTCGCCTGTGGAAAACGCGAAATCCTGGAACGACATAGCGCCATCCGTCTCCACCAGCACCAGTCTCCCGTCCGTCCGCTCGGGCGCGGCTCGGAACGCGGCGAAGCCTGCATGGCGGCTGACCCGCGCCTTGTCGCCATAATCGAGCGCGGCTCGTTTCAGGGCCGTGTCGGTCAACGGGAAGCCGCAGGGCTCGATCACGTCTAGGGCAGCCCCCAGGCAGGCGACGAGGCGAATGGCCGCGCCGAGATTTTGCGGGATGTCAGGTTGATAGAGGGCGAGGCGCAGTTTACAGGCTCCAACGCCGGGAGAGTCGGGGAAGACTCGGGGGCCAGATCACGTGCGTGCGGCTTCACGCCGCTGCGCGATCAGCCCCCGGACTAGCCTAACTTCAAGGGCATACCAAGCGGGAGACGGGCAGTGGCGACTGCACCAGCAAACAATGCGCACGGAGCCGAGACCCGGCGCGACTTCATTTTCATAGCCTCGGGCGCTGCGGCGGCCGTTGGGACGGCGGCGACGATTTGGCCGTTCATCGATCAGATGAACCCCGCCGCCGACACCTTGGCGATGTCGACCACCGAGGTTGATTTGTCCGCCATCGAACTTGGCCAACAGATCAAGGTGATGTGGCAGGGCAAGCCGGTGTTCGTCCGCCATCGCACGCCGTCGGAAGTCGATGCGGCGCGACGCGACGATTACGCCAACCTCAAGGATCCGCAGCACGACGCGGATCGTCTCTTGCAGGAGGACGGCCAGCCGGGCCGTGCCGAATGGCTGATCCTGGAAGCGAGTTGCACCCACCTCGGTTGCGTGCCGACGTTCGTGACGGGATCGTCCTTTGGCGGATGGTTCTGCCCCTGTCACGGTTCGGATTACGACACTTCTGGCCGCATCCGCCGCGGACCAGCGCCGAAAAACCTCGTCCCCGCGCCGTACGTTTTCACCGGCGACACATCCATTCGCATCGGCTGAGGGAGCCCTAAGTGAGCGGTCACTCCACCTATGAGCCGAAGTCCGGGTTTACCCGCTGGCTCGACAAACGCCTCCCCATTATCCGCATGGCCCACGATAGTTTCGTGGCGTACCCAACGCCGCGGAATCTGAATTACTGGTACACGTTTGGCGCCATGCTGGCGCTCTGCCTCGTGGTGCAGATCGTGACCGGCGTCGTGCTGGCGATGCATTATGTGCCGCACATCAACATGGCTTTCGCCAGCGTTCAGCGCATTGACCGCGACGTTCCCTACGGCTGGCTGATCCAGAACATCCACTCGGTGGGCGCGTCGATGTTCTTCCTCGCCGTCTACATCCATATGTTCAAAGGGCTGTACTACGGCTCGTACAAGGCGCCGCGCGAGGTGCTTTGGATCTTGGGCTGCGTCATCTACTTCCTCATGATCGCGACCGCGTTCCTCGGTTATTCGTTGCCGTGGGGGCAGATGAGCTTCTGGGCGGCGACCGTCATCACCAACCTGATTGGCGCGCTGCCGATGATCGGGGAGAGCATCAAGAATTGGCTGATGGGCGGTTTCTCGGTCGATCAGCCCACGCTCAACCGCTTCTTCTCGCTCCACTACCTGCTGCCGTTCGTGATCGCTGGCGTGGTGGCGCTGCATGTGTGGGCGTTGCATGAAACCGGCCAAAACAACCCGACCGGCGTCGAGGTGAAGTCGAAGGCCGACACCGTGCCGTTCACGCCGCACGCGACGATCAAGGATTTGTTCGCCACGGCGCTGTTCCTGATTTTGTTCGCGGTGTTCGTCTTCTACATGCCCGACGCGCTCGGCCACGCGGATAATTACATCCCCGCCAACCCGCTGCAGACGCCGCCGGAGATCGTGCCGGAATGGTATCTGCTGCCATTCTACGCGATCCTGCGCGCGTTCGACTTCAACATCGGCCCGATCGACTCCAAGCTGGCCGGCGTGCTGGCGATGTTCGCGTCGATCGGCGTGCTCTTCGTGTTGCCGTGGCTTGACACTTCGCGCGTTCGCTCGATGCGGTATCGCCCAGCGGCGCGCCAGTTCTTCCTCATCTTCGTCGTTGTGTGCCTCGTTCTGGGGTGGTGCGGTGGTCAGAATCCGGGCCGCGTGCTGGCGCAATCGGGCGACTTCACCGCAACGCTGCGCTGGGTTGAAGGCGGGGCGGTGAGCGCCCGCGCATTCAGCGCGCCGAGCGAGGAGCAATTCGACGAAACCGCCGCCGGTATGCGCGAGACCGCGACAACCGAGGGCGCAGCCATGACAATGGTGTCGCGCTCCAACGCTACCGATGCGCGGATGATGTCGGTGGTCGGCGGAACCCCGCAAACGCAGACGGTCTCTGCGCGCACCATCGAGGCGCTGGAAGAGGCGGTTCAAGAAGCGAAGGCTGAGATTGGCGCGCGCGCGCCGTTTTTCGTCACCGAGCGCGCCTCGCCAATGGCGTTCACGGTGACGCGCCTCTCGCAGGTCGCGACTTTCTACTACTTCCTATTCTTCCTCGTGCTTCTCCCGTTGCTTGGACTGCGTGAGACCCCGGGCCGCGTGCCGGACACCATCGCCAAGCCGATTGGCGGCCAAACGCAGGAGGCTGCATAATGTTGCGCGCACTCACCGTCGCCGCCGCTGTTTTTGTGGCCGCCGCAGGCGTCGCCTTCGCCGCGGGCGAAGCCGAGCACCCGCACGATCACCCGTTCAGCTTTGACAGCCCGATACGCGGCTACGACATGGCCGCCGTGCAGCGTGGCTTCCAAGTTTACAACCAAGTCTGCTCAACCTGCCATTCCATGGCGCATTTGTCTTATCGCCACCTCGGCGAGGAAGGCGGGCCCTTCGCCGCTTACATGGCGCGCAACCATGAAACCGGCGAAGAGGAAATGGTCGTGGGCAAGCCGGCGCATGGCGGGCGTTTCGTCACCGTGACGGAAAACCCGTATGTGCGCGCGATCGCCTCGGCGGTGACGATCAGCGATATCGACCCCGCAAGCGGCCAGCCGATGGATCGCCCGGGCCGTGTTTCGGATCACTTCCGCAGCCCGTTCCCGAATGAGATCGCCGCGCGCGCTGCGAATGGCGGCGCCTATCCCCCGGATCTTTCCGTGATCACGTCAGCGCGGCATGGCGGCGCCGACTACATCTACTCCCTGTTGGTTGGTTACACAGGGGAGGTGGATGGCGCGCTTTATGGCAACCGCTACTTCGCGGGCGGCAAAATCGCGATGCCGCCGCCACTGGCGGAAGGCGCGGTGGCTTACGCGGATGGGTCGCCGACCACGGTTGAGCAATACGCCGCCGACGTCACCACTTTCCTGCAATGGGCCGCTGATCCTCATATGGAAGCGCGCAAGCGCATGGGCATTATCGTGATCAGCTTCTTGCTGGTGCTCGCGGGCTTGCTCTACCTCGCCTACAAGCAAGTCTGGCGCGGCGAGAGCCACTGATCGTTCGGCTCTAGCAGAGCGCGTTAGGAGCCTGCGGCGAGCGGTGTTTGCGTCGCAGGCGTGGCGAGGGGCTCAGGCGGAAGCGGTGTCGCGCTCGCGGGCTGCGCCAGTGGAGCAGGCGGCGTGGCGTCGATGTTGGCGCCGCCCGGATAAGTCTGCGTTATTTCGGTGACTACCGGCGCTTGCCGCGCCCGGTTCGGCACGTCGCGGTAAAAGACGTGCGCGCCGATTTCGCGACGGCCCTCGCCATAGCGCGCCCACCACGGACTGATCGCACGCGTGTGATAGAAGAGCGCGCCATCGGTCGGATCGACGGATTGGCCGCTGAGCACTTCCCGCGCCACGCGCTGGGCGATCTCCCAGGTTTCGAGATTGGCGCCGCTGGTGGCGTAGCGCTCCGGGTTCTGGGCGAGCGGGCGGTTGGGGTCGCCGCGATTCCACGCGGAGAACTGCCATGGCGCGCGTACGACGCTTTCGACGCTTTCGCCGAAGCGTCCGCCCACGCGGTTGAGAATGACGTGCGCCACCGCGCGCATGCCTTCCTCGCCCTCGGAGCGCGCTTCGGCCCAAGCCGTCGCCGCGAGCAGCCGCACCTCGGCATCATTGAGCGCGGCGGCGTGGGGTGCAACATCCGGTCCCGCCGTGGGTGCGTCGTCGACAAAGCCAATCAGCTCGGCGCTGGTGTCCATCGCGCGCGCCAAAGCGTCCGGATACATGGCGAAGTTCAACGCCGCCGCCGCGAACAATATCCCCGCCGCTCCCAAGGCGCGGGCGCCTTCGCGGCAGAAGCGGTTGAAGCTGAAACGCGAACGAGGCGCGCGGCGTCGCGCCAGTCCAATCCAACGATGCGCCATGGACCCTGTTGCTCCCTTTCGTCCGGGGCCAGGGCCCGCTGACTTCAAGGATCGCTTCTAGGGTTGCGCGGGGCGAAAATGCGGCTAGCCCGGCGCCACTCCGTGGCGCTGGGCTTACCGTTCAGTCATGCGGCTGCGAAATGCCTTGGGTTTCAAGGTTTCGCGTGCGCTTAGGCCGTGAGGCCTAAGCCGTCAGCTGCCGAGCAGCACCGTGCGTTGGCCCAGCGGCTGCACGTGGCGTGAGCTTGCACCAAGCGCTTCGCGCAACGCCGCGACTTGCGCGGCGGATGCTTGCAGCGGCGTGCGCAGCACGTTCCAGCGAACGCCTTCCGCGCATGGCGGCGTCGTGAGCGAGCCCGCATAGGAATAGTACGCGCGATCCGTCGGCAGCAGCGTGTTCATATCGATTTCAACGTGCGTCGCGCTTTGATCGCCGCTTGCGACGGGCAACGCCGTGAGCAACGCGGCCAGCGCGGGATTCTCCGCGCCTTCCTCGATGAACACGCCGACGACCGCGAGTTGGCCCGCGCTGTTGCGGTGTACGAAGTGCAACTCAAGCGGATAGGCGCGGCGATCGAGCGTGTGTTCGGCCGGCGAGTGGAAGTGAAACTGCGCGAATGCATAGGCGTCTTGCCCAATGGTGAGCATTGCATTGGCGTTCTCGGGCGTGAATTGCAGCGTGTGGCCGTTATTCACGAACGTGCCAGCCGCGGTGAGATAGCGCGGCGCGAGATCGGGCGTTTCCGCCATGGGCGCGGCGCTCGACAGATTGATCGGCGATTGCTCGTGACCAGTCGCGCACAAGCCCGCGACGTGCGTCCAGCCGGCTTGGTCGGCGTAGTCCCAGTGGGCGCTCGCATCGGCAGCCGCGTGAGGCGTCGCCGCCGCGTGCGCGTCAGCGGGCCCGAGCGTCGGTCCATGGTTGCCGGCATCCGCATGCTCCGCGGCTTGGCCGTGACTGTCTTCCTGATGGGCGTTCTCGCTCGCGCCGCCGCCGCAGGCCGCAAGCATAAGGGCGAGCGCGCTCGCCGCTGTTTTGAAGCGCATGTTTGTCTCCACCAACCCATGCGGCGCACACTTCTTTGGCCGAGTGTTGCGCCGATTGCCTTGTGGCTAACACGCCCCCCTTTAAGGTCCCGTTACATTTGCCGGTTGTTAAGCGTTTTTGGCGGGAATCGCGTGTAACGAGCCGTCCCGGACCCGCGAAATGACCGGCAGGACGAACGGAGCACGCCATGCGCTTCCGCTGGTTTGGCGCACTGCTGGTGGTCATCGCGGCGCTCTGGGTGGCGCAGTTCAGCCTTCGCGTCGCGCCGCTGTCGGTGGACGGCCCGTTGCCTGGGCCTTCACCGCTTAGCGCCTTCGAGGGCGACCCGCCCATCACCAGCGCCGAGGAATGGATGGTGCGCAGGGCGCCGCTTCTCAGGGCGGCTTTTCAAAACTTTGTTTACGGTTCGCCGCCAGCGGCCACGCCTCCGGCGATCGCACGTCGGCGCGTCATTGACGAACACGCCTTTGGCGGCCTCGGGCGCCTGGAGGAGCTGCAGCTCGTTGTGCATGGCCCGCGCGGCGATGCGTCTTTCGCGCTGCTGGTGGCGACGCCGCGCCAGATACGCGGTTCGGTCCCGGTTGTGATCGCGCCGAATTTTTGCGGTAACGCCGCAGCCGTCGGGCGTCGCTACCGCGCGCTCGCCGAGCCTGTATGGCTGGCGCCGCGCTGCCGCACCTTAGTTGGCCGCGCGCTCGCCCGCGCCATGCAGGGCGCGCACATCGTTCGACCCGCTTTTCGCGAGCTGCTTAGCCATGGCTACGCGGTAGCAACCTTTTCACCCGGCGAGATTGCGCCCGACGACGCGCGCCTCGCCGTCGCCGCGCTCGCGCGCCTGCCCGACGCGTCAGCGGATCGGCTTGGCGCGGTGGGCGCATGGGCTTGGGCGATCTCGCGCGTGGTGGATGTCGTCTCGCGGGAGCCGGGCATCGACGCTTCGCGCATCGCGGTGTTTGGGCATTCTCGCTTTGGCAAGGCGGCGCTGTGGGCGACCGCGACGGACATGCGCATTGGCGCGGTCATCGCCAACCAGTCCGGAAGGTTGGGGGCCTCGCCTTCGGAATCGCACGTCGGCGAAACCCTGCGCGGCCTGTTCCGCCGTTATCCGCACTGGTTCCCACGCGTGGTGGAGACCGAGGGGGTGAGCGATGAAATTGATCAGCATCTGCTGCTCGCGCTGATCGCGCCTCGGCCCATTTTGCTGAATGGCGCGACGCTCGATCGTTGGTCCGATCCCGCGGGCGCGTTTCGCGCCGCCGAGGCGGCGAGCCCCGTGTATGCGCTGTTTGGGCGCGTTGGTCTCGATCAGGCGGACATGCGCTCCACCAATCTCGATGCCGATATCGCGTTTTACCTTCGCCCCGGCGGCCATGGCGTGCGCGCGAGCGATTGGGCGACCGCGCGCGCGTTTCTGGATGCGCACTTCAAGGCTGTTTAGCGGCAGCGGCGTTCCGCGCGCATGATGCGGAATCGTTCGCCGATCTTGGCGTGGAAATAGAGCGCGCCGTCCGGCGCCACGCTGGGCGCTTCGACGTAGCCTGCAAGCGCTCGGATAGGCAGCGGCGTCCCGAAAGGCTCATCCGCGTGCTCGCGCGTCGCGACGAGAATCTCAAAGCGCGGCGGTTGCAGGAAGCGCGTCGTCAGGCGCGTGAAGTAAAGTTCGCGTTCGTCTTCGGAGGTCGCGGGCGCGAATTCCAGCGCGTTTGGCGTGTTCACAGTCGCGAACCAACGATCCAACTCCGGCGCGCGCCGCAATGCGCCGCCATCGCGCACCGCCACGCGCAGGTCCGATGTTCGCGGCGCCAGGATGCCCCACACATTGTCCGTGAAGTAGAGCCGATCGCCGCTCGCGGAGATTTCGGCGTCCATATTGAAGCGTGGCGGCGCGCCGGGGGAGAGCGCCGTCTGTAGCGCCAACTGCGAAACCTGGCCGTCCCGCCATTGCCCGCTCCACAACGTCGCGTGGCGATCGGCGAAGGCGCGCAACGACACGAACGCGAAGGTTCCGTCGCGCGCGAGCGAGGGGACGCCGTCGAGTTCTGGCGAGTTCGCGCTGGCGATGCGGCCACGATAGCGAAATCGCGTCGCATCAATGCGCGTCGCCCAGTGCAGATCGGTTTCGCGCGGAGGCTCGTTGCGGTTATTGAAGAAGAGCGTCTGGCCGTCACGCGTTATGAACGGCTCCATGGCGTGGTCGCTGAAGCCCTCGATCGCGACGGGTTGCGGCGTGCCGAAGCAAGCGGCGAGGGCAAGGGCGACGACTACACTCAAGCCACCTCCTCTATGCCGCTTCCTTTACATTCTTGGGAACAATCAAATCGAAGGCATCAGCGGCGTACATTGCGACTTTGTCGATGTCGCGGTGGGTAATCAGTATTTGCTTATTACCGTTAGATTCCACCCTCGCGACCAGTTCGTGGAACTCGCCGCGACGAAACAACTGACACTCTTCGTGGTGCTGATCCACCCAAGAGAAATAAGGTTGCGTGTCAGGCCGACGGGCATAGCCGAACTGCGAACTCGGGATCTGAGATAACTGCCGAAATCTCTGGGTGGTGAGTTCGGACAGCGATCGCACATCCAGCCGCACTCTTCCATCCGCAGCGTCTGTCAATTCGCGGCTTGTTGATTTAGGGGGGTACCATAGATTGACGAACATGCCTTCCCTGACCAGCGCGTCGATCAGAGGCTTGAAGTCCACATCACCGGTAAGCAGCGTCGCTCGATGCATGTTACGTCGGAAGGTATGAGTTAACATGTCAACGGCGATAAGCACGTCCACCTTCTTTTGTTCCATGCCGCCTTTGCTTCGTCTTTTGCGGGCATCGCCTTCGTAGACATGGAAGCGATCTAGGTTGCCTAGGCGATCCAGTAACTCACGCTGCGCCCTTGTACGCTCTGAGTATGTATCCTCGGCCTCGCCTGCCTCGCGTACTGGTACTGCGTCGTAGTAGAAGACTTTCGAGTATGGTGCAGCCAACCTGCTGTAGTCCAACTCGATGGGGTGCGATGGACAGTATTTTGCCGTCAGCTGATCGATTTCTGCCCTTAGGCACCCGCCATCTACAAACAGGTAATGAACCTCCTTCGGTCCATTGTATTGATGGAGGCTATACATCTGCGTTACCGCACCTCGTTTTGGCTCCGCACGATCTTGCCCACCAGGCCGTACGCCTTCGCTTCTTCCGCCTGCATCCAGTAGTCGCGATCGACGTCGCGCTTGATCTTATCGATCGGCTGGCCCGTGGCTTCGGCGAAGATGCGATTCAGGCGCTCGCGCATTTTCAGGATTTCCCGCGCCTGGATCTCAACGTCGCTGGCCATGCCGCCTACGCCCCCGCGGGGCTCATGCAACAGGAAGCGCGTATTCGGCAGGCAGTAACGGTTCTCGCGCTGCGCGGCGCAGTAGATCAGCGCGCCGGCGCTGGCAACCCAGCCGGTGCCAAGCATGCGCACCGGCGCGTCGATGAACTTGATCACGTCATGGATCATGTCGCCGCTTTCGACGTGGCCGCCCGGCGATGAGATGACGAACGTGATCGGGTCGGCGCTTTGCGCGGACAGCGCGAACAGCCGTTCGGTGACGCGCCGCGCCTGCATGTCGTTTACTTCGCCGGTGAGCATCACCACGCGCGCATCGAACAACGCCTTCTCCACGACATCCGGCGCATTGCGGGCTTCCGCGGGCGGCTTGTCGGCGTCGTCGAGGCGGGCGGGGAAATCGGCCATGTGGATAACTCTCGGCAGTCGGTATTTTCGATGGCCTTCAGGTAGGCGGGTTCGCGGCGTTTTCCTAGAGCATTTTCCGACGAAGTGGACGCCGGTTCGGCGTAAGAAAATGCGGCCAAACAAAAACATAGAGCGCGATCCGATTCAATCGGATCGCGCTCTAGACCAGATTACCGCCGCGAGGGGTTTCTGGGGGCCGCGGCGCGGCTTATCCCCGCCCCATGGCTGACGTGTTCATTTCCTACAAGCGCGAGGACAGGGCGCGGGTCGAGACGCTGACGGGGCTTCTGATCGATTTGGAGCTGTCGGTCTGGTTTGACGCCGGCATCGAGGTGGGCGCCGCCTGGGAGGCGCGCATCATGGAAGAGGCGGAAGCCGCCGCCGCCATGGTCGTCTGCTGGAGTTTCGCGGCGACCGCCTCGCCCTGGGTCAAGCGCGAGGCCGAGGTCGGGTTGCGGCGCGGCGTGCTGGTGCCGGTGATGCTGCACTGGTGTGCGCCGGTGGCGCCGTTTGACGCCATCCAAGCGGCCGATCTCACCAAGTGGGACGGCGCGCCCGATAATGTCGAGCTACAGCGCGTCTTACAGCGCATCGAACAGCTCACCGCGAAGCGCGACATCGCCCGCAATGCGCGGCGACGCGGCGGCGGCCGCAACGAAGAGCTTGTCGCGCTCTTGCGGCAGATCTTGGTGCGCCGCGCGCGTGCGGGCGACGCGCCGTTCACATATCGCGAAGTCGAAGCGCTGCTGCGCGGCGCGGCGGAAGCGGAACGGATCGACATGCGCGACTTCGATCAGCACTCGCTCTGGGGCGCGCTGGACGCGATCGCGGAGCAAAACCGCGCACGCCGCGAACCGCCGCTGGGCGCGCTTGTCGTGGGCAAGAACGCCGGCCTGCCCGGTCGCGGGTATTTTCAAAAGCATGTCTTTCTCGAAGGCGGTCACGACGATCTCGAACGCGCCGTGCATGAGCGACACCTGGCGCGCGTGCGTGCGTCTGCCTGGCCGCAGGATCCATGAAGGTGAAAACGAGGTAAGACGCCTGGGATCACCATGACGTCGCGGGCGGGTGTGTTAGCGTCGGCGCATCATTGTCGGACGGAGGCGGATCATGCGCGCAGCGGGCATTCTGGCGTCGATGGCGGCAAGCGTAGCCTTGGTCTGTGCGCCGTCGTCGGGTGCGCAGACGATTACGCCGCCGCCCTCCCTGAATGAGGCGGCCGCCATGGATTTTCTGCACGACGTGCGGGTTGGGCCGACGGCGGGCACGATGGTGCTGCGCTACAACCCCCACCGCAGCGGACCCGTCACGGGAACGCTGCTCGGCGCGCGGGTGGAGGGATACTATTTCACGGTGTCTTTCAGTCCCGACGGGCAACCGGCGCGATCCCTGGCGCTGTTGCGGTACCGTGGCGCTACCGCCGTGCAAGCGATCACGGCCGACTATGATTATTCAGCGCGCAATTGGATTGGCATGGCGCATTGGTTGAAGAGCGCGCCGGGCGAGGGATCGGCGACGCAAAACGCGCTCGGTTTTCGCACCGTCAGTCCGGCGCCGAGCGTTTGTCTGCGTCCGCCATGTACGCCCGACGCTACGCTTCCGACCATACCGACGGCGGCCTCGCCGCTCGTCACCAATCCGCTCGCGGGCGTCAACGCGACGGTCGGCGCGGAAGCCGGGCCGCTTGTTTTGCGCGCGCCTTCCGACGGCGCGTTCGAGGGGCATTTGTGGGGCGAGGCGGTTTCTGGCCACTACGCGGCGCCGGCGGGCACCGTCGTGTTCATCCGCTCCCACAACGGCCAGCCATCGCAGATATGGCGCGGCGTGCTCAGCGCAAGCGGACAAAGCGGCGGCCGCGGATTTCCGCTCAGCGCGGCGGGCGGTGCGCCGTTTGCATGGAGCGCGAGCGCGCAGGATCAACGGGCGCTTGGTCTGCGCTCCATCTATGACCGCAACAGCTGCGCGCATGTCGCGAACAACGCCTTAAGCGCGGGCGCGTTTGTCGATGTCGGCAATTGCAGCGACGCGTCGCGGACGGCTTGGGTCGCTTTCGGATTGGGGGCTGATCGTTTCGGCATTGCGTCCGCGACCTCGGGGCTTTGTCTCAGCCTGTCTCAAACGACTGGAAATCGCGCCCAGCAACAGCCGTGTCGAAACAGCGCGTCGCAGGTTGTCCAAGTGAACCGTCGCTTCCTTGATGCAAACGGAAACATCATCGGCTACGAGTACGCGCACAACACGTCCGACATCGTCGGCGCATCGTTGTTCAAGATTTTCGGAAGCGCGCTTTCGTCGACCGCCGTCACCGAGTGCATGGGCCTGTTCGTGGCGCAAGGGCAGGTGATCACGATGAATTGCAGCGAGGACAAAGCCGCCTGGACGGCCTATCGCTGAGTCCGCTCCTCCAACAAACGCGTCAGCCTTTCCACTGAAGCGGTCAATGCCGCGATTTCCTGTTCGCGCAGGAGATCGATCTTTTCGTGAAGCGTTTCGATTTCGAGCTCGGCTTTGCGATTGATCTCGAAATCCTCGATGCTGCGTTCCCGGTCGATCTCGGCTTGGCGGTTTTGGCTCATCATGATGACGGGCGCGGTGTAGGCGGCCTGCGTCGAGAGCAGCAGGTTGAGCAGAATGAAGGGATAGGGATCAACGCGAGATGCGCTCAATGCATTGAAAGCGACCCAACCGAGCAGCATCGCGCTTTGAACTATGATGAACGGCCAGGACCCCACCAGCGCGGCTATGGCGTCAGCGGCGCGTTGGCCGGTCGTCGTCGGCGTGGGCGAACTGGGAACAGGGCGCTGCTTGGCGCGTTGACGCAATTCTTCGAGCAAGTCCGCGGCGGTTGACGGCATGGGGCGAGCCTCCTTGAGCCGCCATTATGCCTCAAGCCGGTCAAACAGCGCATTGAAAGCGGCCACCGCCGCCCGCGGTCCCTCCGGATGGTGCCAAACGCCGGCGCTCACGGCCAGGAAGTCGGCGCCGGCGCGCACCAGGGGTTCGGCGTTGTCGATGGTGATGCCGCCAATCGCGACGCACGGCGTCTCCATCGTCTCCTGCCAAATCTCCAGGATTTCAGGGTCCGCCCAGTGGATCGGTTCTTTCGTCTCCGTTGGGTAAAACGCGCCAAACGCTACGTAATCGGCGCCGGCCTCGGCGGCTTCCATCGCGAGATGGCGCGAGTTGTGGCAGGTCGCCCCGACGATTTTGTCCTTGCCCAGCTGCGCGCGCGCCTGCGCAGTGCTTGCGTCGCTCTGGCCGACATGAACGCCATCCGCATCGAGTTTCGCCGCGAGATCGGGGCGATCATTGAGAATGAAGGCCGCGCTAGCGTCTTGAACAATCCGCTTCAGCGTCGCGCCAATGCGCAACACTTCGGCGTCGGGCGCGTCTTTCAAGCGCAGCTGCACGCAGGCGACATCGCCGCCTGCGAGCGCATCTTGGAGCGCAGACGAGAATGTATCGAGTTCGATGGATGGCGGCGTGATCAGATAAAGACGGGCGCGGCGCATGTATTTTTCTAGCCGCACCGTTTGGCGTGAACAATCCTGGGACGCTTAAGTCGCTGGCTTTCTGCCGAACGCGACGGGGGAAGGCGCAAGCGGCGCGGGCGCGTAGGCGGCGGGCGCCGACCTCGGCGCTGGCGGCGCGGATGGTTGATCGCCGATCGCACGATCGATCGCGCGCGCTGCGTTGCGGAGTTGGGAGTTCTCCGGGGTGGAGGCCGCGACAGCTACGGAACCGGCGCCCGGCGGTGGGCCGTATTTGTTTGGACCGTCGACGCCTGGCAGCATGCCAAGGTCGACCAAGAACCACAGATTGATCAAGCCTAGAATGGCGAACCAGAGCATCAACTCCGGCAGCATCAGCGCGGGTTTGATGTTGTCGCCGATGCCAGCCAGCACCGCGCCGACGATCATGCTCGCCGGCGCTAGCGGCGCGAGCACCCAATAGCCGCTGCGGCCGCGATCGTGGAAACGCTTCACCTGCAGCGCGTAGCTGCTCCAAGTCATGGCGACGAGGATGAATGGGAGCGACAGCCAGGACAGCGCCAGCGTCTCCTTGGCCGCGCCGAAGCCGTATCCAACGGCGTACACAAGCATGACGCCGCCCATGCCGGCGAGCGTGTTGCCCAGCCAGAACTGGCCGCGATTGATACGACCTTGGAAGCCGAACAGGAGCTTTACCAAATGCACGCCGCGCCTCGCGAAACGCGAAGCCATACCACGGCCAGCCCTAAGAGTTCGGGCAGCAGGCGCGGTTAATGCGCGCTTAGGCTATTCGGCGGCGACCCGCGCGGCGTCGATCCGCGGCGCGAACTCGCCTGCCGCATAACGTTTCGCCATCGCCGACATCGGCAGCGGCCTGATCTTGTCAGCCCAACCCGCGGCGCCGAACTCCACGAAGCGTTGCTTGCAGATCTTGCGCATCGCTTCCTTGGCCGGCTTCAGATAGGCGCGCGGATCGAATTCGTCGCGCTTCTCCCAAAGCACCTTCCGGATCGCGCCAGTCATGGCGAGACGATTGTCGGTGTCGACATTGATCTTGCGTACGCCAAGCTTGATGCCGCGCTGAATTTCCTCGACGGGCACGCCCCAGGTGCGTGGCAAGCCGCCGCCGAACTCGTTGATGATGTCCTGCAAATCCTGCGGCACCGAAGAGGAGCCGTGCATGACCAAATGCGTGTTTGGCAGGCGCTTATGCACGGCTTCAATGACGTGCATGGCCAGGATGTCGCCGTCCGGCTTGCGCGTGAACTTGTAGGCGCCGTGGCTGGTGCCCATGGCGATCGCGAGCGCGTCAACGTGGGTCGCTTCCACGAACGCCACCGCCTGGTCGGGGTCCGTCAGCAGCTGGTCATGCCCGAGCTTGCCCTCGAAGCCGTGGCCGTCTTCTTTTTCGCCGCTACCGGTTTCGAGCGACCCAAGCACGCCGATCTCGCCCTCGACCGACGCGCCGATCCAATGCGCCATATCGACCACGCGCCGCGTGATCGCGGCGTTGTACTCATAGCTTGCCGGCGTTTTGCCGTCCGCTTCGAGCGAGCCGTCCATCATCACGCTGGTGAAGCCGTATTGCAGCGCGGTCGCGCAGGTGGCTTCGCTGTTGCCGTGGTCTTGGTGCATGCAGATCGGGATGTGCGGGTACATCTCGACCAGCGCATCGATCAGATATTTCAGCATGACATCATTGGCGTAGGAGCGCGCGCCGCGGCTCGCCTGGATGATGACAGGGGCGTTGACCTCGTCGGCGGCCTCCAACATGGCCAGGCCCTGTTCCATGTTGTTGATGTTGAACGCGGGGATGCCGTACTCGTGCTCGGCGGCGTGGTCCAAAAGCTGTCGAAGCGTGATGCGCGCCATGGGCCCGGAAATCCTCTCTTAGGTGCTTGAAATCGTGGCCGCACCTTAGGCGGAAAGGAAGCGGGCGCGAAAGGCCGCTCGTTAATAGCAGCTATGCCGACAGCGCTGTCAGCGCGCGCTCTCGCTCAGGAGCGGAGCGCCTCGACGCCGGGGAGGGCCTTGCCTTCCATCCACTCCAGAAACGCGCCGCCGGCCGTTGACACGAACGTCATATCGTCGGCGACGCCCGCGTGGTTGAGCGCGGCGACGGTATCGCCGCCGCCGGCCACCGCGACCAGCGCGCCGGCCTTGGCGCGCGCCGCCGCATGTTTGGCGGCGTCGACCGTCGCTCTGTCGAACGGCGGCACTTCGAACACGCCGAGCGGTCCGTTCCAGATCAACGTTGCGCTTTCATCCATGGCCGCAAGCAAGCGCCTTACCGTTTCAGGGCCGGCATCGAGGATTTTTTCGTCCGCGCCGACGCCGTCGAGTCCGCAGGTACGAGCGGCCGCGCCTGGTTTCACGTCGGTCGCGACGACAACATCCACGGGCAGCAGCAGTTCGCACTTGCCCTTGGCGGCGTCCATGATCGCGCGGGCGGTGTCGACCATGTCCTTTTCGGCGAGCGAGCCGCCGATGTCGCGCCCCTGTGCGTACAGAAACGTGTTGGCCATGCCCCCGCCGATGGCGAGGCGGTCGAGTTTCGCGATCAAGTTCTGCAACAAGTCGAGCTTGGTCGAGACCTTCGCGCCGCCGACGATGCCAAGCACCGGGCGCTTCGGCTTGCCGAGCGCGGCGTCAAGCGCATTGAGCTCACGTTCCATCTGCTTGCCGGCGTAGGCGGGCAGGATGCGCGCGAGGCCTTCTGTCGACGCATGCGCGCGATGCGCGGCGGAGAACGCATCGTTGACGTAGAAGTCGCCGAGCGCGGCGATCTCCTTCGCCAGCGCCGGATCGTTCTTCTCCTCGCCCGCGTGATAGCGCGTGTTCTCAAGCAGAATGACGCCGCCGGCCGGCAGTGCGGAAATCACGCCTTTCGCCGCTTCGCCCACGCAATCGTCGGCGAAGGCGACGGTCGCGCCGAGTAGTTTCGCAAGCGCGGGCGCTACCGGCTTCAGCGACATTTCCGGCACGCGCTTGCCCTTGGGCCGATCGAAGTGCGCGAGCAGGGCTATTCTGCAGCTCTTGGCTTGCAGCGCGTGAATGGTCGGCAGCGCCGCGCGCAGGCGGGTGTCGTCGCTCACCGCGCCATCCTTCATCGGTACGTTGAAATCAACGCGAACCAGTGCGGTCTTGCCCGATGGGGCGTCTTCGATGCGGCGAAAACTCATTTGCGTCATCCCTGAATGGCGCGCCGAACGAAGCGCGCGCTGCCTTAGCTCATCAAGAAGTCGCGCTTGCCCAGCTCGACGCCGTTGTGACGCAGGATCGCGTAGGCCATGGTCATGTGGAAGTAGAAGTTCGGCAGCGCCCAGCCGTTCAGATAGTCAATGCCGGAAAACTTCAGCTCCTGGTTGGGGATCTTAATGCTGATCTCGCGCTTGTCGGCGCCTTCGAGCTGCGCGGGCGTGATGCTCTCAACGATAGCGATCACCTTGGCGATGCGCGCCTGCAAGTCGGCGATAGTCGTATCCGTATCGGGAATCACCTCCGGTTGCTTGCCGGCGAGCCGCGCCATCGCGCCTTTGGCGTGATCGGTCGCGATCTGGACCTGCCGCGTCAGCGTGAACATGTCCGGCGCCAAGCGGTCGTTCAGCAATACGGCCGGATCGAAGTTCTTCGCCTTGGCGTGCGCCTCCGCCTTCGCGAGCATCGCGGAGAGATTGCGCAACATGCGCGCGAACGTGGGCGCGCTGAACGCGTGCATCGAAATCTGGCTCATGGGATTAGATCGCTCCTCCGACGCCCAGGCCCAGCCAATAGGCGCCGGCCTGAATCGCAATGACGACGAAGAGCGCGATGGCCGTCTGGTTTGCCCGCGCCTTCGACGGAAGACGGCGCAGGATGCGCCGCCGGCTGGCCGCCCAATACGCCACCATGCCGGCGCCCGCTAGTCCCGCTGTCCAAACCGGGGCGTCGAAAAGGCCGCACGCGAACACCCCTACGGCGAAGGCGAGGTCGCCGAAGGCCACGGCAAGGTCGGCGCTCTGGCGCGCGGAGAACATTGCTGAAATGTGCGCCGACGGCGCGCGCGGCGCGCGCTCTTTCTCCAGCCGCCGGGCGCGCGGGGTTCACGCTTCCACTGGGGCGGGAAGGTTTAGGCGCTGAGACGCGCCAGTTCAGCCTCGCTGATGTCTTCGTTCGAATAGACCGCCTGCACATCGTCGAGATCGTCGAGTTGATCGAGCAGCTTCATCAGCGTCTCGGCGGTTTCGCCTTCGACGGGGATGGCGATCTCGGTGCGCCAGACGAACTTCGCCGAAGCCGGGTCGCCAAATTTGTGCGAGAGCGCCTGCGCGGCGGCGGCGAGGGCGGCCATATCGCAGGTGACGACATGGTCTTCGCCTTCGGCGACGCAATCGTCGCAACCCGCTTCGATCGCCGCCTCCAGCATCGCGTCTTCGCTCGCCGCGGAAAGCGGAAAGCGGATTTCGCCGACGCGCTTCCAGGCAAACGACACCGAGTTGCTTTCGCCCAAATTGCCGCCGTTCTTCGCGAACGCCGCGCGCACTTCGCCGGCCGTGCGGTTGCGATTGTCCGACAGCGTTTCGACAATCACGCCCACGCCGCCCGGGCCGAAGCCTTCGTAACGGATTTCATCGAGCTGCTCGGCGCCGGCGCCCGAGCCGCGATCGACGGCGCGCTGAATGTTGTCCTTCGGCATGTTAACGGCGCGCCCCGCCGCCATGGCGCGGAACAGGCGGGGGTTCGAGGCCGGGTCGGCGCCACCGACTTTCACCGCCGCCTGAATTTCGCGGGCGATCTTGGTGAACATCTGCGCGCGCTTTTTGTCCTGCGCGCCCTTGCGGTGCTGGATGTTCGCGAATTTTGAATGGCCGGCCATGGAGCGGAGCTTCTAGCGGGGAGTTCGCCGTTTCTCAAGGCGCTGCCCACAGTCTGAAATCCGCCGATACCCGCCGATCGCAGAGGCCGAACCGACCGTACAAGCCGCGCTGGGCGCGAGCTCAAGTTTTAAGCCACAGTCAGGCCGTTCCGCGCTTGGTGGGCGCTGTTCCGCAGTCGCCAGAGAAGGGTTGCGATCGCGCAAGCGAAGAATAGCAGACAAACAACGCTAGCTTCGGGTCCCTGCGCACCGCCGGTGAGGATGTCTGGCCCGAGCGGCACGAGCTTGACCAGTAGCGCCGACACGCCCGAGTCAAATCCGGTAACCGGCAATTCGAAGCCTGTCGCGAGCAGCCAATTCCACCCGATATGCCATCCCATGACACCCCAGATGTTGCGAGCCTTGAGCGCCCAGAGGCATGCGAAAGCCGAAAACAGAAATACACCTGCCGTGACCAGCAATTCCTGGCCTCGACCATAGTGCAGCAACGTGAACACCGCGCATGTCAGGATGACGGCTAGGGCGACATTGAACTTGCGTGCAAGCGCGGACATCAGCCAACCGCGAAAGATGATCTCCTCAACACCGGCCTGAACCGCAAAACACAGAAATAGAATGCCGATGCTGATCAAGTCATGTGGCGCAGAGAACGCGCCCGCAAATCCGCGCGGTTGGTATCCGCCCGCCGCCCAGATCGCAGCGACGATCGCGCCGATGGTCGCGACGCCAATCCCTAGTCCGCGCGCAAACGACATCGCCCCGCCGCTCGGCGTCAAGCCGATGGTGCGGAGCGGCCGGCGTTCGACGAACAGCACCCACGCGAGCACCAACGCACCGGTTATCGCGAACGGGATGAGCAGGAAGGCATAAAGGCCGAACGCGCCAATCGGATTGCCGCGATCGTCCACGAATCCCCACTGAATGAACGGCGCATCGGTCAAAATCACCGGCGCGGCCACAAAGAAGATCAAAAGAAACGGCGCCAACGCTCCCCAGGGAATCCATCCCTTCGCGGGCTCTGGCGAAAACAGCGATGTTGTCTTCATGGCGCTTCAGTGCGCCAACGAATTATGTCGTTCTAGAACGATCGTGCGGGCGTCGCACGCCCCTAAGCCAAGCTTTCGGCGGTAACCCATAGGCCTGCTTGAACACTCGCCCGAAATGGCTCTGGTCCGAAAAGCCGCAATCGTGGGCGATTTGGGCGATCGCGCCGCCGTCGCGCATCATGCGCCGCGCAATGTCGAGCCGCCGCAAGGTGAGGTATCTGTACGGACTGGTGCCGAACATCGCGCGAAAATCCCGCGACAATTGCCAGCGGCAATGGCCTGTCGCGCGCTCCAGTTCTTCAAGCGAGAATCCACGTGAGAGATTGGCCTCTATGTAATCGCGCGCACCGGCGGCCGCTTCACGATTGGCCCGCTTGATGGCGACGGCCGCGCCCGCGCTCGTCTGCAAGGCGAGCGCCAAGTCGTAGAGGGCGTCCTGGTACTCGAGTCTCGACAACGGCCGCTGGAAATCTTCCAGCAAAGCTGCAGCCGCTCGATGCAGCCCTTCGTCAATCGAAACGCCGCCTTCAACGAACGGCAACGCCTGACCGTTCAGCGCTTCTTGGACATCGGCGGGAGAGATGTAGGCGGCGCGATAACGAAAGGCCTCTCCGTCGCCGGCGCGGCCGTCATGTTGTTCGTCGGGGTGCAGGATGACGATCTGACCAGGATAAGAAACTCTTTCAGCGCCACGATAAGTGAAGCTTTGAATGCCGCTCAACGTGATGCCGATTGTATAGGTGTCGTGGCGGTGGGGAGCGTACGCCACACCGGTAAGGCAAGCTTCTATGCGGTGGATGTCGCCGGGGGCCTCGACAAACCAGTTTTCGCCAGACTCAGCCACTTTGAACTCACCGCTATGCCAGTTGAACCGATCGTCGCGTCTCACCGGTGGGGTGGCGAGCCAACGCCTGACCTTGATGCGGGCGCTCGGAGAGTTGGATGCGAACGGCGGCTCTGGGCCAAACTCGGTCCTGGGCGTCCCGCCAAACGCCGATGCCGCCTCTTTTCGTCATTCCGGGGCGTCGCGGCACGCGACGCCCCGGAATGACGATTGTAGATGGGGGCAACGCGCTCACCCGCATCGCACCGCCTCGCTTGGCGTGATCACCCAGTCCAGAAGCGCATCGTGAGCGCCGGCCGGCACTTGGCCCATCTCCTGCTCGGCGTATGCGAGGCCCACCGCCACCGCGCCATGCGCGCGATGCAGCGAAATGATGCGGTCATAGTGGCCGCCGCCTTGGCCGAGCCGCCGCCCGGCGCGGTCGAACGCTAGCAGCGGCGTAAGGATCAGTTTCGGCTGCACGGCCTCGGCCGTTTGCGGCGGCGAGGGCACGCCGAACGCATCCGCCGAGAGCGCCTCGGTCCCGCGCCACACCAGAAAGCGCGCCGGCCCGTGGCGGCTCTGCATGCGCGGCAGGCCGACGACGCAGCCCGCTTTCGCGAGCGCGGCGAGCAGGGGGCGGTCGTCGATCTCGCCGCCAACCGGCCAATAACCGACCGCAGGCGACAGGCGCGCCAGCTCCATGGGGAAGTGTTCAATCAGCTTGAGCGCCGCGCCGCGCGGATCGACCAACGCGCGTTCGGCCCGCATGGTCATGCGAGCGTCCGCCTTCGCGGCTTCGAGAGCGGGATCGATCATGGCGCCACCTTTCCTCCCCCGTTCACGGGGGAGGCGCCGCGCGGCACGGCGTGGGTTGGGCGGCGCCACATGCGCCGTAAGGAATGCTCATCCTCTCGAACCCTAGCAAGACTAGGTGGGCGCCAGGTGCTCCAGACCACGGTCCGGAACAGAGCCAGCTCCCGAGAGAGATGATACGGTCCCAGGGATGAAAGCGCCTCTCGCACGCCGCAGCAACCGCCCGCGTCGAATCTAGGCGCGGCGCGCGGCGCTCTCAAGCGCCCAAACGCAAAGCGCTGACGCGCCCGCGTTCTTCGTCGACCGGACAGGCGTTCGCGGCCTCGAGCTTGGCGTCCACCAGCATGTCGGTAAGGCGCTCGATTTCGCTGCGCGCGAGCGCCAGCGCCGCGCCCGTGGTCTGCGCTTCGTCCATGAGCGCGAGCGCCGCCAACGCCAGCCTGCGCGTCGCGTCCAGATCTTCCGGGTAGCGCCCGAGCCGCTGCTCCAGCGCGGCGGCCAGATCGGCGAGCCGTTTCTGGTCGCGCCCCGCGCAGGCGATATCGATATTTTGCCCCAGAATGGTGACCTGCATCAGGGCAGCGCCTCCTTCGCGGCAGTGTCGAAGGCGCGCACCGGCCCCGCCAGCGCCGCCGCCACGGCGTCAGGGTCGGCGCTCAGCTCCAGAGCCTCCAGCGCCGCCTCGATCGCGTCGAGCGCCGCCGAAAGCCGCGCAGCTTGCGCGTCGAGGGAGGGAGACTCGCTCATTGCGACAAAATGTTACGACAAATGCCGATTCGTTGAAAGCGCCGCGCGCCCGCCTGCCTGGACCCGGCGGGTCGCTCGGTCTATCCACCGCTCAACCAATCGAAGGAGCGATTTCATGAGCGTGAAGGTGGCCATCAACGGTTTCGGGCGCATTGGCCGCAACGTGCTGCGCGCCATCCACGAGGCGGGACGCACCGACATCGAGGTGGTCGCCATCAATGACCTCGGGCCGGTCGAAACCAACGCCCACCTGATGCGCTACGACAGCGTCCACGGCAAATTTCCGGGCGAGGTCAAGTCGGGCGAGGACTGGATCGACATCGGCCGCGGCAAGATCAAGGTCACCGCGATCAAAAACCCCGCCGAACTGCCGCACAAGGCCCTCGGCGTCGATATCGCGCTCGAATGCACCGGCATCTTTACCGCCCGCGACAAGGCCGCCGCCCACCTCGACGGCGGCGCCAAGCGCGTCATCGTCTCGGCGCCGGTGGACGGCGCGGACTACACCGTCGTGTATGGCGTCAACCACCAGGGGCTCACCAGGGATCACGTCGTGATCTCGAACGCCTCCTGCACCACCAATTGCCTCGCGCCGGTGGTGAAGGTGCTGCACGATGCGATCGGCATCGATCACGGTATGATGACCACGATCCACTCCTACACCGGCGATCAGCCGACGCTCGACACCCTGCACAAGGATCTCTATCGCGCCCGCGCCGCGGCGTTGAACATGATCCCCACCAGCACCGGCGCCGCCAAGGCGATTGGCCTGGTCATTCCCGATCTCAAGGGCAAGCTCGACGGCATTTCGATCCGCGTGCCGACGCCGAACGTCTCCGTCGTGGACTTCAAGTTCCTGGCCAAGAAGGCGACGACGAAGGACGAGGTCAACGCCGCCATAAAGGCCGCCAGCGAAGGCGCGCTGAAGGGCGTGCTGGGTTACACCAACGCGCCGAACGTCTCGATGGATTTCAACCACGACCCGCATTCCTCGATCTTCCACATGGACCAAACCAAGGTGATGGAAAGCAAATTCGTGTCGGTGCTCAGCTGGTACGATAACGAGTGGGGCTTCTCCAACCGCATGGCCGACACCGCCGTCGCGATGGGGCGCCTGATCTGATGGGCTTCCGCCGCCTCGCCGACGCCGACGTCAAGGACAAGCGCGCGCTGGTGCGCGTCGATTTCAACGTGCCTATGCATGACGGCGCGGTCAGCGACGATACCCGCCTGAAGGCCGCGCTGCCGACCATCCGGGCGCTGTCGTGGAAGGGCGCGAAAGTGGTGCTGCTCGCCCATTTCGACCGGCCCAAGGGCAAGCGCGTGCCCGAGATGTCGCTGAAGCCGGTGGCCGGGCCGCTCGCCAGGCTGCTGGGCGCGCCGGTCGCCTTCGCCGACGACTGCATCGGCCCGGCCGCCAGGGCGGCGATCGACGCGCTGCCGGCCGGCGGGGTGATCCTGATGGAGAACACCCGCTATCACGCCGGCGAGGAGAAGAACGATCCGGCGCTCGCGGCCGAGATGGCGGCGCTCGGCGATCTCTACGTCAACGACGCCTTCTCGGCGGCGCACCGCGCCCACGCCTCGACCGAGGGCCTCGCGCATCTCCTGCCGGCCTATGCCGGCCTCTCGATGCAGAAGGAGCTGGAGGCGCTGGAGGCGGCGCTCGGCAATCCGAAGCGTCCGGTCCTCGGCATCGTCGGCGGCTCGAAGGTCTCGACCAAGTTGGACCTTCTGAAGAATCTCGTCGGCAAGCTCGACCGCCTGGCGATCGGCGGCGGCATGGCCAACACCTTCCTGTTCGCGCAGGGCCACGAGGTCGGCGCCTCGTATTGCGAGCGCGACATGGCCGAGACGGCGCGCGAGATCATCGCGCTGGCCGGCCGGTCGAACTGCGAGCTGCTGCTGCCGGTCGATATCGTCGCCGCCGAGGTGATGCAGCCGGGCGCGGCGGCGCGAGTGCGCGGGCTCGGCCAGGTGGACGAGCACGAGCGCATCCTCGACGCGGGGCCGGAGACGGTCGCACGCCTTGCCCGCGCGATGGACGCCTCGGCGACGCTGATCTGGAACGGGCCGCTCGGGGTCTTCGAGATGCCGCCCTTCGACAGGGGCACCGTGGCCGCCGCCAAGCACGCCGCGAGCCTCGCCAAGGCCGGCAGGCTGATCGCGGTGGCGGGCGGCGGCGACACGGTCGCGGCGCTGAACCACGCCGGGGTGAGCGCCGACTTCACCTTCATCTCGACCGCCGGCGGAGCCTTCCTGGAATGGATGGAAGGCAAG
>DDSN01000102.1:0-214 GCA_002343395.1 Hyphomonadaceae bacterium UBA2389 | reverse complement strand
CACGCCGCCGAGCACGACTACGGCCTGCCCGCCTTCAACATCAACAATATGGAGCAGGGCCTCGCCATCATGGAGGCGGCCGAGCAGGTGAACGCGCCGGTCATCATCCAGGCGAGCCGCGGCGCGCGCTCCTACGCCAATGACATCGTGCTGGCCCGCCTCATCGACGCGCTGGTCGAGCTCTATCCCAACATCCCGGTCTGCATGCACCAGG
>DDSN01000089.1 GCA_002343395.1 Hyphomonadaceae bacterium UBA2389 | reverse complement strand
CGATGTCGAAAACTCGATCCGCCAATCGCTGAAGATTTTTGGGCTTCGGATGGGGGTTTGCAACAAGCACGGCTTTGGGGCGCGGGCGCGTGAGCTGGTCGGCGACGACGCGGTTCTGTCGGGCCTGGTCGAGGCGATGCTGCGGGTGCGCACCGTCTTGGTCGAGGAGATCGCGCGGCTGCACAAGCTGGTGATCGGCGTCGTTGCCCGCGACGAACTTTGCCGGCGGTTTTTGCGTATTCCAGGGGTTGGGCCGATTGCGGCCTTGAGCTTCAAGACGGCGATCGATGATCCGGCGCGCTTCGCCAACGCCAAGTTGGTCGGGGCCTATTTTGGGCTGACGCCGAAGCGCTGGCAGTCGGGCAAGACCGACCGTCAGGGGGCGATCTCGAAAATGGGCGATCAGGCGGTGCGGCGCGCGCTCTACGAAGCTGGGCACATTCTGCTGACCAAATATCGCGGCAAGGCGGCGATCAAAATCTGGGGTGAGAAGCTGATGAAGACCAAAGGTCATCACAAGGCGGCGATCGCTGTGGCGCGGCGCCTAGCCATGGCGATGTGGGCGATGTGGTGTGACGGCACCGAGTTTGAACTCGTCCCCGGTGCGCCGATGCCTGAGCGGGAAGCCGAACGCAAAGCCCAGAAGCAGCTTGGCGCAACCAATGCGAAATTGATCCCAGCCTGAAACAAGGAGGCTCGAACAGAATCCGCGCGAGCGGATGAAGGAGACGACGCAACACCAAGGCGGCGGGAAAGCCCGGTATCTTGCTTGCGACTTCGATCGCGCTGTAGTGCCTGATGGACGTGGCCCCGCGAACCCGACGCACAATTGCGCCCCGCCGGCCGGCACAACACCCAAGGCCCGCGGTGAGCACGGAGGAGTGCATGGCGCGTCTGATCCGGATTTACGCACGTGGACGAAAAGCACACTTTGTGCTCAACACATGAAACAGGAGAATCTTGCATGCTCAAAGATCGCACAGTGAATGCGGTTAGGAGTGCAAGATTAAGGGCGCGGCAGACCTCGAAGAAAGCCAAGCGCATCAAGGCTGAAACGTGCGGCACGTCATCGAGCGGTGCCGCAGACCTTGCGGCGAAGTGCGCCGGCCGCCCGCGCGCGTCAATCCCGCCGCGCTGACGCGCGGCCCCTTCGGGCTTTGGGGATTGACCCGCACGGCCGTCCGTCGCCAGGGCTGGGGACGCGGATCGAAGGATCGATCCGCTTCAATGCATGAAGCTGATCAGCGACGTGAGAACAGCTCAGCGAACAACCGCTCGGCCTCGGCGCGGCCGGCGTCGGAGAGCATGACCGATTTGGCTTTGCGCCTCGGATCGGAAATCAGCCCCTTGGCGTGCAGCCGGTCGAGCGCGCTCCAATCGAAGCTCTTCCAGACAGACCCGGCGCCGTCGTGCAGCCCGAGCAGGAGGAGGGCGAGCGTCGCATCGTCTATGCGGTCGGGATCGATGTCGCCGCGCATGGCGCCGGCGTCAGGCGCCGGCTGGCGCGTAAGCGCGTCGCGCGCGGGCGTCGCGGATGAGTGCGTCGAGCGTGTCGAGGATGGTGCGCTGATCGGCGGGCGTCAGGGCGACGAGCGCTTGCCAGCGCGCGAGCATGGCCTGATCGGTAGGCGTATTCCTGAGTACACGGAATCGGGCGCGCCGGGAGGGTACTACAATGCGCCGGCGCTCGATGGCTCCCGCCCCGGTGTTTACTACATCAACATGCGCGACATGAACGAGCTTGCCAAGCTCAGCTTACCGTCTCTGACTTATCACGAGGGCATTCCGGGCCATCACTGGCAGTTCGCGCTCCAGCAAGAGGCGGAAGGCATTCCGTTCATCCGTAGCGCGATGATGTTTTTCGCGGCCTACTCCGAAGGGTGGGCGCTCTACACCGAGCAATTGATGGACGAAATCGGCGTCTATGCTGACAACCCCATCAATCGGCTGGGTCGATCCGACGGGCATGCGGGACAAGCCGTGCGATGAGGAGCGTCAGCGGTGCGTGGAAGGCGCCGTCGCTCACCAAAAATAGATATAAACCCCCGCGATGATCGCGAGAATGGCGATTGAGTGGGCGATGTCCCACACGCCATAACTCGCGCGCACCTCCGTCTTCTGCTCAGCCGTCACCGTATCGCGAGTGAGTCCCGCGAGCTTGGCGGCGTCGGCCTTGGGCGTGAATGTGCTCACGACCAGGATGACGAGGCAGGTGAACACAAACAGCAGGAATGCGAAGTAGAGCCAGTTAACATCCACGAAGGTTTGCACCGCGCCTGAATAAGTTGCGCCGGCGTCGCTGCTCGTTTGCAGAAAGAGGCGCGTCATGCCGACGCCGAAGCCGCTGATCAAACCGACAAGACCTGAAATCGGCGAGACGTATTTGGACGCAATGCCAAGGACGAACACCGCCGCGATCGCTGGGGCGATCAAGGCCTGCACCAATTGTAGAGCCGCGTAGAGTTGCCCGTCGGAAATTTGCAGCAGGATTGGAATCCAGGCGATGCCCAATCCAACCACGACGATTGTCGCGATCCGCCCCACTGAAACAAGGTGCGCTTCGGAAGATTGCGGGCGTATCCGCTTGTAGAAGTCGACCGTGAACAGCGTCGCCGTTGAATTAAACAGCGAGGCCAGCGAGCTCATGAGCGCCGCCAGCATGCCCGCCAGCACCAAACCGCGCAAACCGTCCGGCAACAAGTAGGACGCGAGCAGCGGGAACGCTTGGTCGGGGCTCGTCATCTCGGCGAATCCGGGCGCGCCTTGCTGCTGCAGGGTTATCGCGATCATCCCCGGAATGAGGAAGATGAATACTGGGAAGAGCTTCAGATAGCCCGCGAAGATGGCGCCGCGCCGCGCTTCGCCAAGGTTTTTGGCCGCCAGAATTCGCTGAACGATGTATTGGTCGGTACACCAGTACCAAAGGCCGAGGATCGGCGACGCGAGCATCACGCCAAGCCATGGCGTGTCGCTTTGGTCGAACAGGAAGCCGGGGAAGCCTTGCGTCTCCGCGGTCGTCGAAAGCGGCCGCCACATCGAGATTGTGTCGGCGTTGGCGGCGCGGAGCGCGTCCATGCCGCCAATGCGGTCAAGCCCGACAATTAGGATCACCACCGAGCCGATCAGCAGCAGGGGCGCTTGGATGCCTTCGGTCCACAATACCGCCTTCATGCCGCCGACGATCGTGTAGAGACCGGTGATGACGACGAGTGACAGCGCAGCGACCCAGAAGAAATCAACATCGCCGAGCCCAGGGATAGCGACGGTGTCAAAGCCCAAGATCGTTTTTATGGTGATGGCGCCGGCATAGATGGTCACGGACGCCTTGGTGAGGATGTAGCTCACAAGAAAAATGAGCGAGAGCGCGGTGCGCGTCGCGGGCGTATAGCGTTTCTCCAGGAACTCCGGCGTCGTGAATACGTTTGAACGCAGGTAGAACGGCGCGAAAATCCAACCAAGAACGATGCAAAGATAGGAGTGCAGCTCCCAGTGTGCATACGCCATGCCCGACCCGGCGCCAGACCCGGCGAGGCCGACGAGGTGCTCGGCGCCAATGTTGGAAGCGAAGATTGACGTGCCGATCAGGAACCAGCCGGCGTTACGGCTAGCGAGAAAGTAGTCGGTCGTCGTCTTTTCGCGCATCATCGCAACCCAGATCGCAATGCCGGCAAGCACCGCGAAATAGGCGCCGACCACCAACCAATCGAGCGTAGCGAAATGTACCGTTGACCCACCCATCGCGTGTCTCCCCCTTGTTTTCTCAGATTGCCTTCGCGCGGCAGTTCTTGTCGATGAAGTCTTGATGCGTCGGCATTGCGCTTGCCGCCTGGCTCATGGTTCGGCGCAGGCTCGCGAGGTAAGCGCCGAACTCCTCGGTGTTGCGCAGGTCAACCAACGGCGCGTAACGCTCGGGAATGACATCTTGCCCGATGAAAATCGCCAGCCAGCTTGGGTTCTGGAAAAGCTCCAGGCCATCGCTGACAATGTTCCCTGCCTGCGAGAATTGCTCGAGTTTGTAAGCGAGGCCGTCTGGTATCGACATCGCCCTTGTATACCGCCAGAGCTCGGAATCGTCGCGCGTGCTGGCGTGATAGTGGAGAATAATGAAGTCGCGCACGCGCTCGAACTCGATCTGCGTGAGACGGTTGTACTCCGCCACGCTGACAGGATCGGGTTCGCTCCCAGGGAAGAGCGCAAGGAAGCGCGTGATCCCACTCTGGATCAGGTGAATGGCGGTGGACTCGAGCGGCTCCAGGAAGCCGGACGCCAAGCCTATGGCGACGCAGTTCTTGCTCCAATGCAGTTTACGCCGACCGGCGACAAAGCGCAGGCGTCGCGGCGCCGCCAGCGGATCGCTTTCCAGGTTTGAGAGCAGAACCTGCTCGGCGCGGTCGTCGTCGATGAACCGGCTCGAATAAACATGGCCGTTGCCGACGCGGTGTTGCAGCGGGATGCGCCATTGCCAACCGGCATCGCGCGCGGTTGAGCGTGTGTAGGGCGTGAGCGCAGTCGATCGAGCGCATGGAACGGCGATGGCGCGGTCGCAGGGAAGCCAATGCGTCCAGTCATCGTAGCCGGTTTTCAACGCGTCTTCTATGAGAAGGCCGCGGAAGCCGGAACAGTCGACGAAGAAGTCAGCTTCGAAGCGTCGGCCGTCGGACAACGCGACGCCGCGGATGAAGCCGCTGTCCGGGTGCTGATGCACTGAGGTGATGCGGCCTTCGACGCGCGCGACGCCGCGCTCCTCGGCGTAGGCGCGAAGAAATTTGGCGTAGAGAGCGGCGTCGAAGTGATAGGCGTAATCGAAAGTGGATTGGATGAGCCGCGGGTCGCGGGTCGGGCGGTCGAACTTGTCGTCGCGCGCGGCCGCCCACGCCATCGAGTAGTCCTGCCAAGGGGTCGCATCGCCTTCGGCGCGGGCGCGCAGCCAGAAATGGTGGACGGGGGCGGCGTCAAATTCGACGCCATACTTGCCGAAGGGATGGAAATAGCGATTGCCGATCCTGGCCCAATCCACAAATTCAATGCCAAGCTTGAACGATCCTTGCGTCGCCTGAATGAATGCGACTTCGTCGATCCCCAGAGTTTGATTAAACAGCTTGATCGGCGGGATAGTGGCTTCGCCGACGCCGACAATTCCGATCTCATCAGATTCGATCACTGTGATCGAGCAAGCCCCGCGGGTTGCGTGGGCGATGGCGGCGGCGCTCATCCAGCCGGCGGAACCGCCGCCAACGATGAGAATGCTCTTGAGCGCGCGCGGGCCAAGTTTATGCGGCATGACGCCCGCGGCTCCTCTCTGCGAACGGAATGACGCGCGTTCGCACGATCAAGGTTGGGGATGTCTTGTTGGTGTTTCCTCCGTTTGTCATTCTGGGCCACGCCGCACGTAGACACGATAGGCCCAGGGGGGCATGTCCAGCGCGGTCGAGGCGTCAAAGGTCGCCGCCGCATTGCTGAAGTACTCTCTGTAGCTGCCGTGATGAGGGCCTTGTGTGAAGGTTACGCGTTGCGGCGACGGCGACAAGTTAAGCACCGCGAATACCAGGTTGTTTCCCTCGCGCCGCACGAAACTGAGCACGCGCTGAGGTGCTGTGTTGACCACAGGGATCATGCGCCCGCCCGCGGCGCCGTTCCAAAGCGCGGGATTATCGTGCTTCAGCGCAATCAGTTGGCGCAACAGGTCGCCATGTGGATGTTGGCGCCACTGGATCGGCTCGCGTTCGAAGAACTCAAGGCGCTCTTCATTGCCCGCCTCTTGCCCGTTGTAAATCGAGGGCATGCCCTCGCCGACGAACTGCAGGACCATTGCGGCCTCAACACCCGCCCCGAAGCGCTCGAACTCCGTGGCGTTCCAGGCGTTCTGATCGTGGTTGCTGGTGTAAACCATGCGATACGCATCTTCTGGCCAGGCGCTTTCATTGCCCGAATAGTAGCCGAAAAGCGCGCCGACGTCGGCTTGCCCCATGGCTACGGCGTGCATGGAGTTGTTCCACTCCCATGCATAAGTCGCGTCGAAAGCGCGCGCGTGAACATCGCGTTGGTCGAACTCCGCCAGCATGAACACCGGCTTGGTGGCGTCGAGCTCGCGGCGAGCGTTTTCCCAGAAGTCGAGCGGCACATAGCCCGCCACGTCGGCGCGATAGCCGTCAACGCCGACTTCGCGCACCCAATAGACCATCGCCTCCGTCATATATTGGCGCAGTCCGGGCTCATCGTAATTGAGATCGATAATGTCAGACCAATCCCACCAGGGCGTCGGATGGAAGTTGCCTTGCCAGTCGCGGTCATACCATTCGGGATGCTCGCTCACGAGGGGATTGTCCCAGGCGGTGTGGTTGCCTACCCAATCGAGGATCACGTGCATGTCGAGCCGGTGCGCCTCTTCGATGAACGCCTTGAGATCGTCGAGTGTGCCGAATTCTGGATTGACGCTGTAGTAGTCGCGCACCGAGTAGGGGCTGCCGAGCGTGCCCTTGCGGTTTTGGACGCCGATTTCGTGGATGGGCATCAGCCAGAGGATGTCGACGCCGAGTTCGCGCAGTCGCGGCAGTTGCGCACGTGCGGCGGCGAACGTGCCCTCTGGCGTGAACTGACGGGTGTTGATTTGGTAGATCACCGCGTCGCGCGTCCACTCAGGGTGCGTCAGCTCTACGTAAGGCCGTGGTTCGTAGGGATCGTTCGCCGCTGGCGGCGCGCAACTCACGAGCATGAGCGCGGCGACGACGGCAAGAACCAATTTTAGCATGGCCTAGGCTCCAACTGGCGCGGGCGATGTGTCTTCTGGCGCGTCGCGGACAAGCAAGACGGCAAGCGCCGCAATCGCGAACGACGCGCTGGCGATGGCAAACGCCCAGATCGCTTCATTGTGGAAGAACGTGCGCAATAAAAAGCCCAGCAGCGTCGCCGCGACCAGCTGCGGCACCACGATGAAGATGTTGAAGATGCCCATGTAGACGCCCATCTTCCGCGTTGGCACCGACCCCGACAGAATGGCGTAAGGGACGGAGACGATCGCCGCCCATGCGATTCCAACGCCGATCATCGGCGCCCACAAGATGCCCGGCTCGCGCAGCAGGATCATTGCGGCAAAGCCTGCCGCGCCGAGCGCGAGGCACGTCGCGTGCAGGACGCGCCTGTCGAGTCGTGAAGCGAGCCAGATGATCGCGAGCGCGCCCGCCGCGGCGACGCCATTGCGCACCGAGCCCAAGACCCCCCACCAATTGCCGGCCTCCTGATAGGCCGCCGACGCCGCGTCGGTAGCGCCGTAATGGTGCTCAGCCACGGCGGGCGTGCCGTAGATCCACATCGCGAAAAGCCCGAACCAAGTGAAGAACTGCACGACCGCAAGTTGGCGCATGGTGCGCGGCATGGCGAATAGGTCGCCCACCACTTCCATGAAGCCGTTGTCGCTGGCGCCAGCGCCGCGCATGGCGCCAGCGACGAGCTGGACTACGCCGAAGCCGGCGATCAACCCCGCAAGCACGTATAGGTCCTGTCGCAGCTCAGCGGCGCCGAGAAACGAAAGCGCCTCGGGGCGGGGTTGTTGGCGGGCCGCCCAGACGAAGGCGGCGAACGCCGCCCCGATGACGAGCCAGATCAGTCCTCCGATGAAGAACGCGCCAGCGCTGCGTGTCGACGTCGTTGCCGCTCCGGCGCTCTGCTTGGTCGCCTCAAACGCGGCGAGCTGCGCTGGAGAATACTCCTTGGTGGTGACGATGCTCCAGATGATCGCCGCGAACAACGTCGCGCCGCCGACATAGAAGGCGATGTGCACGGTTTGCGGCACCACGCCAGGCGCGGCTGTGTTGGCGACGCCCCACTGGGTCAACAGCCAGGGCAGCAACCCCGCAAGCACCGCGCCAGCGCCGATGAAAAAGCTTTGCATCGCGAAGCCCGTCGTGCGCTGTTTGTCCGGCAGCGTATCGCCGACCAATGCGCGTGTCGGCTCCATGGTGATGTTAAGCGCTGCATCCATGATCCAAAGTGTGCCGGCCGCGACCCAAAGCGCGGGCGCATTCGGCATGACAAACAGCGCGCCGCTGGCCAGGATGGCGCCGACGAGAAAGTAGGGCTTTCGCCGACCGAGTCGGTTCCAGGTTTTGTCGCTCAGATGCCCGATGATCGGTTGCACGATCAAGCCGGTCAGCGGGGCCGCGATCCAAAGGATCGGCAGCGCGTCAATCTCGGCGCCGAGGGTTTGGAATATGCGGCTGACGTTGCCGTTCTGCAGATCGAAGCCGATCTGGATGCCCAGAAACCCGAAGCACATATTCCAAATCTGGAAGGCGCTTAGCCTTGGTTTGTCCGCCATCCAATCCTCCCCTGAATCAATCTAGTTTTGTGATGGTCGTGAGCGCAGCAGGAATGTCAGCGGGTCACGCAACCGTTCGCGCCACGCGGTTTCGTTGTGATTGGCCCCGGGATAAACGCGCGCTTCGAGCGTGACGCCGTCAACGTAGCCGAGGCCATGCAATACGGGCAGCATGGCTTCTTGGTATGGAACATAAAGGTGATCAAGGAACCCGGCGCCATGATCGACCCACATAAGGTGCGAAGCGGGATCGAGGCGGCGGCCTTCAAAGTAGCTTTGGTACGCCGCGACAATGGCTGGGCGCCAGGTTTCTTGGCGCTCGATGATGTTGTGTTCGCTGATGCCGGTGGGCCAATGCATTGAGAGCCCCGCGGCGGCGCCGAATACATCAGGATGCTCCGCCATGCCGTAGACCGAGATCAGCGCGCCCATGCTCGATCCCATCAAGAACGTGCTCTCACGACCGGGCCGCGTCCGAAACTCTCGGTCGATGCGCGGTTTCAGTTCCTCGACGATGAAGCGCAAATAGGCGTCGCCTACGCGTAGATTTTCCGGAAATTCTTCCGCGGCGTCCGCCTTGACATCGTCGGACACGAGCGCCAATACGCCGGCGGGCGCGTACTCGAGGCGACGATTGGGCGTGCTCCAAATGCCGACGACAATCGCCGGCTCTATCGCGCCTTCCGCCACCAGCGCCTGCATGGCTTCGTCGACGCCCCAATCCACGCCGGTGTTGGCGATGCGCGGGTCGAATAGGTTCTGACCGTCATGGGCATAAATGACAGGAAAGCGCGCGTCCGGGTTGGCGACATATTGGGGCGGCAGGTAAATGCCGACATGGCGAGCATGCTGTAGCAGCGGAGAGCGAACGTCCCGCCAATACACAAGTTGGCCGATTACGCCGGCGCCCTCGGGGTCGCCGACATACTCGTTCACATCGTGCTTCCAGTCGACGATCGTGATCGTGGCGGTTTCTTCGCCGTCGACCTCAATGCGGCTGTTGGGCATCACCGTTCCCGAGGGACCTAAACCTTCGCGGTCCCACGACCCTTGGGTGATCTTGTACTCAAGCGTTGTTCCGAGCGGCAGGCGCAGCGTGATGCGTCGTTCGCGCCCTGCGCCCTGCATCGCGGCGCCATTGGCGCGCCAAGGTCCAAGCTCGGGCAGGTTGCCCGCCAGATACACAAGACCCGAGTTTTCGGGCACGATCGCGCGAATGGTGACGACGCGCAGACCATCGTCTCGCGTCGATGCGCATGCCGCGACAAAAACCAAGAAGGCGGCGAGCAGCAGGCCGCGCATCAGCGGCCTCGCACTGGCGTGAAGCGTATGGCCTGGCCGCCGCCGGGCGCCAACTCCAGCGCGAGCACATCATTTCGCGTCACTATGCGCTCCTCGAGGATGATGTCCTTGCGCGCGTCGCCGCGATAATCGGCGTTGGGGCCGTCGCGATAGATTTGCGCGCGATAGCGTACGCCGCGCTCAAGGAAAGAAAGAGATGCGGTGAGGGAGCGTCGCTCCTCGTCGGTAACCGCGCCGAGGTACCAGTCGCGACTGTTGCGATCACGGCGCACGATGGTGACATAGTCCCCGAGTTCGCCGTTGAGGACGCGCGTCTCCTCCCAGTCAGTAGGAACATCCTTGATGAATTGGAACGGCGCCGGATTGGCTTCGTAATTCTCCAACAGATCAGCCGCCATCTGAATAGGGCTGTAGATGACGACATAGAGGGCGAGTTGCTTAGCCCACGTTGTAGCCACGCCTTCGGGCGATCGGGTGTCCATGCCGAAAACGCCGGGCGTGAAATCCATCGGGCCCGCGAGCAAACGGGTGAACACAAGATTGGCTTCGTGTTCGGGCGGGTTCGAGGGGTTGCCCCAGGCGTTGTATTCCATGCCGCGCGCGCCTTCCCGCGACACCCAGTTCGGATACGTCCGCCGTAAACCCGTGTCTTTGATGGGCTCGTGTGGATTGATCGCGATCCGATAACGGGCCGCGGTTTCGACGACCTTCAGGTGGTGGCGGGCGAGATCTTGTCCTTCGTGCCACGCGAAGCGCACCTGCCCATCCTCGGCGACGACACGCGCGCCCGCGGCATCGGAAACATATCCTGTCTTCACAACGCGCACTCCGAGGCGCCGATACAGAGCGAAGCCGGCCTCCATTTGGCTTTCATAGTGCGCGGCGTTCGCTGATGTCTCGTGGTGGCCGATCAACCGCACGCCGTGCTCACGTGCGTAGGCGCAGACCCGTTCGATGTCGAAGTCGGAATAGGGTTGCGTAAAGCTGAACTCGTGACCATTGCCGAACCAGTCTCCGTCCCAGCCGATGTTCCAGCCTTCTATCAGTACGCCGCCAAAACCATGCCGGGCGGCGAAGTCAATGTAACGAAGCGCGGTCTCGGTCGTGGCGCCATGGATGGCGCCTGACGCCCAACTCGCGGTTCCCAAGTGCATCTGCCACCAGATGCCGACGTATTTCTGCGGCTCGAACCACGAAACGTCGCCCAGCTTGTTGGGCTCATTGAGGTTGAGAATGAGTCGAGATTCCACGAGCCCGCCGGCTGTGTCTGAAATTTGAATCGTGCGCCATGGCGTGTGGAAGGGCGGGCGCCGCACCACCGCCGCATCGCCAATGCCTGGGGTCAGCGCCGCATTGAGGCCGCGCCCCTCAATGCGCATGAGATTCATGCCGGAATAGTCGACGAGAGCGGCCTCATGGAGCGACAGATGCACGCCGCTCTCGAGGCGCACAGTCAATGGCGTTTGTGCGACGCCGACCTGCTCAAGAGGCGTTTTGTAATAGAGATATTCTTCGCGGTTAGAACGCAGCGCCGGGGTCCAAAGCGCTGTGCCCGCCTGCGCGAAATTGAACTCGGTAAGTTCATTGAGAATGCGAACGTCGCTCAGAGGCGCTTGATCTGGAAACTCATAGCGGAAACCCAGGCCGTCGTCGAAAACCCTGAATACGATACCGATGCTGCGGCGCAGACCAGTCTGTTCGGTAAGCGTAAACGCGAGTTCGTTGTATCGATTTCGAATGCGGCGCTGTTCGCCCCAAGGCTGTTCCCAGGTTTCGTCGAAGCTGCGCCTGGCTTGACCAGTGAGCGCCAGGTTGCGTTCGATCTTGGGTGCGTCAACAAGCAGGAACCCTAGTCGCGACGGCGCGATCAGCGCTTGGCCGTGGCGCGACACCTTGTAGCTCGGCCGGCCTTCGCCGTTGATCTCGATTTCGACAACGATCGAGCCGTCAGGAGATGCGACTGACGCGAGCGGCTCGGCGAACGCGGCGGCGGCGAGCGGCCAAAAACAGGTAGTGGCGAGCAGGACGCGGCGATTGATCATGTCGACATTCCTTGTTTGGCGCCAGCGCTTGCAAATCTTCGTGGGCGGTGCATTAAAGCGAGCGTACGATGGCCAAGCGCACGACGACCCTCGAAGACATCGCTAAGCTCGCGGGCGTCTCCATTTCGACCGCCTCGCGCGCGCTCAACGACAGTCCCTCGATCAATCGCCAAACGAAGCAACGCATCTGGAAGCTCGCGCGCGAGCAAAACTACCCGTTCCGTGACTACATGCCGGCGGGACCAATCGGCGCGGACGCCACGATCGCGGTGGTGATTCCGCGTCCACAAGGTCGAGAGTTCTTGCTTGGCGATCCATTCTTTCTGGATCTGCTCTCTGGTCTCGCCGAAGCTGCTTATGTACGCGACTGCGATTTGCTTGTGAGTCACGTGGCGCCGGCGTCCTTCGACGATCTCTCGGTGCTGATGTCGACGTCCCGCGCGGACGGCATTGTGTTTCTGGGGCAAAGCAATCTGCACGCGGCTTTCAACCGGTTGGCCGCGGAAGAAAGCCGGTTTGTCGTGTGGGGCGCTGAGCTGCCGGACCAGGACTATTGCTGTGTCGGCAGCGACAACTTCGCGGGCGCGCGCCGCGCCACCGCGCATCTTGTGCGGCTGGGCCGCCGCCGCATCGTGTTCTTGGGCGATATAGACGATCCCGAACCGGCGCAACGGCATCTCGGTTACTTGGACGCGCTCGCCCTGGCAGGAGTCGCGGCCGACCCCGTGCTCACGGTGCCTGCGCACTTCGAGGTGGAGTCCGCCGAGGCGGCGGTTGATGCGTTGATCCATCATGACGTGCCGTTCGACGGCGTCGTCGCGGCGAGCGACTTGATTGCGCTTGGCGCCGTCCGCGCGCTTCGCCGTGCGGGATTTAACGTGCCCAAGGACGTTTCGGTCATCGGGTTCGACAACGTGCGCTTCGCCCGCTATGCGACCCCTGCGTTGAGTACGATCGCCCAGGATACTAGCAAGGCGGGCCGTCTCCTGGTTTCCAAGCTGCTTGACGCCGGCGAGGGGAAGATGCGCAGCCGTTCCGAACGCCTGCCCACGGAACTCGTCGTCCGCGAGTCTTGCGGCGGATGACCAAGGCGTCACCGGCGCCGCGCCACTATGCCGGCGAGGCCGGGAAGTTCTTTGGACAGGTCGAGCGGCGCGTTGAACGCCTCAACGACGTCCCAATCGCCATCAGGCTTCCACGCGGCGGGGCGAGCACCTAGGTTGAACACACAGAGCAAGGCGTCACGGCCCTCGCCGCGCAAGAACGCCAGGACAGGCTCCGGCGTATCGAGCATACGAATTCCGCCGGTCCGCAAGGCGGGCAACCGGCGTCTCAGATCGATAGCGCGACGAGCGAAGTGAAGGGTCGAGGCGTCGTTGCGCTCTTGGACGTCGACCGCAAGCATCCGGTGCGTAGGATCAACCGGCAGCCATGGCGCGCCGTGCGAAAATCCGGCGTTCGGCGCGTCTGCGACCCACGGAATCGGCGTGCGCGCGCCGTCCCGCCCCAAAGTGTGAGGCCAGTTCGCGATCGCTTCGGGATCGCGGAGCGATTCCAGCGGAACGTCGCCTTGCGGCAAACCAAGCTCTTCGCCTTGATACAAGAACACGCTGCCGCGCAGCGAAACAAGCAACAGCAACGCAAGCTTGGCGAACGCGACTTCGTCGCGGTTTTTTGACCAACGCGAGACGACGCGCGGCGCGTCGTGATTAGAAAACGCCCACGACGGCCAGCCTTCGCCGTCTTGATCCGGCCATCTATCCGAACAGGCGCGAACGAGAGATGGAGTAAGTTGGTCGGCGTAGAGGTACTGAAATCCGTAGGCGCTGTGCAGCCTGTCGGCGCCGCGCGTATACAGGCCCATTTCAGACTCGGCTTGCTCGCCACCGACTTCCGCGACCAGGAAGATCTTGCCGTGCGCCTCGGTCAGCGCGCGAATACGAGCAAGAAACAGGGGAATGTCCGGGTGGGACTGATTGTAGATGTGATGTTGGAAGTCAAACGGGCGAAGGCGTTTCGCGTCGCCAAGGACCGGCGGATTGTCGCGCAACGCCGGGTCGTGCATGGCGAAGTTTATGGCGTCGAGCCGAAAGCCATCCACGCCGCGGTCGAGCCAGAATTTCGCAACCCCGAGCAAGGCGTCCTGGACCTGCGCATTGTGAACATTGAGATCCGGCTGGTCGGACTGAAAATTGTTGAGGTAGTATTGCCGGCGTCTGGCGTCCCAAGTCCATGCTGACGCTTTGAATACGGACTGCCAGTTCGTGGGCGGCGATCCGTCCGGCTTCGCGTCGGCCCATACATACCAATCCGCCTTGGCGTTGCTGCGGTCGCGCCGACTTTCCTGGAACCAAGGGTGATCAATCGAAGTGTGCGAATAAACCTGATCGACGATAACTTTGAGGCCGAGAGCGTGAGCACGCGCCACCAGCGCGTCAAAGTCAGCGAGCGCTCCGAACACAGGGTCGACGTCGCAATAATCGGAGACGTCGTAGCCAAAGTCGCGCATGGGCGATGTGTAGAATGGCGAGAGCCAGACCGCGTCGACGCCTAATGACTTGATGTAGTCAAGGCGTTGGGTGACGCCCGCCAAATCTCCATAACCGTCGCCGTTGCTGTCGGAGAAGCTCAAGGGGTAGACATGATAGATCACCGCGCCGCGCCACCATTCGCTTGCGGTTGTGGCCCGGTCGTCGGGTCGTGTCATCGCGTCAATACTCAAGGCGCAGGCTCCGCAATGCAAACGAGGTAGTCTAGGCCAGCAAGCTCCACGGCCACGCTTCCGGGCGCTCCCGCGCGGGGGCTGCAGCGCCCATGGAGAGCGCGCCAATTCAGCGACGTCGGCTCCACCTCGACGTTGGCGCGAAGGGGCTCGCGACCGGTGTTGAGCACGACCAAGATCTCGACGCCCTCGTGGATGCGCGAGAACGCGAAAAGGCCAGGGGTCTCCACATAATTGCGCACCACCTGCCGACCACGCCGAAGCGACGGCTGAGCGGCGCGAACTCCGGCCATTTCAGCGATCGCGCGATAGAGCGGGTGATTCGGATCGAAGTTGCTCTCTGCCGTGGTGGCGTTGGTTCCGACAAGGCGATTGTCGTTGTAGCTCGCGACCTGGCTCGGGAACATATCTTCGCGCGCATCCTGGTCGTTGCCGTCGCCCGTGAAGCCTTGCTCGTCGCCATAATAGATGACGGGCGCGCCGCGCGAAAACATCATCAGCGCGTGACCGAGGATCGACCGTCTCAAAAGCTCGTCATCGGAGATGCCAGGGTTTTCGCGAATGAGAAAGTGTCCAAAACGGCCCATGTCGTGGTTGCCAAGAAAGATCGGCAACTGGATCGCGGTATCGGGCCCTTGTTGGTAGACGACATCGGACTCGTACAGGGTATTGAGCCGATCCGTTCCAGTTCCTCTTACGATGGCGTCGTAGGCCGCCGACTGAAACGCGAAATCAAGCACCGCCGGAAATCCGTCAACGCGTGTGAACCGCGCCAAACGGCCTGGATCGGGATCAAACACCTCGCCGAAGATGTAGAAGTTCTCAATGCCTCGCGCTCTGGCGCGCGCCAACATCGCCGGCACGAAAGCTTGCCAGAACTGCGGGTTCACGTGGCGAGCAGTGTCGATGCGAAAACCGTCGACGCCGAACTCGTCGATCCAGGCGCCATATATCTCGATCATGCCAGCGACCACGCGCGGATGTTCGGTGAAGAGGTCGTCGAGGCCGACAAAATCGCCTAATTGCGAACTCTCGCCTCGGAACGTCGTGTTGCCGCGATTGTGGTAGTAGATCGGATCGTTGAGCCAGGCGGGCGTCTTCACATTGCGTTCGCCGCGCCGAATGTAGGTTTCGTAGGCGAAGTTTGGGTTGGTGAGACGCGCGAAGTTCTCAGCGGTTTGATAGCCCGCGCTGTCGCCGTTGAAGCCTTCATTGATGATCGGGCCGTCGACACCGCCGCGACGCGCGTAAGGGTAGTCGGCGCGCGAGCGGAAGGCGCAGGCTTGTATGGGGCAATCCTGGTACTGGATCACGTCGGCGGTGTGGTTGGTTATGATGTCCATGTACACGCGCATGCCGCGCGCGTGCGCGGCGTCGACAAAGGCGCGGAACTCCGCGCGCGTGCCGAAGTGCGGGTCGATGTTGGTGAAGTCCGTTATCCAGTAGCCGTGATAGCCGGCGGATTCCTCGCCTGGCGCGCCCTGGACCGGCTTGTTCTCGTACACGGGCGCTAGCCAGATGGCGGTGGCGCCGAGGCCCTGAATATAGTCCAGCCGCCGTGTGAGTCCGGCCAGATCGCCTCCGTGGTAGAAACCCTTGTGGGCGGGGTCAAACCCGGTGCGAAGCCGGCCCCCACGCAACCCGCCGCGGTCGTTCCGCGGATTGCCGTTCTCAAAGCGGTCGGGGAGCACGAAGTAGACCACCTCGTCCTGGGGCAGCCGGTCCATGCCAAGCCTACGCTGTGACTCCTGCGCTGCCGCGTCGTCCGCCAAGAGCGCCAGCGCCGATGCGGCCGCCAAAGCCATCCGCCACATGATCGTTTCTCCCTGGCATACCATGCGCCTGTTATCGCCTTATTGTTTTGCATAAATTTGCACTCACACTTGGCGCTGTCAAGGCCAGGGAAAGGAGGCCAAATGCACCATATTTCGCAGTTGCGAAATGAACTGTGGAGTCTTTGCAACAATTGACCTGCGCAAGATTTGCATTAGTTTGCCATCCAGACCATCGGCCATAAGGGCAAAAATGTGGCGGTGAGCAGGGAGGGATCGCGATGAATTTTGGACTCAACGGGCGTCGCATTGGGTTGCTGACGACAGTCGCTGGCGGCGTGTTCTTGGCATTGGCGCCAATGAATGCGGCGCGAGCGCAAGACGCATCTACCAATGCCGATGCGGTCAACGAGGAAGGTGACATTATCATCACCGGCTTCCGCGCGAGCTTGCGGAGTTCCACGGAAACCAAGCGTGAAGCCGACGCAATTGTTGAGGTGGTGACGGCGGAAGAAATCGGCCGCCTGCCCGACAACTCGATCGCGGAATCGCTGTCGCGTCTTCCTGGCCTTACGTCGCAGCGCCTGTTCGGACGCAGCCAGAACATCACGGTTCGCGGCTTGGCGCCTGACTTCACGTCCTCGCTGTTGAACGGGCGCGAGCAAGTCAGCGCCGGCGACAATCGCGGCGTCGAGTTTGACCAGTACCCGTCGGAATTGCTGAGTTCGGTGGTTGTGTACAAAACCCCGACGCCCTCGCTGATCGGGCAAGGTCTCGCCGGCACAGTCGATCTCCGCACCGTGCGGCCGCTGTCTTATGACGAGCGCGTGTTCGCGGCGAACGCCCGCTACGAGTGGAACGATCAAGGCGCCCTGGTGAGCGGCGGCGACGACACGGGCTATCGCGCCACGGTGTCCTATATCGACCAAACCGATGATGGCCGGTGGGGCTGGGCGGTTGGCGTCGCCTCCCTGGCGTCTCCGACGCAGGCCAACCGCTTCGAGGCTTGGGGGTACCCAACCACGGGCGCTGGCGACTTCATTATCGGCGGGGCAAAGCCCTATGTGCAATCGAGCTTGCTTGAACGCGACGCCATCATGGGCGTGCTCGAGTTCAGGCCGAGCAACTCTTTCTCGGCGCGCATCGACGCATTCTATTCCGAGTTCAACGAAGAGCAGGACCTGAAGGGCATCGAGTTCCCGCTGTGGTGGTCGTCAGCGACCTTGCAGCCTGGCGCGACCGTAGAGGACGGGCTGGTTGTTGGCGGCACGTTCACCGGCGTCGACGGTGTCGTGCGCAACGACATCCGCACGCGCGACAGTACGGTCGAGGCCATCGGCCTGAACATGTCGTGGGATATCAACGAACTTTGGACGGCGACCGCCGACCTCAGCTATTCGAGCGTCTCGCGCGACGACCTGGATCTCGAAACCTATGCGGGCACCGGCCCCGGCGGCGCTGGCGCCACGGCCACGCTGGACTTCGTCACCGGCAACGGCAGCTACATCTTCGACTCGAGCATCGACTATGCCAACCCGGCGACAATTCTGCTGACCGACCCGCAGGGGTGGGGCCAGTCGGGCTTCATCAAGGAGCCACAGACCGATGACGAATTGCGCGCGCTGCGTCTGACGGCTGAGCGCCGCTTCGAAAGCGGACCAATGAGCTCAATCGAGTTCGGCTTCAATTACAGCGAGCGCACCAAGGACAAGACCAGCATCGAGTCCTTCCTCGACCTGGATTGCGGCGTGAACCCGGTGAATTCTTGCACCGTGCCGATCCCGACGAATCTGTTGACGTCGCCGACCGCTCTCGATTTCCTCGGCATCCCCGGAATGGTGTCGTATGACCCCGTGGCGCTGCTGAATAGCGGCGTCTACATCGTGCGTCCAAATACGAACGCAGATGTCATTTCCAAGACCTGGGGCGTGGAGGAAAATGTCACGGTTGGATACGTCCAACTCAACGTGGACCATGTGATCGGCGGCGTGCCGGTGACAGGCAACGCGGGCATTCAGTTCGTGCAGACCGAACAAAGCTCGACCGGATCCGTGCGCGACACAAGCCCGGCGGGCTTCACGGTTGTCGAGCAAGGCGACGACTATATGGAGATGTTGCCGAGCTTGAATCTGTCGTTCGAGGTTGGGGACAATAGCTTCTTGCGCCTCGGCATCGCGCGCACCCTTGCTCGGGCGCGCATGGACCAGATGCGCGCGAGTTTCGAGGTCAACTACAACCTCGCTCAACTTGCCAATCCCAACCCGACTCCGGGAGCATCTTACTGGGGTGGGAGCGGCGGCAACCCGCTGCTGCGTCCCTGGATCGCCGATTCGGTCGACCTATCCTTTGAGCACTACTTCGACAATTCGGACGGCTATGTATCTTTCGCGGGCTTCTACAAGTACCTGGAAAGCTACATCTACCAGCAGTTCATTCCCTACGACTTCACCGGATTCCCGTCGCATAATGGCGTTGCGGTGCCGGCGTCGTATCAAGGTTTCGCCAACGCGCCGGCCAATGGCAACGGCGGCTACGTCCGTGGCTTGGAGTTCACGGCGAACATTCCGGCGGAGTTGCTCTTCCAACCGCTTGAAGGTTTTGGCGTCGTCGTGAACGCGTCGTTCACCGACAGTGACATCCAACCGCCGGACACGCCCGGAAGCGCGCTGCCAGGTCTTTCAGAGACGGTCGTCAACACGACTATCTACTACGAGAATGGCGGCTTCGAAGCGCGGGTCTCAAACCGTTATCGCTCGGACTTCCTGGGCGAAGTGACCGGCTTCGGCGCCGGCCGTGAGTTGCGCTTCATCAACGGCGAGTCGATCCTCGATGCGCAGGTTGGCTACCGCTTCGGCGGCTCGCTTGAGGGCCTTGGCGTCCTATTCCAGGCCAACAACCTGACCGACGAGGCGTTCTCCGGTTACTTCGGCGGAGACGACCGTCAGGTGCGCGACTACCAGACCTACGGCACCACCTATCTGTTCGGCGTCAGCTACCGACACTAACACTTCCTCCCAACTACAAAGCGCCTCTGTCGATTCACTCGGCAGAGGCGTATTCTTTTTGGGGGAGGCGCTGCATGAACGGTCGCCGCATACGCAAGGTCGTCGTCGTTGGCGGGGGATCCGCAGGCTGGCTCGCCGCGGCCGCGATCGTCAAGCTCTTGGCGGGGATTGTCCGCGTCGAACTCGTGGAGTCCGACGAGATCGGAATCGTCGGCGTCGGCGAGGCCACCATCCCGCAGATTCGCACGTACAATGCCGCGCTCGACCTTGATGAGGACGAGTTCATCCGCGCCACCCAGGCCACCTTCAAGCTCGGCATAGAGTTCCAGAATTGGCGCCGGCTTGGCCACGCTTATTTCCATACGTTTGGCGACAATGGCGTGCCGATCGCGCGCACGCCTTTTCACCACCATTGGCTGCGCGCGCGTAAGAACCCGCGCTTTGCCGACCTCTGGGCCTATAGCCCCAACGCTCAAGCAGCTTTGGCGGGCAAGTTCAGCCGCGCGCCCTTCGAGATGGGGTCGCGCCAAGTCGCGATCGCGTACGCGTTTCACTTTGACGCCGCACTCTACGCGAAGTTTCTGCGCGCCTACGCCGAGCCCCGCGGTGTCGTGCGCACCGAAGGCAAGATCGTCGCCGTTCATCAAAACGCGGAAACGGGCTTTGTGGAGTCGGTGCAGCTTGAAAGCGGCGCGAGGGTCGAGGGCGATCTCTTCATCGATTGCTCAGGGTTTGTCGGCCTGCTGATCGAAGGCGCGCTGAAGACAGGCTACCAGGATTGGCGCCACTGGCTGCCGTGCGACCGCGCCTGGGCCGTGCCGACGTACAACGCGCGCCCCGCGCGCCCCTACACGCAGTCGATCGCTCACAAGTCCGGCTGGCAGTGGCGCATTCCGCTGCAGCACCGCACCGGCAACGGCCATGTGTTCTGCAGTGAACATATCTCGGAAGATGAAGCGCGCGCGGTGCTGCTGGACAACCTGGAGGGTGAAACGCTCGCCGAGCCCCGCCTGATCAAATTCATCACAGGTCGCCGCAACAAATTCTGGAACAAGAATGTCGTCGCCCTTGGCCTCGCCAGCGGTTTTCTCGAACCGCTTGAATCCACGAGCATCCACCTGATCCAGTCTGGCGTGAACCGACTCCTGTCGCTGTTTCCGCACACCGGGATCCATCAGGCCGAGGTGGACGAATACAATCGCCAATGCGGCTTGGAGTTCGAGCGCATCCGCGATTTCATCATCCTGCACTATCACGCCAATGAGCGCATCGATTCGCCGTTTTGGGTGCGCTGCCGCGAGATGAGCGTGCCAGAGGAGCTCACGCGCAAGCTGGCGCTCTTTAACGCCAATGGCGTCATCTATCGCGAGCAGGAGGATTTGTTCGCGGAGGCGAGCTGGTTGCAGGTGATGATCGGGCAGGGCGCCGATCCCCAAGGGCACCACCCGATGGCTGAGCAGTTGAGCGAGGAACAGTTGACGCGGTTTTTGGACGACGTTCGCACGGTCATTGGCAATGCGGTCGCTGCTATGCCCGCGCACGAAGCTTACATCGCGCAGCATTGCGCGGCGGCCAAGGAGTGATCGAGAGCGATCGCGTCTTGATGAACGGCTGTGAAGACAGCGAAAATGAGTGCGCACCGCAAATAATGGCGGCGCGATAGCTTGTATTCATGGCGGCGTCGCTCCAAGTTGAATGCTAGCGGTCGCGCGGTTTGCGCGCTTTGCCGCTTGCGTCAGCAAAGGATTCCTCATGGCGGGGTTCAAATTCACCGCCGGTCAGCACGTGTCTCTGGTGGGCGCGCAATCATTCTCAGCCGGCGCGCCAAGGGGATTTTACCGCATCGTCACGGCGCTGCCCAAAGGCGCCGGTCCGCAGCAATATCGTGTGCGCAGTGACGGCGAGGCGCATGACCGCGTTGTCGACGAAGTGCGGCTGGAGGCGTTGGATCGGTGAAAAGACCCGATCAATTCAAGGCTGCGCCGACGCGTCTGCCCCAGGCGGAGGCGAAGTCCGTGCGTTGCCGTCCAGAGCAGGAACACATACTGCGACGTTTGGGCGAAGCGCTGGTAGTGCAGTGGGATGCGTTGCCTGACGGTATGCAGGATTTGCTGATTGATCAGGCCGCCCTAGTGGAAGGCCGTGAAGACGCGCCGCACGCTACGGCGGACATCGAACGCTTTATCCGGACCGTGCGTGTCGCCGCGCTATCCAAACCGGCGCAAGCGGAGCGCGAGGCTCAGTAAACGCCACGAGCGCCTGAAGCGCGTTGTATCTATGCTATCCGGGGCGCCTCTCAACTAGACGATGGCCTGCCTTGCGTGATTTTCGCATTGGTCCCAAAGATAAATACTAGGTCACACCTCGCTTTGGCCGCAATGCGCACCTATATGGGGATTATCGATCCTCGTCGCGTTACGCTCTGATCCTTCGCGTTAGCGCCGGATTTTCTGCAGTTTCACTCGAATCGACGCCTGCCGTGGAAGGTCCACGCGGGCAATTTTGCATGAAGGAGACGGCGTATGGCTGTCGGTACAGTAAAGTTTTTCAATTCACAAAAGGGCTTTGGTTTCATCTCTCCGGATGGCGGAGCGAAGGACGTGTTCGTTCACATCTCCGCGGTGGAGCGCTCGGGTCTTAGCGGTCTCGCGGAGGGCCAGAAGGTGAGCTTCGACCTCGAGCGCGATCGTCAGGGTCGTGACTCTGCGACGAATCTTAAGGACGCCCGGGCCTGAACGTGGGTCAGCGATGATCTGACCGATCCAAGAAAGTTGGAATGCGTGCATGCGAACGCTGTTCGTCTCTCGTAGTCCGGTGCAGTTCACAGCGGCGACAAGTTTAGGTTTGTCGCCGCTGTTCTAGCGATGCGGTCGCCACGCCGCGTAGTGCGCGATTAGGGCCGTAGAGTAGCGCCACGGTTGGCGCCCAAGCTCTCCCCCGCGGGGGCATGAAAGAAACACATGAGTTCGATTGAAAACGCGATTAAAGGCGCTGGGTTCACGGCCTTTGCCGAGGCGCTTCGCGCAAGCCCGTATGGCGCGGTGCTCGACGGCGGCGGCGCCTATACTCTGTTCGCGCCCACGGACGAGGCGTTCCAGAAATTCTCGACCGTATCGATGGACGTGCTTTTGCGCGGCGATGAGGCGCTGCTCCGCACCGTGATCGGTTATCACTTCGCGGCGGGCAGGGTGATGTCTGCGAGCTTCAAAGGAAGGCGTATCCGCGCTGTCATGTATGCGGGCGGCGATCTTATTATTGATGGCAAGGACGGTCTCCGGGTCAATCGCGCCAACCTGGTGAAGCCAGATGTCATTGCAGGCGCGTGTGTCATTCACGGCATCGATGGCGTGCTTTGGCCACGAGAGCCGGCGGTGTCGCCGTGAAGGGTGTGGTGAAGGCCTATTCGGGCCGCCGGGGAATGGGGCAACTGACGCCTGACGGCGGCGGTCCGGATGTCGATGTATTCGTCAGCGAGGTGGAGCGCGCTGGTTTGATCACGCTTGAGCCCGGTCAACGCGTCAGCTTCGGCATTCAAACCGACCGCATGCGCGAGCGGAGCTTCGCTGTACGGCTGGAATTGCTCTAACCCCCCGCTCACAAGCGACGTCACGGGTTTGTCGAGCGCGCCATGTTTGTGGCATGCTGCATTTATGGTGGTGAGTTATCGAAAGCGCCGGGGGGCGCTGTCGCGTGGCGAGCGTGAGTGGCGCGTCGAGGAAGATGCGCTCGTGACCGAGGGGCCGTCCGGCAGGACGCGGCGTTATCTCTGGCGCGATTTTGCAGGCGTTCGTCTCTATTGTGACCCCGCCAAGGACCGGCCCTGGCGTTTTGTATTCGAGTTGCAGCCCAAGGATCGGCGGCGGATAGTCATCGACAACGCCCACTTTGTCTCGCGCGGGCTCTATGAGGATCGATCCGCGGACTACACGCCCTTCGTACGCGCGGCGGTTTCGCGGCTCGCGAGCACCAAGCCCGGCCTGCGCGTCCTGATTGGCGAAACTCCGAGGCGCTATTTCTTGCTGATCCTGGCGGGTTTGCTGGCCCTGTGCGGCGCCGCTTACGCCATGATCGCGCTGCGCACGCCCCTGGACGCGCTGCCTTTTGCCGGCGTGGTCAAGCTGGCCGTCATGGCGTTGCTTGCGGCGGCGTTTTGGCGGTGGGTCGTGGGCATCGTTCCGCGCGGCGTCCCGGCGGATGCGATCCCCGAGCGGGCTTTACCCGGTTTCGGCGCCTGCGACCGGGGGTGACAAAGGGATCATTCTTGGATATAGACCTCACCTACATCGCTGATGCCTTCGATGAAGGCTCGGCGGCGGACCCCGGGGTCCGCCGCTTTTTTGTTACTTGGGAGCCGGGCCTGAGAGCCACCAATCCTGTCGAAGAGCGCGTTATCGCGCTGATCGAGCCGACCGCCGCCGGCTTGGGCTATCGCATCGTGCGCGTGCGGGTTTCCGGCAATCGGCGCAAACGCCTGCAAATCATGGCCGAGCGCGTGAGCGACGGCCATATGGGCATCGACGATTGCTCGCGGCTATCACGGGCGCTGTCGCCCGTGTTCGACCTCGAAGACCCGATACAGGGCGAATACGACCTGGAGATTTCATCACCCGGCATCGACCGACCGCTGATGCGTATCGAGGATTTCGAACGGTTCATCGGCTATGAGGCCAAACTCGAAACCGCGGCGATGATCGATGGTCGCCGCCGGTGGAAAGGCGTCATCAAGGCGGTGAGCGGCGAAGAAATTACGATCGCCGCCGAGCAGGGAGACGCCACCCTCAAGTTCTCGGCGTTGGCGGACGCGCGCCTCGTTCTGACCGACCGGCTTATCGAAGAAGATTTGAAACGCGCCAAGGCGGCGGAGGCCGCTGAGGCAAATTCCTCTGACGAAGGGAACCCAACATGAGCACCGGCATTTCGGCAAACAGGCTCGAAATCCTTCAAATCGCCGACGCCGTCGCGCGCGAAAAGTCGATCGAGAAAGAGATTGTCATCCAGGCCATGGAGCACGCGCTGCAGAAGGCCGCACGGTCACGTTACGGCGCTGAGCACGACATTCGCGCCACCATTGACCCAAAAACGGGAGAGATGGAGCTCAAGCGCGTCATGACGGTGGTGGACGAAAGCGTCCTCGATCCGGAAACGAGGCCGTTCAATCCATCCACGGACATTATGCTCAATGTGGCGACGAAGACGGACGCCGATGCCCATGTCGGCAAGGAATATGTCGAGCTGCTGCCGCCGATCGAATTTGGACGCGTCGCCGCGCAGACCGCCAAGCAAGTCATCAATCACGAGGTGCGCGAGGCTGAGCGCGAGCGGCAATACAGCGAATACAAGGATCGCGTCGGCGAGATCATCAATGGCGTCGTCAAGCGCGTCGAGTTCTACAACGTGATCGTCGACCTGGGTCGTGCTGAAGGCGTCATCCGCAAGTCCGAGAGCATTCCGCGGGAAAATCTGCGAGTCGGTGACCGTACGCGCGCCTACATTTACGACGTGCGGCGCGAGACCAAGGGGCCGCAAATTTTCCTGTCACGCGCTAAGCCTGAGTTTATGGCGCGCTTGTTCGCGCAGGAAGTGCCCGAGGTCTACGAAGGCGTGATCGAGATCAAAGCGGCGGCGCGAGACCCGGGGTCGCGGGCCAAAATCGCGGTGCTTTCTCATGATTCCAGCATCGATCCCGTAGGCGCCTGCGTCGGCATGCGGGGCGCCCGCGTTCAGGCGGTCGTCGGCGAACTCCAGGGCGAGAAGATCGACATCATTCCGTGGTCGCCCGATCCAGCGACCTTCATCGTCAACGCTCTGCAGCCGGCGGAGGTGTCGAAGGTGGTGCTCGATCCGGAAGAAGCGCGCGTGGAGGTCGTGGTCGCCGAGCCGCAACTGTCGCTCGCGATCGGCCGCCGCGGTCAGAACGTGCGGCTCGCCTCGCAGCTCACGGGCTGGTCCATCGACATCCTGACCGAAGGCGAGGAGTCGGAGCGGCGGCAAAAAGAGTTCGCGGCCCGTACCGAGTTGTTCGTGAAAGCGCTCGAAGTGGACGAGATGTTCGCGCAGCTTCTGGCCTCGGAAGGATTCGAGACGGTCGAGGAAATCGCTTACGTCGATCCGATCGAACTGGCGGCGCTGGAAGGGTTGAACGAGGAAATCGCCGAGGAGCTGCAAGCGCGCGCGCAAGAATATCTTGACAAGCTTGCCGCTGAACTCGAGGCCAAACGAGTGGCGCTGGGCGTCGAGGATGCGGTCAAGAACGTACCGGGGTTGACGGCGCAAATGCTGGTGGCTCTCGGCGAGAAAGGCGTGAAGACGCTCGACGATTTCGCGGGCAGCACCGGCGACGATTTGCGCGGCTGGTTCGAGACGAAGGGCGGCGAACGCGTGCGCGAGCCGGGCCTGCTGGAAGCATTCCAACTGACGCAGGAGCAGGCAGACGCGCTCATTCTAAACGCGCGCATCGCCGCTGGGTGGATCGAAGCGCCGCCCGAGGAAGAAGTCGTTGAAGAAGAAGGAGACGCTGACGATGTCGCCCGCGTCTTCCCAGAACGAACCTGAGGGCCAGCGCCGCGGACGAGAGCGGCGCTGCATCGTCAGTCAGGAGAGCCTTCCCGAAGATTGGCTGATCCGGTTCGCGGTCGCGCCGGATGGCGTGGTGACGCCTGACGTGGCCGCCAAGCTGCCGGGGCGCGGCGCCTGGGTGTGTTCCGATCGCGCCAGCGTTGAGCGCGCCGCGTCGAAGGGGGCGTTTGCTAGAGCTTTCAAAGCTCAGGTTAAGGCCGGCCCCGACCTCGCAGACATGACTGAGCGATTGCTCGCGCGCCGGTGCCTCGACTTCCTGGGGCTTATGAACCGCGCCGGCGCGTTGGCGATTGGCGCCACTCAGGTCGAGGCCGCGATCCGCGCGCGTCCAGTTCTGGTGCTGATCGAGGCCAGCGACGGCGCCGAGGATGGCCGCGAGAAGTTGTTTGGGCTCCACCTGGGGCTTTGGGGTGCGCCGCCGCGCGCGGTTGGCTGCTTTGGTCAGACCGAATTGGGCGTGGCGCTGGGACGCGAACGTGTGATACACGCTTGCGTGCTTCAAGAGCGCTTGGCGTTGGGCTGGGCGGCGGAAATCGGCCGCTTGGCGGGCTTCCGCGCCATCGTTCCAAGCTCTTGGCCCGATTCCTGGCGCTCCAACGGATGGGGACTGGGCGGTGCGGATGCCGGCGAAAGCCAAGTCCGCTGCCGGCAAACGGATTTTTGAGTGGCGCGTGACCGCGATTTTAGGATTGGCGACTCGACTGCATGTCTGATGGCAACGAACAAAAAGAAGCGCCCGCTGGCCGCAAACCGCTGACGCTTAGCCGCACCACCAGCACGGGGACGGTACGGCAGAGCTTTAGCCACGGCCGCACGAAGCAAGTCGCGGTTGAGGTCAAGGAAAAGCGCACGATCAACCGGCCCGGCGCCGCCGCGCCTGCCGCTCCAGGCGCGCCCGGGCCCGGTGTGCCGCCGCCCTTGCGCGCCAAGGCGCCTGCACCGGCCCCGGCTGAGCCCGCGCAGACCAAGTCCGCGCCCAGCGGACGCAGCGGCGGCATCACCGACGATGAAACGCGTCGCCGCGAAGAAGCGGTTCGGCGTGCGATGGCCGAGCGCGAAGCGCGCGAACAGCGTCTGCGCGCCGAGGAAGAACAGCGCCGCGCGCTCGAAGAGGCGCAACGCAAGATGGCGGCCGAGCAGGCCGCCCTTGAAGCGGAAGCCGAAGCGCGACGTCGCGCCGAGGAGGAAGAGTCTGTTGTCGCATCCGCCCCTGAACACCGCGCCCCGACGGCCGCCGCGTCAAGCGCGCCGCGCGCGACTGCGGCGACGCCGCCGCCGCGCGCCGAGACCGGTCTGCTGGATGAGTTGGGTGGACGCATAAAATCCGCGCGCAAGCCGCTGCCGGCCGCGCCGGTGAAACCCGCCAAGAAGGGCGAACCAAAGCGCCGCGAAGGCCGGCTGACGCTGGACATGGTGGAGCGCATCGCCGAGGGCGACGATGATCGCGTTCGCTCGCTGGCGGCCTATCGCCGTGCTCAACAGAAAGAAAAAGAACGGCGCGCCAAAATGCTCGGCGCTGGCGCTGACCGCGAACAGATCAAACGCGAAGTGATCATTCCCGAAACCATCACGGTGCAGGAATTGTCCAACCGTATGGCGGTGCGCGTCGCGGACATCATCAAGTTCATGATGCGCCAGGGCCAGATGGTGAAGCAGGCTGACGAGCTGGACGCCGATACCGCCGAGCTGATCGCCACCGACTTCGGCCACACGGTGAGACGGGTGGCGGAGTCCGACGTTGAAGAGGGCCTCGCGGGAGACGAAGATGCGGCAGAGACGCTCAAGCCGCGCCCGCCGGTTGTTACCGTCATGGGCCACGTCGATCACGGCAAGACATCGCTGCTGGACGCGTTGCGCCAAACCGACGTTGTGTCTGGGGAGGCTGGCGGCATCACCCAACACATCGGCGCCTACCAAGTGCGGTTGACCGACGGCCAACGTGTCACCTTCCTCGATACGCCGGGTCACGCCGCGTTTAGCGCGATGCGCGCCCGCGGCGCGCAGATCACCGATATCGTGGTCTTGGTCGTCGCGGCCGACGACGGCGTCATGCCGCAGACCGTGGAAGCGATTCACCACGCTAAAGCTTCCGGCGCGCCAATCATCGTCGCTATCAACAAGATCGACAAGCCGGACGCCAATCCGACCCGCGTGCTCACCGATCTGCTGCAGCACGAAATCGTCACGGAGCAGCACGGCGGCGACACGCTTGCCGTCGAGGTCTCGGCGCTGAAGAAAACGGGGCTCGACAAACTGGTCGAGACCATCCTGCTGCAATCCGAAGTCATGGATTTGAAGGCAAATCCTGATCGGGCCGCCGAGGCGACGGTGATCGAGTCCAAGCTCGACAAGGGCCGCGGCNNACGCTGAAGCGCGGCGACATCGTTGTTGTCGGCTCGCAGGTCGGTCGGGTTCGCGCCATTTCCAACGAGCGCGGCCAGCAGCTGCAGAGTGCGGGCCCCTCCGAGCCCGTGGAGATCATGGGTCTTGAGGGCGTGCCCGAGCCTGGGGACGTGCTCAATGTCGTCGAGAACGAAAATCGCGCCCGCGAAGTCGCCAATTATCGCGCCCGCGCGAAGAAGCTGAAGCAGACGGCGGGGCCGACGCGCACGGGAACATCGCTCGAAAGCATGATGGCGAAATTCAAGGATTCTNNCAAGGCCGACGTGCAGGGTTCGGCGGAGGCCATTGTCGGCGCGCTGGAGAAGCTTGCGCACGAAGAAGTGCGCGCGCGGGTCGTTCTCTCCGGCGTCGGCGCTATCAACGAATCGGACGTTCAGCTGGCCAAGGGCTCAGGCGCGCCCATCATCGGCTTCAATGTTCGCGCATCGAAGGAAGCGCGCGACCTTGCGGAGCGCGAGGGCGTCGAGGTTCGCTACTACAACATCATTTACG
>DDSN01000099.1 GCA_002343395.1 Hyphomonadaceae bacterium UBA2389 | reverse complement strand
GGGCGACGCCGACGACAGCTACGACTTCACCGCGTTGGACGCCTTCGTGGAGAAGCTCCGCGCCGGGCATGATCTCGTCATGGGCAACCGCTTCAAGGGCGGCATCGCGCCCGGAGCCATGCCGCCGTTGCACAAGTACTTTGGGAACCCCGTCTTATCTTGGCTCGGCCGCTTTCTATTTCGCGTTCCGATCGGCGACTTTCATTGCGGGCTGCGCGGCTTCAACACAGCGTCGATGCGCCGGCTTGGCCTCGTCACCAGCGGCATGGAGTTCGCCTCGGAAATGGTTTTGCGCTCGGGGCTCGAAGGCCTCAGCATCGCCGAGGTGCCCACGACACTGAAGCCGGACGGACGCAGCCGCCCGCCGCACCTGAAGAGTTTTCGCGACGGTTGGCGGCACCTCAAGTTGCTTCTGATGTACAGCCCCAAATGGCTGTTTATTTTTCCGGGCGCACTGCTGTTGACGGTGGGCGGCGCGCTCATGACCATGTTGTGGTTCGGGCCGCTTTCGATCGGCGACAACATCCAAATCGACATCAACACTTACGCGGCCGCCTGTTTCATGGCGATCGCCGGCGTTCAGCTTGTAAGCTTCGGCGTGCTCGCCCGCTACTATGCGACGCTCACCGGCATGCTGCCGCGGGGCAGACGTTCGGACTTTCTGTATAGGTTCGCCACGACTGACACGGTCGTGCGCATCGGCGCGCTGAGTCTGGCCGCTGGAATCGGCGTGTTTGGATATGCGTTATGGTCGTGGTCGAATCTGCAGTTCGGCGATCTTTCGCATATGCCCCATATCGCGCGCGCGGTTCTGTCGGGACTCAGCTTTATCGTGATCTCGATTCAGCTGGGTTTTGGCGCGTTCATGATCGGGATCCTGAAAATCCCGCTGGCGGCCCGCGCCGCCGATCTCCCCTCGCCTTGATCACAAGCGCGCTTTGAACGCATGAGCGCCGCCTTGGACTGCATCGTGATCGGATCAGGCGCCAGCGGCGTCGCGTGCGCGTCCGCCTTGTTGGCGGCCGGGCGCCGCGTCCACATGCTCGACGTCGGGATTGCGCTTGAACCGGAACGCCAGACTCGAGTCGACAGCGCGCGCGCCCGCGGTGCGTTGACCGCTTCCAACGCTCCCTGGCTTGCCGAGCAGAACACGAGCGATCGAATTCCGCGTAAGTTGGTGTTTGGATCGGACTTTCCTTTTCGCCACGCCAAGGAACATCTGAACCTCAGCAGCGACAACTTCGGCGCCGAGCCGAGTTTCGCGCGCGCGGGACTCAGCACGGTCTGGGGTGCCGCCGCGCTACCGTTCTCATCCCACGACATCGCGGATTGGCCGGTGACCGAGCGCGACCTCGCTCCACACTTTGCCGCTTGCGGCGCGTTGCTCGGCTTGTCCGCCGAGGTTGACGATCTTGCTGAGTGGCTGCCGCTCCATGGCTCCCCGCGAGGGCGGCTCGAAACCAGCAAACAGGCGCGGATCCTGCTTGAAACAATGCAGCGTAGCCGCGCTGACCTCGCGCGGCGCGGCCTGCGTTTCGGGCGCGCGAGGGTCGCCGCGCGATCTGACGCGTGCGTCTATTGCGGGCTGTGCCTGCACGGCTGTCCGGAACGCGCGATTTACAGCGCCGACCAGACGTTGCGTACGCTCATGAACGACCCGCGATTCAGCTATCAGGATGGCGCCGTTGTCGAGCGCATCGACGACGGTGGCGTCTATTGGCGCGCGCGCGGCGCCGCGGAAACATCGATGCTGCGAGCCGAGCGGATTTTTCTCGCCGCTGGAGCCCTATCGAGCACATCAATCTTGCTGAAATCGGCCAACGCGTATGATCGCACGGTCCGGATACTGGATAGCCAATACTTCGTGCTGCCGCTGCTCATGTTCCGCGGCGGTGGAAAAACGCGAGAGGAAAAGCTCCACACGATGGCGCAGCTCTTCCTGGAACTGCGCGACCCCGGCATTAGCCCCTACACAATTCATCTTCAATTATACACCTACAACTCCTTGATGGCGGGGATGATGCGGCGGCGGCTCGGCGCCTTGGGCGAGCCGCTCGCACGCTGGGGAGACGCTCACTTCGTGCTCGTCCAAGGCTACCTGCATTCGAAGCATTCCGGCTTCGCCGAGCTTACGCAGCGCCGCGACGGGCTTGAGGCGCGCGGCGTCCGCGTTCCAGAATCGCGCGGCGTCATTGACAAGGTGGTTGGCGGGCTCACGCGGATGAGCGCCCAGATCGGCGCGATACCCGTTGCGCCGCTGATGGAGATCGCTGAACCGGGCCGCGGATTCCATATTGGCGGTTCGCTGCCGATGAGCGCCGCCCCGACGTACTTCGAAACCGACACGCTGGGGCGCCCATTTGGCTGGCGGCGCGTCCACGTCGTGGACGCCACGGTTCTGCCCAGCATCCCAGCGACTACGATCACCTACCCGGTTATGGCGAACGCGCACCGTATCGGCGCAGCGGTCGCCGCGCTGTGAAGGAGGAAGCCATGGCGCAACGTTGCGCAATCACCGGCGCGAGCGGCTATCTTGGCGGACTCGTCGCGCGTAAACTCCGGGCGGACGGCTGGGACGTTGTTGAGCTCGGAAGAAACACGGGCCATTCCGCGACCACCTTCGCGCTTGGCGAGCCCGTGTCGCAGACCGCTCTCTCGGGCTGCGCCGCGCTTGTGCATTGCGCCTACGATTTTCGACAAACCGCGTGGCAGGACATTGTTCGCGTCAATGTCGAGGGCTCCGCGCGCTTGCTGGAAGCCGCCCGCACGGCCGGCGTGGGCCGCATCGTCGTCATTTCAACGATTAGCGCCTTCGATGGCTGCCGTTCCATGTACGGTCGCGCCAAGCTTCTGATCGAAGACGCGGCGAAGCGCGTCGATGCCGCCATCATTCGTCCAGGGCTTGTCTACGGGCCGTCTCCGGGCGCCATGTTCGGCAAACTCGTCGCCCAGGTGCGCGCCTCCTCCGTGCTGCCCATGCCTGGCGACGGCAAACAGCTGATGTACACCGTGCATGAGGATGACCTAACCGAAGCGATCGCGCGCGCGCTGACGTCATCGTCCACGCCGCGAGCGCCGGTAACGGTCGCCAACGAAACGCCCGTCTCGTTCCGCGACATCCTTGTTGGCATCGGCGGACGCCTGAACCGACCGGTCACGACCGTTCCCACGCCGTGGAGGCTGCTCTGGTTGGGCTTGCGCGCCGCGGAGTTCTTGCGCCTGCCGATTGGACTGCGCAGCGACAGCATGGTGAGCCTTGTCCATCAGGACACAGCGCCGCTGCTCAACGCCGAAAGCGCGTTAGGCGTGCGCTGCCGCCCCTTCGACCTGTCGAGCATCGCGCTCTAATCGCGCGCTGGCGGCTCGCTCAACCGACCGGTCACGGTTTGGTCCTCGGGCGCGATGTCGGCATGGCCGTAATAGAACGTCGCCGTGCATTGGCCCCCGGGCAGCCTCATCGCGAAGGGGTGAAAGTCGCCGCTTGGAGCGTCGGGCACGTAGAGCTTGCCGGCGAGCACGGAATAATCCGTCGGCGACCAGCCGTGCAATCGGCGACTATCGATGGTCAGTCCGTCGAGTTGCACCGCGTAGAATTGAAGCGTCGGCGACACTTCATCGAACGAAAGCGCATGAACCAAAAGCGCGTGCGCCGAACGCGGCTGCGGGAACGCGAGTGTGCACCCGTCAAGCAACCTCGAACGCGCCTGATCGAAATAAGCCTGCGCGGTGAACACGGTGTACGGCTGGTCGAACCCCCGGCGGCGCACCTCTATCGTGCCGATCTCGATCGGCCAACGCGCCAACGTGCACAACACCGCCACGGCGGCGAGCGCGCCCCATCCACGCCCGCCCTTCATCAGCGACGCACCCGCCTCCTGCACGCGCGCGAGCACGGCGAGCGGCGCTGCTTTGGACCGTGCGGCGTGATCGAACCAGGTCTTCAAGACAACCGCCAAGACCACATGCGCGGGGACCAGCAGCGGCCACAGATAGCGATCGTTGAGCGGCTGCCCCAGCACCAGCGGCTGCCACTTCAGAATGAAGAACGTCGTGCAAAATGCGAACGAAAGCCCCATCGCCCAGGCCGCCGAAACAACCTCGCCGCCTTGCGCCACGGCGGGGCCGATCTCGCCGGGCGGCGGCAGCGGCGAGCGCGCGCGGATCCATGTCCACGCCTTCCATCCTGTAACGGCGAAGAACGCCCAATAGATCGCCTTTGAAAACCACTCGACCATGTCAAGCTTGGTTTCAGCGGCGAATCCCCACCGCGTGAGCAACTGGATGGGCTGGTAAATCCAGTCCGTGCTCATCTCGTCGAGGTGACCCGCCTGCAAAATCGCCTGCGCGCGCCCAAGCCACAAGTTCATGTCGCTCAGCAGCAGATTCACGGCAAGCGTTTCGACAACGACAAGCCCGCCGAACACGCCCACCATGAGCGCGACATTGCTCCAGCGCCGCCGCAGCAATTCGTACAGTCCCCATCCAGGCATGAAGAAGATGTTCGTCTCCTTCGCGCCGTACGCGAAGAACATCATCACGACCGCCCAGGCGAAGGCCCAACGCGAACCGGTCGCGTAGGCATTGCGCAGAAACAGCAGCGCGGCGACCGGATAAACTATGCTGTAGATTTCCGGCATCAGGTTGGTCGGCAGCGAGTATGCGATCGGATTTCCCAACCACAGGCCGAACATCAGCGCCGCCGTTAACGGCGTCGTCAGCATCCGCGTCAGCGCATAGAGCCCCGCCGTCGTCAGCGCATAAACCAGATGGGTGAGCAGATGGTAGGAAAGCGCCCCGTCGCCGAACAGACGAACGAACAGCACCGCCGGAAAGGTGATGCCCCAGCGCATATTGTGATGATTGGGCGGAATATCCGGGAACTGGAAATCGGCCCAGGCCTTCACCGCCCACCACTTGGCTTCGATGTCGCCATTTTCCCAGATGTTCGTCGAAACGAGACACACTGACACAAACGCCAACAGCGCGACCCATGCGCTTTCGCGCCAAACGTCTCGCATCGCCACGCCCCTCGCTGCTTCGCTCCAGGGTGTTCGGTAGCCCGCGGCCGCGCACGATGCAAAGCCCCCTCTCCCGAGACGACCTCCCCTTCCCCTGGCAAACGACCCGCCGCGCTCGAGAACCGATCAAACGCTTGCACCAAACGGCGCGGGCGCGGGCGTGAGCGACCGGCGCTGGCTGCATGCGGATCGCTTGGGCTCGGTGATCGCGGTGAGCGATGCGAGCGGGGCGGCGCTCGCGATCAACGCCTATGACGAATACGGCGCGCCGAGTTCCTCCAACGCCGGGCGCTTTCAATACACTGGCCAGATGTGGCTGCCGGAAGCGGGGCTCTACCACTACAAGGCGCGCGCCTACGCGCCGAGCCTGGGCCGCTTCCTGCAAAGCGATCCGATCCTGCACGCCGGCGGCATGAACCTCTACGCGTACGTCGGCGGCGATCCAGTGAATGCGAGGGATTCGTGGGGGCTTTTCGGCGCGCCTCATCCGGACGGCGGCGGAGGCGGCGGTGTCACAGGCGGGGGCTTTGTGACGAACCCAATCACAAGCTGGACCTTCATGGGATCAGGTTGGGGATTTGGCTTTGTGCCAGGAATGACGCCTTGTCCGTCTCCGACGGAGGAAGAAATTTGCGTGGTTGCTCGCCGCACAAATCATGGGCCAGACATATCGTTGGGGACATTGTGGTCTCTCAGACACCTGCGGATGGATGCAGTAGTTCGAGGGACGGTTTCAACGCGACCGCAAAAGGAAACTCGTCCAGATTTGCAGCCCGTTGAAAATCATGACCGGGTTTGTGAGAATACTGAAAATGAAATCGCCGAAGCGCAGTTGGGCTTGGAAGGTTGGCGGGAACAAGCTGGGCTGGCGGATCAAATGCGAGATCCGTTGGAGCGATTCGGGGAGCGGTACGGCCCTCCAGGGGAAATAGCGGCGCAACTTACACTTTACTTTTCCTCAGCCTACTCCAACAGCGCGCAGCGCGTCGTAAATGCAAGAGAAGCACGCATTGGGAAAAATGAGGCACGGCGAAGAAGCGAAGGGTGCTAAAATGACGCGGCCATGGATTAGATTACGGACGTCTCTGCTTGTTTACGTTATGTGGACTTTGGGCGCAGCTACATTGGGCTATTTTGCTATCGGCTGGTTGCGAGGAACGTTCGGCCTTAGCTCACTGGTCGCAATTCCCATAGAACTCCTTCTCTTGGGTGCAGTGAGTCTAGTCTTTCTGCCTGACAGTTTCGGGTCAGCCTGGAAGCTGTCAATTGCTCACACGTCTTTGCTCCTTCTAGCTCTGCAGGTGGCGGAATTCCTTGCGGTGCTTGCGGCGGCTGCTATGGCTGCGGTGTTTGCGGGGGCCCGGGACGAGCGGGCGCTGACTTTCGTCTTCGGGATCAATTTTGCGATCTTATTCTGTTCATTGGCGACGTTGATATGGTGGTGTGGTACAAGAAGCAGGGTGTGACGTAGACTCGATCCGCTTCGCTGTTTGTGTCGCTGACGCAGGACTTGGCGTCGAGCGCGAGCGATCAGAGCCTGAGCTTCAGCTACAATCGCTCGGGCCAGGCGCTGACGCGCACGGGCAGCAACGCGGCTTATGTCTGGCCGCAGCCGTCGCCCTCGACCACCAACGCCACGGCCAACGGTTTGAATCAACTGGCGACGCTGAACGGCGCGGGCGTTTCCCATGACGGGCGCGGCAATCTCACGGCGGCGGGCGCCGCTGCCTACGGCTACGACATCTTCAACCGGCTGACCAGCGCGGGGACGGCGACGCTGGGTTACGATCCGGCGGGTCGGTTGTACGAGACGGCGGGCGGCGGCGTGACCACGCGCTTCTTGTACGATGGCGCTGACGCGATCGCGGAGTACAACGCCTCGGGCGCGCTGCTGCGGCGGTATGTGCATGGGCCGGGGGTGGACGAACCCATCGTCTGGTACGAGGGAAGTGGTACAACAGACCGGCGCTGGTTGCATGCGGATCGGCTGGGCTCGGTGATCGCGGTGAGCGATGCGAGCGGGGCCGCGCTCGCGATCAACGCCTACGACGAGTACGGCGCGCCGGGCTCAAGCAATGCCGGGCGCTTTCAATACACTGGCCAGATGTGGCTGCCGGAAGCGGGGCTCTATCACTACAAGGCGCGCGCCTACGCGCCGAGCCTGGGCCGCTTCCTGCAAAGCGATCCGATCCTGCACGCCGGCGGCATGAACCTCTACGC
>DDSN01000050.1 GCA_002343395.1 Hyphomonadaceae bacterium UBA2389 | reverse complement strand
GCTCTGCCCTCGGCCTTGTTGGCGGCGAGCACGACCGGCTTGTCGGCGCGGCGCAGCAGCGCGGCGAAGCCTTCGTCCGCCGGCGTAACGCCGACGCGGGCGTCGATCAGAAACAGGATGACGTCGGCCTCGCGGATCGCCAACTCGGTTTGCTGGCGCATGCGGGCTTCAAGCGAGGCGTCGGTCGCATCCTCGAAGCCGGCGGTGTCGATCAGCGTGAAGTCGAGATCGCCCAGGCGCCCTTGCGCCTCGCGCCGATCACGCGTGACGCCGGGCGTGTCATCCACGATGGCGAGCTTTTTGCCCGCCAACCTGTTGAACAAGGTTGATTTGCCGACGTTAGGGCGCCCGACAATCGCGAGTTTGGCCATCAGGTGTCAGGTTTCAGGTGTCAGGTGTCAGGTGTCAGGTGTCAATGAACGGGAATTTGAAGCGGTTAGCCGTCTGGCGCTGGTTGGCTTAGTCGTGCCGCGAGGCCATTGAGCATTCGAGCAACTTCGCCAAAACGCGCGGCAAAGTCATCAAATTGCTCTTGAGTGATGTAGTCCAGATCGCGTGCAAACCTGCACCAGAGCAAGGTCTCATCGGCGCTGCCCAAGGCAATCAGGACAAACCGGCGAAACTCGGCGTTCGACCCCTGCTGCCGCCCCCTGCCTTCCGCCAGGTTCGCGCAAATCGATTTGCTTGAGCGACGCAACTGGCTCGCCAACTCGAACTGCTCTCGCCTCGGAAACGCAAGACTAGCCCGATGAACGTCCAGCGCGCACTCATATGCCTTCTTAAAGACGGCCAAGTCCCAAACAGACGAGGTCGCCATCTGACACCTGCCACCCGACGCCTGTCACCTGAGAACGACGAGGCGCGCTTCGTCGGTCACGATGTAGATTTGATCGTTGGCGGCGATCGGGGGAATGAAGACGGGCTGGCGCACGTCCGTGCTGGCGAGGGTTTCGCCGCTCTGCGGGGAAACCGCGATCACCTCGCCTTCGGAGTTCGCCAGGATGAGGCGGCCGCCGACCATGATCGGACCGACCCACGAGACGCGGCCCTCGCGGTCGTCTTCATCGGCGTAGCGGCGCAGCTGCGACACCCAATAGACGTTGCCGGTTTGGCGGTCGAACGCGGCGAGTTCGCCGTCGACGCTGACCGCGTAGAGCACGTCGCCAGCGATCCACGGCGTCTGAGTAGAGGCGAACGAACGCGCCCAACCGCGTTGACCGGTGCGCAAATCGATAGCGGCGAGAATTCCGGAATGGCTGGCGGCGAAGACGACGCCGTTATCGACGACGGGACGTCCGGCGATGTCGTTGATCGCCGACAGCGAGGTGAGACGGCCCGAGCGCGACAACGAATCCGACCACAAACGGCGCCCGTTGCCCGCGAGCAGCGCGACGACTTCGCCCGATGCGAACGGCGCGACGACGCTCTCGCCCTCGATCGCCGCGCTTGGCGCGGAGAGAATGCGCGCCGGCTCCGCGATCGCCTGGTAGGTCCAGGTGATTTCGCCTGTGTTCACATCCATCGCCATCAATTCGCTGTCGTTGGTGATGGCGTAAACGCGGCCGCCCGCGACGGTCGGCGCCGATTGGAACGGCGCATCAGCGTCGGCGCGCCAAACTTCCTCGCCGGTTTGGCCGTCGAGCGCGGCGACAAATCCGAAACCCGTGGTGACGAACACGCGTCCGCCAGCGGACGCCACGCCGCCGCCGCGCGCGACGCGATCACGGCTGCCGCGCACGCGCATGGATTGCGTCCAGAGCCGCTCGCCATCGCTGGCGCGAATGGCGTGCACGCGATGGTCGGCGTCGAGGAAGTAGAGGTTGCCGTCGGCGATCACCGGCGGCGCGGCGATGCGACCGCGATCGCCCGAGCCCGCGCCGAGAGTGGTGCGCCACGCTTGTTCCAGCGTGCCCATGCCCGAGACATGTGGAGGAGAATTGTCGGCCGTGCCGCCTGGTTGGCTCCATTCGACAACCGCGACCGCGGGCGGCGTCACGATGGCGCTCGCCGACAAGGAGGGATCGGGCGCCAGTTGTTGCTCGAACGCCAAAATCGACACGCGGCCGTCATCGGGCGTTGCGGCTTGTTCGGCGCCGCCGCCGTCGCCGTCGAACGGCCAGACCGCGTCACCGACGCGGCTCACCGTCGAACAGGCGGACAAAGCGGTGAGCGCCGCGAGAGCGGCGAAAGATCCTAATGCACGGCGGCTCATTTCGTCTCTCCTTCAGCAGGCGCTGTCGTTGCGGCGCCGCCGGCTTCTTCCGCGGGCGCTGGTCCAATAACGGAAAGCGCCACTTGCGCGCGTTGACGCACCGCCTCCGGCGCATCGAACGCAAGCGACAAGGTTTCAAGCGTGCTGCGCGCGAGTTGATTGTCGCCCGCTTCCCAAGCTTCGATCGCGAGCAATTCCTTCGCGAGATAAGAAAACCGGCTATCAGAATCGACGAGCGGCTGCAGACGCGTGCGCAGTGTGTCGAAGTCCACCGTGTCGGCGGCGATGTAGGCGGCGCGCAATTGCGCTGTTTCGCGCATGATGGGGTCATTGGCTTCTCGCGCGGCGGCGTCGAACTCCGCGAGCGCCGCATCAAGATCGCCTTGTTCTTGCAGAATGGCGGCGTGCTCGAGCCGCGCCATCACGCGGTACACGGCGGGGCCGTCGCCGCGAAGCTCCTCGAACGCGGTCTTGGCGGCGTCGAGATTGCCCTGCCGCGCTTGATCGAGCGCGGCCATGAAGGGCTCCGATTGCGCGCGCGCGGCGCTCGTCCGCTGCGCCTTCCAAACCTGCCAGCCCACGAGGCCGATCAGAAAGACGACGAACACGCCCGCGAGCGCCGGCCCGAACCGGCGCAACAGCGAGAGGGCGCGGTCCTGGCGCAAACTCTCATCAACTTCCTGGACGAAACTGTCGGTATCGTTGGTCACGCGCCGCTTTTCCTGAACCTCTAAGACCCGCCCTGACGGCGGGCCGCCCCCAAATCGGCGCGCAAGCTAGCCGCGCTTGTCGCCTCGGGCAACGCGCGCCTGCCGTGGCTTGGCGCCGGATGTCAGCGCATAGGTCTCGGCTGAGGCAGGAAAACGGCGGAGGCGGACGTCGGCTGCATAGTCCCCGACCGCCTTTTCGATGACGGCCTTGAGGTCCCCGTAGCGGCGGACGAACTTCGGGGTCCACTCGAACAGGCCCAGCATATCGTCCGTGACCAAGATTTGCCCGTCGCACTGGGCCGAGGCGCCAATGCCGATGGTCGGGGCGGCGACGGCGGCGGTTATTTCGGGCGCGAGAGATTCATCGACCCCCTCCACCACAATGGCGAACGCGCCCGCTTCATCGGCGGCGCGGGCTTCCGCGAGGACGCGCGCGCGCTCCTCGCCGGTCCGGCCCTTGGCTTTGAACTTGCCGTCAACGTTAACCGCCTGCGGACGCAGGCCGACATGCCCCATGACCGGGATACCCCGGTCGACCAGGAAACGGATGGTCGCGGCGATAGAGGGCCCGGATTCAACCTTGACCGCCTGGGCGCCGGTTTCCTTCAAAACCCGGGCGGCATTGGCGTAGGCGATCTCCGGGCTGGCTTCATACGAGCCAAACGGCATGTCGACGACCACCATCGCCCGCTGCGCGCCGCGCATCACCGCCTGGCCGTG
>DDSN01000041.1 GCA_002343395.1 Hyphomonadaceae bacterium UBA2389 | reverse complement strand
GGCGAGGTCGAGATCGCGGGCGTTTCCGCGTGGGCCTTAGGCGACGATCAACGCACCGCGATGCGGCGCAACAGCATCGGGTTTGTCTATCAATTCCACCATTTGCTGCCTGAGTTCGACGCCGTGCACAATGTGATGTTGCCGGCGCTGATCGCGGGAAAGCCGAGGCGCGAGGCGGAGAACGAAGCAGAGCGCTTGTTGGGCGTTATGGGGCTCGGGCAGCGCATCCGGCACCAACCAGCGCAGCTCTCCGGGGGCGAACAGCAGCGCGTGGCGATCGCGCGCGCCATGATCAACAAGCCTGTCCTGATGTTGGCGGATGAACCCACCGGGAACCTCGATCCTGACACGTCAACGGTTGTGTTCGCGGCGTTGTCAGAACTCGCTCGCAAGGAGGGCGCCGCCGCGCTTATCGCCACCCACAATCTTGAACTCGCGAAATACATGGATCGGGTCATGGCGCTCGATCACGGCAAATTGGTGCGACGCAGCTGAGGGGCTATCTTAGGGGCTGGAGAATCAGGTGACCCAGCCGTTTGTTCATCTGCGTGCGCGATCGGCCTATTCGCTGCTGCAAAGCGCGGTGCAGGTGAAGGCGCTCACCAAGCTCGCCGCCAAGCACGACATGCCGGCGCTTGGCTTGACAGACGCGAACAATTTATTTGGCGCGCTGGAATTCTCCGAGGCGGCGGTTGAGGTCGGCGTGCAGCCGATCGTGGGCCTGTTGCTCGATGTCAAGGAGCCGACCGGGGCGACCGGCGCCGTGACGCTTTTGGCGCAGAACGGCGCCGGCTACGCAAATCTGATGCGGCTCTCGAGCGCGGCTTATCTCGAAGCCGAGCATGGCGAGCCGCACGTGACCCTGGATCGCCTGGCGACGCATGGCGAAGGCCTGATCGCGCTCACGGGCGGCGGCGATGGCGTGCTTACCACGCTCTTGGCTGAAGGACGCGAGGAAGCCGCGCTGGATGTGCTCGACGTTCTGCGGCGCGTCTTCGGCGATCGACTTTACGTGGAGTTGCAGCGGCACGGCGAGTTCGCTGAGGCGGACGCGGAAGCGGCGCTGATCGATTTGGCGTATGCGCGTGGATTGCCTTTGGTGGCGACAAACGACATTCGCTTCGCCAAGCGCAGCGATCATCGCCCGCATGACGCGCTGATGTGCATCGCGGCGTCGTCTTATCTGGGCGAGGAAGATCGCCCGCGTGTCAGTGAGCAACATTACTTTAAGAGCGGCGACGAGATGCGGGCGCTGTTCTCGGACCTGCCGGAGGCTATCGACAACACCGCCGAGATTGCGCGGCGTTGCGCGTTCCGCGTCGAAAAGCGCAAGCCAATCTTGCCGCGTTTCAGCACCGAGGGCGGACGCGATGAAGCGGCGGAGTTGAAGGCGCAAGCGGAAGACGGCTTGCGGCGGCGCCTGGAGGCGCTCGGCGCCCGGTTGGCGGCGCCCGTGGAGGAGTACTGGCGCCGCCTTGAGTTCGAGTTGGGCGTCATCACGCAGATGAAGTTTCCGGGCTACTTCCTGATCGTGTCGGACTTCATCAAATGGGCCAAGGCGCGTGAAATCCCCGTGGGGCCTGGCCGCGGCTCGGGGGCGGGATCGCTGGTGGCGTGGGCGCTCACCATTACCGACCTCGATCCGTTGCGATTTGGCTTGCTGTTCGAACGCTTTCTCAATCCAGAACGCGTGTCGATGCCGGACTTCGACATCGACTTCTGCCAGGAGCGACGCGGCGAAGTCATTGAGTACGTCAAGACGAAGTACGGCGACGATCGCGTCGCGCACATCATTACCTTCGGTACGCTGCAGGCGCGCGCCGTGCTGCGCGATGTCGGCCGCGTCATGCAGTTGCCTTTCGGTCAAGTGGACAAACTGGCGAAGCTGGTGCCGGCGAATCCAGCCAACCCTGTGACATTGGCGGAAGCCTTGGAGGTGGAGCCGAAACTGAAGGCGGAGCGGCAAGAACCGGAAGTTCGCGAGCTTCTCGACACCGCGCTCCAACTCGAAGGGCTTTATCGCAACGCATCGACGCACGCGGCGGGCGTGGTCATCGGCGATCGGCCGTTGATCGAGCTTGTCGCGCTTTACCGCGATCCGCGCGCGCATCTGCCGGCGACCCAGTTCAACATGAAATGGGTAGAGGCGGCGGGGTTGGTGAAATTCGACTTCCTCGGCCTGAAGACCCTCACCGTGATCGACAGGGCGGTGAAGTTCATTCGCGCGCGCGGCGAGACCATCGACCTGAGCGACAGCGCCTATGATGACGCGAAAACCTACGAGCTGATGCAGTCGGGCTTAACCTTCGGCGTGTTCCAGCTGGAAGGTCAGGGGATGCGCGACACGCTGCGCAAAGTGAAGCCGACCTGCCTTGAGGATGTGATCGCGCTGATCTCTCTTTATCGGCCCGGCCCGATGAAAAACATCGATCGGTTCGCCAACGTCAAGCATGGCCGCGAACAGCCCGACTATCTGCACGACATGCTGAAGCCAATCCTGGAGGAGACCTACGGCGTCATCGTATACCAAGAGCAGGTGATGCAGATCGCGCAGGTGCTTTCGGGCTACAGCCTGGGCGAGGCCGACCTCCTTCGACGGGCCATGGGCAAGAAGCAACCGGCCGAAATGGCGAAACAGAAATCGCGTTTCATTGAGGGCGCCAAGGAGCGCGGGGTGAGCGAAAATCTCGCGGCTCATATCTTCGATCTGGTCGAGGAATTCGCGGGATACGGCTTCAACAAATCACACGCGGCGGCCTACGCCGTGGTGGCCTACCACACGGCTTACCTCAAAGCGCACTATCCGGTCGACTTCACAGCTGCGTCCATGAGTCTCGACATTTCGAACTCGGACAAGCTGGCGAGCTTCCATCAGGACGCGCGGCGCATCGGCATTTCAGTCCTCCCCCCGGATCTCAATGCTTCGGACGCTGATTTTAGCGTGGAGAAATCTGAACAGGGCCTCGGCGTGCGGTACGCGTTGGGCGCGGTGCGCAACGTGGGTGTGAGCGCCATGGAAGCCGTCGTGGACGAGCGCAAGGCGCGCGGTCGGTTCAAGGCGCTGCATGACTTCGCCGAGCGCCTCGACCCAAAGGCGATCAATCGCCGTCAGCTCGAAAATCTCGCGAAGGCCGGCGCGCTGGACTCGATGGAGCCAGATCGCGCACGCGCGCTTGCGGCGTGCGAGACCATCATCGCCTACGCACAACGTGTGGCCGAGGAGCGCGTCAGCGCTCAAACGAGCTTGTTTGGCGCGGAAGAGCCGAGCGCCCGTCCGGCGTTTCCCAAGGCGCCTGCCTGGTCGGCGCAAGACCGGCTTGATGCCGAGCGCGAGAGCGTCGGCTTCTACCTGTCAGGACATCCGCTATCCGATTTCTTCGCCGAGTCTGGCGATCGCTACCTCTGCATTAGAGATGTCATTGAGGAGGGAGAGACCGAACAGCGATCTTATCTGATGGCGGGCGTTGTTCGGCGCGTTCAATATCGTCCCGCCAAGAGCGGCGGCACGTTGGCGTTTGTTTCTTTGTCCGATCCCAGCGGCGACTACGAACCCATGGTGATGCCCGAGCACGTGGCGCAGGCGCGCGACACGCTCGAAGTCGGCAAGGCTTACGTCTACCGCGTACGTGTCCGCTATCCCGACGGCGACATGAAAATGGCGGCGGATTCCTTTGAGCCGGTTGAAGCCGCGGAAGCGCGCACCACCGCAGATTTGCGTGTTATCCTAAGGGAAGGTGCGCCGATCGACATCCTGGCTCAAACGATCGCCGCGTTGCCGAAGGCGGGGCCCGGCGAGGCGAGGCCGCTGCGCCTAGTCCTCAGGTTGGCTGACGGCCGCGAGATCGAGTTGGCGACGAAATTCATGGCGCCGGCGAATCCCGCGGCTCGCGCGGCGCTCAAGGCCGCCCGCGGCGTTGAGCGAGTGATCTGAGCTGTTGGTCGCGTAATTCTCCCGAAACGCGTGCAAACTCTTGGCGCCTGTCGCGAATGCCCCCTTTATGAACGGCAAGGAGAGCGGGAGGCATCATGCGCGGACATGGGATCTGGGCGCTGGCGGCGAGCGTTGGTTTGGCGGCGTGCGCGACCACGGGCGCGGAAACGGAAACATCGGCGGGGGCCACGCGCACACCCTATGAGTCCACCTACGCGCCGCGATCATCGACGCCCACGCTCATTCGCGGAGCGACCGTACTTGACGGCGCCGGCGCGGAACTCGCGAATGCCGATGTGTTGATGCGCGATGGACGTATCGTTGCGGTGGGAGCGAACCTTCAGGCGGATTCCGGAGCGACGGTGATTGACGCAGCGGGCCGCTTTGTGACGCCTGGGATCATCGATGTACACTCCCACCTTGGCGTCTATCCATCGCCCGGCATCAACGCGACATCCGACGGGAATGAGGCGACCCAGCCCAACACGGCCGAGGTTTGGGCCGAGCATTCCGTTTGGCCGCAGGACCCCGGGTTCGGTCGCGCCGTGGCGGGCGGCATCACGACGCTGCACATCCTGCCAGGCTCGGCCAACCTGTTCGGCGGTCGCGGCGTCACGCTTCGCCCCGTTCTCGGCGCGCGGACAGTGCAGGAAATGAAATTTCCAGGCGCGCCACAGAGCCTCAAGATGGCGTGCGGCGAAAACCCAGCGCGCGTTTATGGCGGCCGCAACTCCTCTCCGTCCACGGGCATGGGAAACGTCGCCGGATATCGCCAAGCGTTCGCCGAGGCTGCGGAATACAATCGCCGCGTTCAGGCGCACGAGGAAAGCGGCGAAGGCGATCCGCCGGATCGGAATCTTGAGCTGGAGACGCTAGCCGGCGTGTTGAACGGCGACATCTTGCTGCAATGGCACTGCTATCGCGCCGATGAAATGGCCAACGCCATTGAGATATCGCACGAGTTCGGTTTTCATATCGCCGCGTTCCATCACGCCGTTGAATCCTACAAGATCGCCGACTTGCTCGCGCGCGAGGACATTTGCTCCGCGATGTGGGCGGATTGGTGGGGTTTCAAGATCGAGGCCTATGACGGCATTCGCGAGAACATTCCATTTGTTCACGCCGGCGGCGCGTGCGCGATTGTTCATTCCGACAGCGAGGTGGGCATCCAGCGCCTTAATCAGGAAGCCGCGAAAGCCCTCGCGGATGGGCGCCGCGCTGGCCTCACGATAACGCGCGGCGAAGCTTGGACGTGGTTGGGGCGCAACCCCGCCCGCGCGCTTGGCATCGAGGATGAGACCGGCACGCTCGCTCCCGGCCTAAGGGCGGACGTGGTGATCTGGTCCGCCGATCCGCTTTCGACCTACGCCGTCGCTGAGCGCGTCTTCATGGACGGCGCGCTGGTTTACGAGCGCGGCCGCGGCCAGGAGCACTTTTCGGATTTCGAACTTGGGCAAACCTATCGGGAGGGCGGGCAATGAAACTTCTCAGGGCTCTCTTTCTCTTGGCGGCTGTCGCGACGCCGGCGTTCGCCGAGACGATTCTGATCCGCGATGGAAGAGTGGTGACGAACGGCGCCGCCGGCGTCGTCGAGAATGGCGATGTGCTGATTGTGGATGGTCGGGTGGCCGCGGTTGGCGCCGAGATCGCCGCGCCACGCGGCGCGCGCGTGATCGAGGCGCAAGGACGCTATGTCACGCCCGGCGCATTCGCGGCGATGAGTGAAATCGGTTTGTCCGAGATATCCGGATCGGGCGCGCCCAATGACGCCGACATTGAAGGTGAGTTGATTTCCGCGGCCGCCGATGCGGGCGCGGCCTTCAATCCAGGCGTCACCGCAGTGGCGGTCACGCGCATGGAAGGCGTCACTCGCGCCGCCATTGCGCCGTCTGGCACGACAACCATGTTCGGCGGGCGAGGCGCTCTGGTCGCGCTCGACGGCGGCGCTGACAGCGTCTTTCGCGATCGCGCCTTCATGGTGTTGGAACTCGGTGAAACCGGCGCTGAGCGAACCGGCACCTCGCGCGCCTCAATGTGGCCGGCCTTTGAAGCGGCGTTGCGGGACGCGCGCGAGTACCCCAGCCGCTACCGCAGCGGCCAAGGCGGCGCCGTTTTGAACGAGATCGACGCACAAGCGCTGCAGCCGTTTGCGCAGGGGCATGGTCTTTTCCTGGTTCACGTCGAAAGCGCCGCCGATATCCGGCGGCTCGTCCGTTTTGCCCAACGCAATCCAAACCTTCAGTTCGCGATCCATGGCGGCGCCGAGGCGTGGCAAGTCGCCGACGAGCTGGCGCGGGCGCGCATTCCAGTGGTTCTCGACCCCTTGGCGAATTTGCCCGATCGGTTTGAGCGTTTGTCAGCGCGCCTTGACAACGCGGCGCTGCTGCAGCGGGCCGGCGTACGCATCGCCATCGCGCCCGCGCCTGGCGCTGTCGACGCCCACCAAGCGCGCTTGGCGCTTCAGCTCGCGGGCAACGCGGTCGCCAATGGATTGCCGTGGGACGCGGCGTTCGCGGCGATCACGCGCGGTCCAGCGGAAGTGTTTGGCGCTGGCGACCGGCTCGGGCGTCTGGAGCGCGGTTATGTGGCCGATGTCGTGCTTTGGGACGGCGATCCGCTGGAGGTAGCGTCAGCGCCAGCGGCCGTTTTCATCAACGGGCGCGAGCAACCGCTCACGTCTCGGCAGACCCGCCTTCGCGATCGTTACAGCCCAGTCGGCCGCTCACGTTAGAGGTTTGAAGCCCGACATCATGTAATTGACGTCGATGTCGGAGGAGAGCGTCCAACCGCGTCCGATCGGTTCGTAGCTGAGGCCGACGGGCTCATCCCACCGCAACCCGGGGGTTGCGGCGCGGACCTCCTCGGGCCGAACGAGCTTGTCGTAGTCGTGCGTGCCTTCAGGCGCCCATTTCAGCACGCGTTCGGCGCCGACGATCGCGAGTGCGCGCGCCTTGGCCGTTCGATTAATGGTTGAAAGGATGAGGAGGCCTCCTGGTCGGACCAGGGTGACCGCCGTTGACAGAAACATGACGACATCGGCGACGTGCTCCACGATTTCGAGCGCGGTCACCAAATCAAATTGCGCGCCGCTCTCGGCGAGCGCCTCCGCCGTCGCAAGCTTGTAGGTGATCGAGAGCCCCGCTTGCTCCGCGTAGGCGCGCGCCGCTCCAATGGCTTCGGCGGAGGCGTCCACGCCGAGCACACTCGCGCCCATGCGGGCGAGCGGCGCTGAGACGAGGCCGCCGCCGCAGCCAAGGTCAAGCGCGGCGACGCCGCGCAAGGGCTGGGACGCCGACGTCCCCAGATGCGCGACGGCGCGGTCGCGAATGTACCGCAGGCGTAATGGATTGAGCCGGTGCAACGCGCCGAAAGGGCCCTGCGGGTTCCACCACTCTGCCGCCAAGGCGCTGAACTTGGCGATTTCGGCGGGGTCCTGGGTGGTGGAAGCCATGCTTCCCCATTCGTTAAAGCATGAGTTGAGGTCAAGCTGGTATCGCGTCGCGGAGGGGCGTGCTAAGCGCGCGCTGAACAGCGCGGGGGGTCTGTCCGCGTGACAATTTCGGTCGAGTGTCGATGTCTCGCTTGGTGATGAAGTTCGGGGGCACGTCGGTTGGCGATGTGGACCGCATCGCACGCGTTGCGCGCATTGTGGCGTCCGAGCGCCAGCCTGGCCGCGGCGTCGCAGTCGTGGTTTCGGCAATGGCGGGCGAAACCGACAGGCTGGTGAAGCTCGCGCGCGGTGCTGGCGGCGAGGGCAACGGCGCGCTTGGAGGGGCGACGTTCGATGACGAATACGACGTTGTCGTGTCGGCGGGAGAGCAGGTCACCACGGGGCTCCTGGCGCTTGCGCTTCGGCGTCTGGGACTGCCCGCGCGCTCCTGGCAGAATTGGCAGATACCTATCCTTACGGACGCCGCGCACGCCAAAGCGCGCATCACCGACATCGTCGAGGCGGACATTGGCGCGTCGATCGACGCCGGCGTCATCGCGATTGTGCCGGGTTTTCAGGGCATAACCGCAGAGCGCCGCATCACGACGCTTGGACGCGGCGGGTCAGACACATCGGCGGTGGCGCTGGCCGCGGCG
>DDSN01000137.1 GCA_002343395.1 Hyphomonadaceae bacterium UBA2389 | reverse complement strand
GACGAGGCGCACCGCTTCGCCATCGGCGCCCATCGTGGAAAACGGAAAGCCGAGGCGGTGAAGAACCCGCTCGATGAAATTGACGGCATCGGACCGACACGAAAAAGGGCGCTGCTCGATCGCTTCGGCTCCGCGCGGGGCGTGTCGCGCGCGGCGTTAGCTGAGCTGGAAGCAGTGGACGGCGTCAACACAGAACTGGCAAAGCGTATCTATGACTTTTTTCATGGCGACAAATGAAGCCCCAGTTCAATTCGTCATTCCGGGGCAATGCGCAGCATTGAACCCGGAACCCAGGGGCAAACACCAGGGTGGTTGTTCCTGGGTTCCCGATCGCGCTCCGCGCGTCCGGAATGACGACGTTGTGGCGCCGTGAAAATGAACCTCCCCACCCTGCTCACGCTTTTGCGCATCATCCTGGGGCCGATAATCGCCGCGCTCATCCTCTGGGCGGCGAACGTCATGTACGCCGATCCGCTGCTGGCGGGGTTCATCTACGCATTGTGCTTCATCCTGTTCGCGCTGGCGGCAGTGACCGACTGGCTGGACGGCTGGCTCGCGCGCAAGACCGGCGCTGTAACACCGCTTGGCGCCGCTCTCGATCATGCGGCGGATAAGGTGCTCGTCACCTGCGTACTGATCGCGCTTGCCTACGCCGCCCTGCCGCTCAACCTTGTCGCCGCGGCGCTCATCCTTTTGGGTCGCGATGTCGCCATCGCCGGATTGCGCGAAGGTCTCGCCGCGCAAGGCGGACGCTTACCCGTAGGCGGCGCTGGCAAGTGGAAGGCCGCAACGGCAATGGCCGGCGTGGGCGCATTCCTGCTATTTCAGACGACGGCGTTGCTTCGGGCATCAGCGGGTTGGGTGCTGGCGCTGAGCTGGACCGCGCAAATCCTGTTGTGGATCGCCGCCGCTCTCGCCCTCCTCAGCGCGGTTCAGTATTTGGCCGCGCTCCTCCGGCGCGACTAGTCCGGGCGCCCGAACTCAATGATATTGAGCAGGACAATCGCGGCGATGAACACGCCAATAGCGACAAGAGCCATGGAGGCCTAACCCCAAGAAAAATTTCTTGGATGTCGCTTACCCTGATCCGCCGTCCCGGAAAAGAGACGAACGGTCACAGAGCGCGATCAAAGCGACGCCTGACGCCTCTCCTCAACCGGGGCTTCCTCCACCATGGACGGCGCGTCCGGCGCCTTGCGCAGAGCCATGCAGGCCAACGCTAAGTAGGCCGCGCCCTGGGTCAGTCCCTCGCGCCGCGCGAGTTCCGCGAGCTGCTCCGTGATGTCGACGAGGTATGCGCGCGCGTCATAATCCTGGGCCAAGGGCCTCTCCCGAATTGCCTAATGTGAATAACCTCAGGATTCGGCTTGTCTTTACACCCGTCTAGGTAGAGGGGGGCTTGTTACTATATCCAGCGCTGTTGGGTCGCGAGCGCGACCGCCTGGATGCGGGTGCGCACGCCGAGTTTGCGTTTCGCCGTCTCGACATGTTCATGCGCCGTCACCGGGGATATCTGGAGGAGTTGGGCGATCTCCCAATCAGATTTGCCTTCCGCGCAGAGGGCAAGCACTTCGCGTTGACGCTTCGTCAGAGGCGACGGCGGCGGCGACGGTGGCGGCGACGGTGGCGGCGGCGGCAGTAGTCCACTCACCGCCAGCTGATCGTACCCCACATTGGTGAAAGTGACGAGAAACTCGATCGCGCTGTTTTCCGGGCGTTTTTCCGAGAAATAGAACGCCGCTCCACACAAAACGCCTTCGCGGAACACCGGAACCGCAAAGCGCCACCGGAGCTCCTCCAGCAACCGGAAATCGAGAAAACTGCCGCGCCACTCGTCCCCGAGCGATTTCTCCGTCGGCGCCATCTCTCTCGGTTCGCCATCGGCGAGCAATGAGGCGATCATCGTCGTGGCCCGAGGCTGCATGGCCGAAAATTGTTCAAAGCTAAAGGTGAGAGGCAAGCTCTGAAGGATCACCGCCCCCTGGCGCGCGCCACCAGATCCTCGATCTATGGCGAGCGCCAGGCAGTACTTAACCTCCAAGCCCTCAAGCGCGCCGATGAAAATCCGTCGGAGCTCCTCACGCTCAGTCGTGGACCGAAAGCGCGCGATCAGTTCGGCAAAGTCAGGACGCATCCATTCTTCCATCGTAGCTGGCGACCGACGGGGAGGACGACAACCCGCTCTCTATCTGCTCTGCGTTGCGCTCACGCAAGTTTTCGCGGCGGAGGCGAAAGCTCTCAGATGGCAAACTCTTCCGCTGCCCCTCCAAATAGAGGGCGTTACCCGGTTCGCGCCTCCCACTCTCGGCGCAACATTGATACGCGGACGCTGTCGACGCGGGTCCCGTCGGCCAAAGCGAAGACCTCTCGCTCGACGCCCTCGTGCTGAAAACCCGCCCGCGCGTAGAGGCGCCGCCCGCGTTCGTTCAGCGACGAGAAGTGCAAGTGAAAGCGATGGGCTCCAGGCAGAGCGAACACATAGTCTTGCAGCGCCGCCATGGTTCGCAGGCCAATCCCCTGCCCCTGACGGGTTACCGCGATGCGTTTCAGGTAGATGTTGCCGCCGGGATCGTCCAGCGTCTGCAGAATTGCGAACGCGACCTTGGCGCCGCTTTCCTCGGCGACAAGATAGCGGCTGGAGCGCTTTGCCATCTCCGCAGCGTGCTCTTCCGCGCTCCAACGCCCGATAGTCGTCTCGTAACCGGGGAGACGCTCGGTCTTCACAATGAAGGCGATGTCCTCGGCGCTCGCCTCGCGCAAGGTCATGCGGGCTGCACCAGACTCAACAGATTGAGGTCAGGATCGTGGAACCACGCCACCTTGGTTCCATCCGGCGCGCTCCATATCCCCTTGGCGTCCTGCACCAGGAACGGAAACCGCGCGAATGCCACGCCCTTCGCAACAAGCGCATCCACGGCCTTGCCCATGTCCGCGACATCGAACGAGAGCACCGCATAAGGCGCGGGCGCGACCGTGGGCGTGTGGGAGACGCGGATCCGCGCGTTCGCCGTCTCGAAGATAGACGCGAACTGGTCCTCGCTCACGAATTTGAGACCCAGCGTGTCCTGATAGAACGCCTTGGCGATCGCCGGCTTGGTCGTGCCGATCAGGGCCGTGAGCGTGGATTTCGCGAGCATGAGCGCCTCCTTGAGACGGCACTACCCCAACCGCGGATGAAGACCAAAACAAAACCGCCGACCCCAAGGCCGGCGGTTTTCGCTTCAGGTTCTTCTCGCTACTAAGCGCCCTGCGGCGCGGCCCCTCCCCATGGGCTGGTCGGGCGCGGCGCCGACTCGTCATCCTCATCGGTGACAGGCAGGGCCGATGTCGGCGGCAATGGCGCGGGTGGCGTATCGTCGGGACGGTCGAGCTTTTCGCCGGCCATCACCTTCGTGATCTCATCGCCATTGAGAGTCTCGTATTCGAGCAGCGCTTCAGCAAGGAACCTATGTTCTTGCGCCTTTTCAGTGAGAATCCGCGTGGCGCGCGCGTAACCCTCATCGACGAGGCGCTTCACTTCCGAGTCAATCTTCTGCGCCGTCGCCTCGGCGACGTTTTGATTGCGCTGCACGCTCATGCCAAGGAACACTTCGTCGTTGTTGTCACCATAGGCGACATAGCCGAGCTCATCTGAATAACCCCAGCGCGTGACCATGTTGCGGGCCAACCGCGTAGCGGCGGCGATATCCGATGAAGCGCCGGAGGTGACCTTCTCCTTACCGAAAATCAGCTCCTCGGCGACGCGTCCGCCCATCATGACTGCGAGGCGCGATGTCATTTGCGTGTAGTTCATCGAGTACTTGTCGCCCTCGGGCAGCTGCATCACCATGCCCAGGGCGCGGCCGCGCGGGATGATCGTGGCCTTGTGCACCGGGTCGGTGGCCGGGACGTTCAGCGCCACCAGGGCGTGGCCGCCCTCGTGATAGGCGGTGTTGCGCTTCTCGTCCTCGCTCATGGCCATCGAGCGGCGCTCGGCGCCCATCATGA
>DDSN01000044.1:14741-14871 GCA_002343395.1 Hyphomonadaceae bacterium UBA2389 | reverse complement strand
CGGCTTCTACACCAAGACCGGCGTTGGCACCTTGGTTGCCGAAGGCAAGGAAACGAAGGTCTTCAACGGCGAGACTTACGTTTTGGAGACTGGGCTTGTCGCCGATCTCTCCATCGTCAAGGCCTGGAAG
>DDSN01000044.1:0-14726 GCA_002343395.1 Hyphomonadaceae bacterium UBA2389 | reverse complement strand
CTTCAATCCGATGATGGCGACGGCCGGCAAGAAATGCGTGGCGGAGGTGGAGATCCTTGTCCCCACCGGCGAACTCGATCCCGACGCGATCCACACGCCGGGGATTTACGTGGATCGGATCGTCAAAGGCGAATTCGAGAAACGCATCGAGCAGCGCACGACGCGCAAGCGGGAGAATGCCTGATGCCCTGGTCCCGTGATCAACTCGCACAGCGCGCTGCTAAAGAATTGCGCGATGGCTATTACGTCAATCTTGGCATCGGCATCCCGACGCTCGTAGCGAACTACATCCCCGAAGGCATGGAAGTGACACTGCAAAGCGAGAACGGCATGCTCGGCATGGGGCCGTTTCCATATGAAGGCGAAGAGGACCCCGATCTCATCAACGCCGGCAAGCAAACTATCACAGCGCTGAAAAAGACTTCGTATTTCTCCTCTTCGGATTCGTTCGCGATGATCCGCGGCGGCCACATCGATCTCTCCATCCTTGGCGCCATGGAGGTCTCCGAACGCGGCGACCTCGCCAACTGGATGGTGCCAGGAAAAATGGTCAAGGGCATGGGCGGCGCCATGGATCTGGTCGCTGGCGTCAAGCGCGTGGTCGTCGTCATGGAGCACACCTCCAAGGAAGGCGCGCCGAAGCTGCTCAAGGCGTGCGAACTGCCTCTCACGGGCGTAGGCGTCGTCGACCTCGTAATCTCCGATCTCGGCGTGTTCGAGATCGACAAACACGGAACCGGCCCGATGAAGCTCCTGGAGCTCGCCGATGGCGTCACCCGCGAGGAGATCGCGGCGAAGACGCAGGCCGCGTTCGTGTAAAGTGGCGGACGCGCCGCCGTTCGATGTCGCCATTGTCGGGGCGGGAATAGCCGGCGCCTCGCTTGCGTTTGAACTCGCGAACGAGAAGAACGTGCTTATTCTCGAACGCGAGGACATGCCGGGCTATCATACGACCGGCCGTTCAGCGGCGTTTTTTTCCGAAGCCTACGGCGCGCCCGCAATGCGCGCGCTGACAACCGCGAGCCGGGCGTTTTTCGAATCTCCGCCTGCCGGATTTGCCGAACAGGAACTGCTGCGCGCGAGCGGCGCGCTCTACGTCGCGCGCGAAGATCAGCGCGACGCGCTTGAGCATATGGCAGAGGAGCAGACCGCGGCGGGATTGTTGGAGAAGCGCGACGCTGCGTTTGCCCGCGCTCAGGCGAGCGTGCTCGCGCCTGGTTATGTTGCTGCTTGCTTGTGGGAGCCCGGTGCGAGCGAAATCGATGTCGCCGCGTTGCATCAAGGGTATCTGCGTGGCGCGAAACGTCGGGGCGCCATCTTGCGGTGCGACGCTGAACTCTTCGGCGCGCAATACGAGAGCGGCCTCTGGCGCGTCGCCACGCGCGCGGGTGTGTTTGAGGCGCGCGTGCTGGTGAACGCGGCTGGCGCCTGGGCGGATGCTATAGCCGAGGCGGCAGGCGTCGCACCGCTCGGGCTCGTGCCGTTCAGGCGCACGGTCTGCATCGTTCCGGGCATCGACGATACGCTCGTGCGCCGCTGGCCGTTGGTCATCGATGTCGACGAAGATTTCTATTTCAAGCCCGACGCCGGCAACATCCTGCTCTCGCCGGCTGACGAAACGCCTTCTCCGCCGTGCGACGCCGCGCCTGACGAGATTGACATCGCAATTGCGGTCGAGCGCTTTGAACGCGCCACGGAAACGCGCGTGTGCCGCGTCTTGCGCTCCTGGGCCGGCTTGCGAACCATGGCGGCGGATCGCACGTTCGTCCTGGGCTTCGATCCCGACCAACCTGCGTTTTTCTGGCTGGCTGGGCAGGGCGGACAAGGCATTCAAACAGCGCCTGCGTCGGCGCTTTGCGCGGCAGCCCTGATCATGGGGCGCCCGTTACCTGAAGCGTTCGCGAAAATGGGCGTTTCGGCGGATGCACTGTCCCCCGGGCGTTTCTCACGCAAAGCTCAGTAGGGACTGCAGTGGCGGATGGGGTGGGATTCGAACCCACGGTAGGCTTGCACCCACGCCGGTTTTCAAGACCGGTGCCTTAAACCACTCGGCCACCCATCCGCGAAGCGGGCCAAAGAGCGCAAACTCGCGCGCCAAGCAAGCGGCGTCTGTGGTTATTTGGCGGTTATTGGTGAACCTGAAAAAACTATGAAAGCTTACGCCGCCTAAAGAGGCAGTGGGTTATGACGGCGCCTTCGCGGAAGCGTCCAAGGGGTCAGAATGGCTCGGGGTCTGGAAATTGCGCTCGTGAGCGCGCTCGCGTTTGGGGTCTGCGGTACGGCCGCAGCTCAGGCGCCCATCGTGTACGCTGGGCAGGGTCAGCGCCCGACCGCCGCCGAGGCGGCGTCGATGCCGGTCCAAACAGCGAGCCTCACTGGCGGCGACGATGCGTCCTATGGCTATGGCGCCCAGAGCCGCGCCGGCCAAGCGGTGATCGATGTCCGGCGCGTTCCCAGCACCGCGCGCCGCCAACCGCAAGCGCCGCTCGTGGTCGCGCCGAGTCGCGCGGAGGAGACGCAGGCCCCGCGTGGGCAACGTCCAGAATGGCTGGCGACCGAGCAGGTGGGGCCGCCTTACGAGGCGAACGGGCGTGTCTACGTGCCCACCCCAGAACCAGGCTATTCCGAAACAGGGACGGCTTCATGGTATGGTCCCCAGTTCCACGGCCAACGCGCGGCCAATGGCGAAATTTTCGATCAAGACGGCCTGACCGCCGCCCACCCGACCTTGCCTCTGAACAGTTTGGTGCAAGTGACCAACCTCGCGAACGGTCGCGAACTGATTGTGCGGGTCACAGACCGGGGCCCGTTCGCCCGCGGGCGGCTGATCGATTTGTCCAGAGGAGCGGCGCGCGCGCTCGGATTTGAGACCCAAGGCCAGACGCAGGTCCATGTGCGCTATCTTGGGCCCGCCCCGCGTCGCGTCGAAGCGGAGGCGCCAGCCAGCTCGCCGCCGCCAGTCGACGATGGGCCCGCGTCCTTGCTTCCGCCGCCCGAGCCAGAAGGGCGCACCGACCTCGCCGAGGCTCCGCGCGTGTCGCCAGCGACCGCCGATGGCGGATACTTCGTCCAAGTGGGGGCGTTTTCGGACATGTCCAACGTCCAGCGCGTGCGCGAGAGCGCCTCGGCGGCCGGGCCCGTGGTTGTGGACACGCGCTCGACCGCCTCCGGGGGAGAGTTGTTCCGGGTCCGGGTCGGCCCCTGGGCAAGTCGGGAGGATGCGGACGCCGCCCGCCAAACCCTGGCCTCGATGGGATTTGGGGATAGCGTCGTCGCGCAGCGCTAACCTGTTTATTGACGCAAACCCGCCACGCCGGTTTGCTTTGCAGGAATTGCCCTCAGAACGATTCGGCGAAGCACAATGAACCTCCCACGCCTCGTTTGCGTCCTCGCTCTAGCCTTGCTGTTTTCGCTTCCCGATGCGGCCCTCGCTCAACGTCGGCGTCAGCGCGCGGTAGCGCCGCCTCCGCCAGCTGTCGCTCAGCACGTGGCGATTCTCGATGGGGCCTCCGGCGCGCTGTTGGCGTGCGAGCAATGCGAGGAACCCGTGCCGCCGGCGTCGATGGCGAAGCTCATGACCGTGCTTATCGTGCTCGAGCAGCTGCAGGCCGGCGAAATCACGATGGAAACCCGTTTCCCCGTGAGCGAGTACGCCTGGCGCGAGCATGGCGCGATGTCGAGCGGTTCGCACATGTTCCTCGCGCTCAACTCGACGCCCTCTGTACGCGATCTGCTGCGCGGGGCCGTCATCGTCTCGGCGAATGACGCCTGCGTGGTGCTCGCCGAAGGCATAGCCGGGTCCGAGCAGGCGTTCGTCGCGCTGATGAATAGAAGGGCGCAGGAATTGGGATTGCGCTCGGCGCGCTTCAGAAACGCGACAGGCGTGGACGATCCCGAGCAGCGCATCAGCACCGCCGACCTCGGCCGCTTGGCGCGCCATCTGATCGTCACCTACCCGGAGTTCTACCGGACCTATTCGGAGCGTGAGTTCACCTACAACAATCGCACCCAGCAGAATCGCAATCCGCTGCTCGGCGCGTTCCAAGGCGCGGACGGCGTGAAGACAGGTCATACGGACGATTCCGGGTACGGGCTTGTTGGCTCGGCGATGCTCAACGGCGAGCGCCGCATAATCGTGTTCAACGGCTTGCCGACGATGGCCGCGCGCGCCAGCGAGGCACAGCGGCTCATGCGCGCGGCGTTCTATGACTACAGCGTCACACGCCTTGCGGCGGCGGGCGATGTCGTCGGCGAGGCGCGCGTGCGTCTTGGCGGACGGCGGGCCGTTCCGCTCGTGGCGCAAAGCGACATTGTCGTCGGGGGGACGCGCGCCGTGCAGCAAGGGCTGTCCGCCCACATCGTCTACACCGGCCCGCTTCCGAGCCCGGTGCGCGAGGGCGACGTGGTGGCGCGCCTAGTTGTTGAGGGACCAGGCTTTCAAACACAGGAGTTTCCGCTCGCGGCCGGACGACGGGTCGGGCGCGCGAACTGGTTCTCCCGCGCATGGGAAGGCTTGCGTCTGACGCTATTCGGCGCTGAATGACCCCGTGGGAACGTTCATCACGCTCGAAGGCGGTGAAGGCGCTGGCAAGTCAACGCTGCAGCGCGGATTGGGCGATGCGCTGCGCGCGCGTGGCTTGGAGGTTCTAACCACCCGCGAGCCCGGCGGCGCTCCGGGCGCCGACGCCATTCGCGCCCTGCTTGTTCAGGGAGACGAGGGCCGTTGGAGCGCGCTTGAGGAAAGCCTGTTGCTGACAGCCGCGCGTCTGAACCATCTCACACACACGATCCGCCCGGCGCTCGCGCGCGGCTCTTGGGTCCTTTGCGATCGCTACGTGGATTCGACTCGCGCCTATCAGGTCGGCGCCGGCGGCTTGGACGGCGCCGTTCTGGACGCCCTCAACGCGCTCATCGCCGCTGAAAGGCCGGATCTCACGTTGATCCTGGATCTCGATCCAAAAGCTGGTCTCACCCGTTCACGCGGCGCCGAAATCGGCGAGGATCGCTTCGAGCGAAAAGGCGGGGCCTTTCACGCCCGCGTGCGCGCTGAGTTTCTCGCCATAGCCGCGCGTGAGCCAGAACGATGCGTCGTTATCAACGCTGAACTCGGCCCCAAGGTGGTGCTCGATGCCGCGCTCGCCGCGATCGAGGCCCGCTTGTGAAGACCGAAAAACCTCAGATCGAAACCGACCAGGAACCCGGCGCGCCGCACCCGCGCTCGACGTTCCATTTCCTTGGCCATCACGATCAGGAACACGCCATCGCCGATGCGCTTTCTGGGCGGCGGATGCATCACGCATGGCTTTTGTCGGGACCAAAGGGCGTCGGCAAAGCGACGCTCGCGTATCGTTTCGCCCGTGTTGCACTCGGCGCCGCGACCAGCGGTTCGCGACCGCTTGATGTCGATCCAGAGTGCGTTGTGGCGCGGCGTATCGCGGCGTTGTCGCACCCGGACCTGTTCGTGCTTCGTCGCGGACTGAACGATCGCGGAAAGCCGCGGCGCGAGATCAGCGTCGACGATGCGCGCGAGTTGGGACACTTCTTCGCCCTCGCCCCATCGGAAGGCGGCATGCGGGTCGCCATCATCGACGCTGTTGACGATCTCAATCGCAACGCGGCGAACGCGATCCTCAAAACGCTTGAGGAACCGCCCGCGCGCTCTGTGTTGATCTTGATCTGTCACGCTCCCGGCGCCGCGCTGGCGACAATCCGGTCCCGTTGCCGCCGACTCGCCTTACGCCCGCTTGCCGACGAAGACGTACGCCAAGCGTTGATGGGTGCGGGCGACGAGGCGTTGATCGCGCTCGCCAAGGGCAGGCCAGGGCGGGCGATCGCGCTGGCGGGCCAAGGCCTCGATGCGAGCGCCATTCGCCCTGAGCGAATTCAAAGCGCGGTCGCGCGCGGTGAAGCAGGCCCGATTTTGAACACGCTCTATGAAAAACTCTCTGGCGAACCGTTCGAGCGCTTGGCGACCGTGCTCGAACTCGCCGGCGAGTGGTGTCGCGCTGCCGGCGCGGCGCAAACCGCCGATGTCTGGGCGGAGGCGTGGTCGGCGCTGGAAACGTTGCGGCAGGAGGCGGAGGGCCTCGATATGGACCCGCGCCACGCGCTCGCGCGCGCGGTCAGCGTGCTTGACCGCGCGGCGGCGCCGCGGCGATGACCCGTCCATGCTGATCGATAGCCACGTCAATTTGCACCATCCCGCGTTCGCCGAGGATCGCGACGCGGTGATCGCACGCGCGCGTCAGGCGGGCGTGGCGCGGATGCTCACTATCTGCGACAAAATCGAGAACTTCGCGCACGTCGTCGCGATCGCGGAGGCGCACGCGGACATCTATGCGAGCGTCGGCGCTCACCCGCATTATGCGAAGGACCACGGAGAACTCTCCGCCGATCGCTTGGTTGAATTAGGCCTTCATCCCAAAGTGGTGGGCGTGGGCGAGACTGGCCTCGATCAATACTACAAGCACAGTGGTTTCGAGGACCAGATGCGTGTGTTCCGCGTCCACGCCGAGGCCGCCCGCCGGTTGGACAAAACCTTGATCATCCATACGCGTGAGGCGGACGAGGCGATGGGCGACTTGTTGGAGGAAGAGGCGGGGAAGGGGCCCCTTCGCATCCTGTTGCACTGCTACACGAGCGGCGCCGCGTTAGCGCGCCGCGCCCTCGCGCTGGGGGCCTACATTTCCTTCTCAGGCATTCTCACCTTCAAAAACGCGGAAGATGTGCGCGCTGTCGCGCGCGATGTTCCTTTGGATCGCATCATCGTCGAAACCGACTGCCCATACCTCGCCCCGGTTCCGCATCGCGGTCAACGGTGTGAGCCAGCCCATGTCGCCGATGTTCAAGCCTACCTGCTTCGCCTACGGGGGCTCGAAGAGGGGGAGGGGAGCGCCCTGCTCGCGGAGAATTTTTTCCGCTTGTTTCCGCAGATCGCGAGACCCGCGTAATGGGAAGGCTCCGCGTCACGATCCTTGGATGCGGCTCATCGGGCGGCGTTCCGCGCGCCACTGGCGATTGGGGCGCATGCGATCCCAATGATCCAAGGAACAGGCGTTCGCGTTGCGGTTTGTTGCTGCAGAAGTGGCGGGGAAACGCTGGGGAGGCGCATGAAGCCACGACCGTTTTGATCGACACACCGCCGGATTTGCGCTCCCAACTCGCCGCAGCGCGGCCGTCACATCTCGATGCGGTCCTGATCAGTCACGACCACGCGGACCAAACCAACGGGTTCGACGACATCCGCGCGTTTTTCATCAAACAGCGCCGAGCGCTGCCGGTCTGGCTGGACGAACCGACGCGCCAAACATTCATGAAGCGCTTCGGCTATGCGTTCGAAGGCAAGGGCGGCTATCCCTCTATCGCGCGCGATGGCGGCCACTTGTCGCCGCTGGTGCCAGTGACGATCGATGGCCCAGGTGGACCGCTTGAGATAACGCCGCTCGAACAGGATCACGGTTTTTCTCGTTCGCTCGGCTTTCGCGCCGGCGCCTTCGCTTATTCCAACGATGTGGTGGCGATGCCGGAAACGACATGGGCGATGCTGTCTGGCTTATCGCTCTGGGTCGTCGACGCCTTGCGAGAGACGCCTCACCCCACGCACGCCCATGTCGGTCTAACCCTGGAATGGATCGCGCGTGTTCGGCCAAATTGCGCCGTGCTCACCAACATGCACATCGACCTCGACTACGAGGCCCTGAAGGCGAGGCTGCCACAGGGCGTCGAACCCGCCTACGATGGTTGGCGCGCCGACATCGAAATCTAAGCCCCACTACCACTGCCCATAATACATCTTATGCGAGTTCTTCATGTCGCTCCAACCCCATAAAAACACGACGGAAAATGAAGCTGACTCCCCCCTGCGCAACGGACACGCGATCCAGGCGGTGCTGGATGTCATGGCCGCTCTGCGCGACCCAGTGCGCGGGTGCCCTTGGGACCTGGACCAGAACTTCGCGACGATCGCGCCCTACACAATCGAGGAAGCCTACGAAGTGGCCGACGCCATCGAGCGCGCCGACATGGCGGCGCTAAAGGAGGAGCTGGGCGACTTGCTTTTCCAGGTGGCGTTTCATGCGCGCATGGCCGAGGAAGCGGCCGCCTTTGATTTCGCCGATGTCGCGTTTGCGCTCGCGGCAAAAATGACGGAGCGCCACCCGCACGTGTTTGGCGAACGAGTTGAGCGCACGGCCGAGCAGCAGACCCAGGCTTGGGAAGCGATGAAGGCGGAGAAGCGCGCCGCCAAAGGCGCATCGCTTTTGGACGATGTCCCGATGGCCCTGCCCGCTCTCATGCGGGCCGAGAAGCTGACAAAGCGCGCCGCGCGCATCAATTTTGATTGGCCGAGCGCCGACAATGTCCTTGCGAAACTGGATGAAGAGCTGGGTGAGTTGAATGCGGCGCGCGCCGACGGCGACCAGGACGCGATAGCAGAGGAAATGGGCGATGTGCTTTTCGTGCTCGCGAACCTAGCGCGCAAGCTCAAGGTCGACCCGGAAGACGCGCTGCGGCGCGCGAACGCGAAGTTCACCCGCCGCTTCCAGCACATCGAGGATCGCTTACGCGAGGCTGGGCGCGCAGGCCCGCAACCGCTGGAGGACATGGAAGCGCTGTGGCTTGAGGCGAAAGCCGCCGAGAAGCGCTGACACCGCCCGCTTACCATGTTCTCCAACGCCGCCTTAACCGCACCGGCGTATGTTGCGCGGTTAAGGAGCGGCTTTCCATGTCCTCGATCGTGACAAACAGCGTTCGCAGCCTGACCGATCACTTCGAGCCTGAACCGGCGTTGGAGCCGGCTGAGCAACGCAAGTTGCGCGGCCACCTCGAGCAGATCGATTACGCCGCCTACGCCGCGAACCGCGAAGTCGTCTCGCAGGCGTTGGGGCGGGTCAATCTCGCCCACTTCGAACGACTTGCGATCGCGACGGCGCATGCGCGCGCGAAGTGGGTGGCGGCTGCGGTGAAGGCAAGCGAAGGTGCGCCCAACGTCTCCGCTGAGCAGTGCTCGCAGCTCAGCGCGCTTCGGCAAGGCTATGAGGAACTATCGGAGGCGTACGAGGCGCTGCGGCGCATGGTGGCGCGAGGCTACCTCGCCTATCAGCCCAAGGCTTAGCGCGGGGCGCCGAACGGCACGACCTTGTTTTCGATGTCATGGCCGATGTCGCAACGGCCCAGATAAGGAATGCCGCTGCGCGCGCACCAATAGCGCACCAGCTCTTCCTCGTTCGCCCCAAAGGGCTTGTCGTTCTCGGGCACGTCGCTCAAGCGCCCAAGCTTGACGCCCTTCACTTGGCGGATGTTCGCCGAGGCGGTGATGGCGAAGAGCGCGCGATCGATCCTGTAGAGGTACTCTCCCACGTCCTCGAGCATCAGCACGTGCCCGCGAAGATCGGGCTCAAGCGGCGTGCCAATAATCGATTGCAGGACCATGATGTTGAACGCAGCGCTGGCGCCGTCGAACATAAGGCTGAGTTCGACGCTCTCCGGCGCGCGCTCGATCAGCCACGACAGCGCCCGCTTCACCGCGACTTCGCCGCCCTGCCGGATCATGTCGACCGGCATCGGGCCATGGGCGATGTGTTTGAATCCCAGGCGGTAAAGCCCGCCCATCAGCGCGCCAGCGTCGGAGTAGCCGAGATAGGTTTTCCCTCGCGCATGCTCGTTAAGTTGCGCGAGCGCCCGCTCCGCCATCCGGCATGCGCCATACCCTCCGCGTGCGAACCAGATCGCATCAAAGGCCGGATCGTTCGCGAACGCCACGAACGCGGCGGCGCGCGCGTCGTCGTCCCCCGCGAAATGGCCCGCGCTCAAGAAACATTGCGGATGGAAAACGATTTCCGGCGCCGCATCCAGGAAGCTGTCGGCGGCGAAGCGCTTCACGCGCTCCGCGAGCTGTTGATCGATGCGCGTCCCGGGAGCGACAACGCCGATGCGAAGCTTTTGCGCCATCCTCCCTCCTTGCCGAGCGCCTGCTTCGTTCTCATAACAAGCGTCGATGGTTGAGGCCAAATCCTATTTCATGAGCGGTATCGGCGGGTCGGGAATGTTGCCGCTCGCGTTGATCCTGCGCGCGCGCGGCCACGAAGTAGCCGGATCGGATCGCGCATTGGACCAAGGCCGGCTCGCTCCAAAGTTCGACTATCTCCGCGCGCACGGCATTGAGCTCTTCCCGCAAGACGGCTCGGGGCTGAATCGACCCGATCAAATCCTCGTCCGCTCGGCGGCGGTCGAGGATACGGTGGGCGATGTCATCGCCGCCAAGCGGCTCGGCGCTCGCGACATGAAGCGCCCGGAGCTGCTCTCAGAGCTTTTCAACGCGGCGGCGGTGCGCATCGGCGTCGCGGGAACCAGCGGTAAGTCCACAACGACCGCGATGATCGCGTGGATCCTCCATTGCGCAGGCCGCGACCCGACCGTGATGAACGGCGCCGTGATGAAGAACTTCGTCACGCCTGACGCCTTGTTCGCATCGGCGCTCGTCGGCGCTGGCGACGCATTCGTGGCGGAAGTTGACGAGAGCGATGGTTCGATCGCGCGCTACAAGCCAAGCATCACCGTCGTCAACAATATCGCACTTGATCATAAGAGCATGGACGAGTTGCGCGCGCTGTTCGCCGGCTTCGTCGCGCGGGCTGAGATCGCCGTCCTCAATCTGGACAATGAGGAAACCGCCAACCTGGTTCTAAAGGCCAAAGTGCGGGTCAAGACGTTCAGTCTCCGCTCTGGCCTTGCCGACCTGCACGCGACAGACATCAGACCCGCGCCGGACGGCGTTCGCTTCACCGTGCTGGAGCGCGAGGCGCGTACGAGCGCTGACGTGCGGCTTTCGGTCCCCGGCGAACATAACGTGTCGAACGCGCTCGCCGCGCTTTGCGTGGCGCGGGCGTGCGGCGTCGAAATGAAGGACGCTGCCGCTGCCTTGTCAGGCTTCGCCGGCACGAAACGGCGGCTCGAGATCGTGGGAGCCGCTGCGGGCGTCACCGTCCTCGACGACTTCGCCCACAACCCCGACAAAATAACCGCCACGCTGAAGACGCTGCACGCCTTCCCCGGGCGCTTGTTGATCTTCTTTCAGCCGCACGGATTTGGGCCGCTCAAGCTCTTGCGACAGGACTTCATCGATTGCTTTGCCGCCAACATGGATGACGAGGATGTCTTGCTGATGCCCGATCCCGTCTATCATGGCGGCACCGTCGATCGGGCTGTGGGAAGCGAAGACATCGTACGCGGCGTTCGCGCGCGCGGGCTTCAGGCGTTGGCTTTCGCCGAACGTGGCGCTTGCGGCGATAAGTTGCTGGAGCTTGCGGAAGCGGGCGATCGGATCGTTGTCATGGGCGCGCGCGACGACACCCTCAGCGCGTTCGCTTCGGAGGTCCTCGACCGACTGCGCCTGAAGTAGGGGACCGCCCTATTCCGCTGCGCGTGGCGGCGCCTCCGGCGTGGATTCAGGCGGCGCAAATCGCGCGACATCTTCGACAAGCAGCTCTGCCTTGAGGGTGATGCGGCCCTCGTCATCGGAAGTTTCTTCGAGAATGCGGCCCGCCGCCGCGATGCGCGCACGGAGCTTCCCTTGATCCGGCGCCAGGTGCAGCGTCACCGTGCGCGTGGCGGAGAAGGCCGCCGCATCAATGCGCGCAAGCAAGACATCAATCCCCTCCCCCGTCGCCGCCGAAACCGCAACCGGGTGCAGGGCGCCCGCGCCCGCTTCCAATGCCTCGGCGCGTCGCAGCCGCGCGCTGCGCGTGGCGTCGTCAAGCTGATCGATCTTGTTCCAGACCTCGAGAACGGGCGGCGATTTCTCTCCAGCGTCAGCGGCAAGCTGAGCGAGAACCTTGAGCACATCGCCGCGCTGCTGCTCGCTTTCCGCGTGCGCGATGTCGCGCACGTGCAGCAGCAGGTCCGCTTCGCTGACAGCTTCAAGCGTGGCGCGGAACGCTTCAACAAGTTCGTGCGGCAGGTCCGAAATGAACCCCACCGTGTCGCTCATGATGACCGCGCGCCCACTCGGCAGTTTTACCTGCCGCGCCGTTGGATCAAGCGTCGCGAACAGCATGTCCTTGGCGAGAACGCCAGCCTGGGTGAGGCGGTTGAAGAGCGTGGACTTTCCCGCATTCGTGTACCCCACTAGCACAACGGCCGGCAGTCCCGCCCGTGCGCGCGCACGGCGCTGCAAACGCCGGGTGCGGCGTACGTCCTCAAGCTCTCGCTTCAAGCGAACAATTCGATCCGCGATGATACGCCGGTCCAATTCGATCTGCGTCTCGCCTGGACCGCCGGTCTTGCCGAGGCCGCCGCGTTGTCGCTCAAGGTGGGTCCAGGTGCGGACAAGCCGCGAGCGCTCGTAGTGCTGGCGCGCCAACTCGACCTGCAGGCGCCCCTCCTTGGTGCGCGCGCGCAGCCCGAAGATTTCCAGAATGAGGCCGGTGCGATCAATGACCTTCGCGCCGGTATCCTGCTCGAGGTTGCGCTGCTGCACCGGAGAGAGCGCCGCGTCGACAACCACAACGCCGGCGCCCAGCGTTTCGGCTTGATCTTTCAGGCGCTCGACGCGCCCCGCCCCAAAATAGCTGCGGGGCGAAATCTGGCGCAACACGCCCGCGTCCGCGCTGGCGACGTCGAGGCCCAACGCCTGCGCCAAGCCAACAGCCTCCAGCAGGCGCGCTTCGCCGTGGCGGATGCTTTCATCATTGCTCGTGACAGGACGCAGCACGATCGCCCTGTTAAGGTCTAGTGCTGGCGTTTCAGCTGTCGGCTTCATCAACGGCCTTGTCGATCTCGTGCAACTGCACGGGCGCGCCCGGCATGATCGTCGAGATCGCGTGCTTGTAAACAAGTTGCACTTGACCGTCGCGGCGCAGCAGGACGCAGAAATTGTCGAACCACGTCACCACGCCCTGCAGCTTCACGCCGTTGACCAGGAATATGGTGAGGGGTGTTTTGGCTTTCCGGACGGCGTTTAGGAACGTGTCCTGGAGGTTCTGCTTTTTGTCCATGGCAATGCGCCTCAAATGAAAGTTTTATGGCGCCGCGACAGCCGCGCGGCTTCGTGCAAGCTATAGGCGGCGGCGGCGCCGGCGCCAACCATCTAGCCGAGGGATCTGCGTTTCTTTATGCGCCGGCTTGGAGATAAAGGTCGCGCAGTTTTTGTGTCACCGGGCCCGGTGCGCCGTCGCCGATCGGCCTCCCGTCGATAGCGACAACCGCGACAACGGGATTCGTAGCGCCGGTGATGAACGCCTCGCGCGCGGCCAAGGCCTCGCCAACCGTAAAGGGGCTCTCGACAATCTCCATCCGCCGCTCTCGCGCAAGGCGCAGAAGCACCGCACGAGTGACTCCGTGCAAGATGTCGTTCGACAACGGTCGCGTGCGGATCGCTCCGGTCTTGTCAACGATCCACGCGTTTGACGCTGTCCCTTCCGTTACATTCCCATCCGGATCGACCAACCATGCTTCGAAGCCGCCTCGCTCTTTCGCCGCCTGTCGCGCGAGCACGTTGGGGAGAAGGTTCGTCGACTTAATGTCACGGCGGCCCCAGCGAATGTCCGGCATTGAGATAACGCCGACGCCTTTGGACGCACGCTGCTGCTGCTGGCGCCAATCAAGAGATTTGGCGGTGACAACGACTGTTGGGCGCGTGTTTTCAGGCGGAAACGCATGATCCCGGGCGGCAGCGCCTCGGCTGATTTGAAGGTAGACGAGGCCATTGCGCACCCGATTGCGCCGCCGCGTCTCGCCGAGCACCGCGCGGAGCGCCATGTCCGGCATGGGCGCGTGCATCTGTAGCTCGCCAAGCGATCGATGAAGGCGCGCAAGATGCTCGTCCATGTCGCACAAGCGCCCGTCGCGCACCGCCCACACTTCATAGACCGCGTCGCCGAATTGGAAGCCTCGGTCCTGAACGGACACCGTCGCGCCTCCGAGCGGGACATAGCGTCCGTTCACATAGGCGAGTGCGGTCATTCTCCGTCCTGTCCGGCGCGGCCTGGCGCCTCCACGCCGAGCGACTTCAGTTTGCGGTGAAGCGCTGAGCGCTCCATGCCGATGAACGCGGCGGTGCGTGAGATATTGCCGCCGAAACGGGTGATCTGAACGTTGAGATATTCGCGCTCGAACCGCTCGCGGGCGTCGCGCAGCGGCAATCCAATCACCTGATGCATGCCGTCTCCGCGCGAGGCGCCGGCTGACGGCCACGCTTCCGGCGGCAATGCGTCGACCGTGACGGGCGTGTTTGGGTCGCCCGTCGCGAGGATCAATATCCGTTCGATCACGTTACGCAGCTGACGCACGTTGCCGGGCCAATCGGCCGCTTGCAGCGCCGCCAGCGCGTCTTCGCCGATCTGCCGCGCCGGCACGCCGGACATCTCAGACAGCCGCCCCACGAAATATCCCGCTAATTCTGGAATATCCTCGCGCCGCTCAGCGAGGCTGGGCGCACGCAGCGGCACGACATTGAGCCGGTGGTACAAGTCCTCACGGAACCGTTGCGCCTCGATGTCGCCGCTCAAGTCGCGCGAGCTCGAGGAGACGACGCGCACGTTCACTTGCACATCCGTGCTGCCGCCAAGCCGGCGAAAGCGTTGGTCCACCAGCACGCGCAATATCTTGGATTGCGTCTCAAGCGGCATGTCGCCGACCTCGTCGAGGAAGAGCGTGCCACCGTCGGCCTGCTCGAACCGTCCCTTGCGCTCCCGGATCGCGCCGGTGAACGCGCCCTTCTCGTGACCGAA
>DDSN01000055.1 GCA_002343395.1 Hyphomonadaceae bacterium UBA2389 | reverse complement strand
CGAACGCCGGGAGCGCCCCGCTCGCATCGCCAGCGGAAAGGGCGTTGATGCCTTGGGCGAGCACGAGCGGTGAGAACACAGCCAGCGCCTTACCGAGAAGGGTCAACAGCAACGCCGCCGTTAGGCGCAGGCGATAACTCGGCCCCCGAAGGCCGCCGATAAGCCCCATGAGGCGCGTCACCGTTCGCATCAGCGGGGGCGCAACCTCCCCGCCACTATCCGGTTTCGCAACAACCCTGCCTTCGCCTCGCGCCATATCCCGTCCCTTGAAGCACGGGACTTAGGCGCGCAGGATGATCGCGGCAATGGGCCGTAGGATCAGCGAGAAGCAACACGACCAATGGATGATTCACATACGCCCCCACGTTCCGTCTGCGTCTATTGCGGTTCATCGAATACGACCAAGCCGCAATATCTTTCGCTCGCGGAACGGCTTGGGCGCGCGCTCGCGGAGNNTCGTCTACGGCGGCGGCGCCGTGGGATTGATGGGGCGCTGCGCGCGCGCCGCTCACGAAGCCGGCGGAGAAGTCTTGGGGATCATGCCGCGCTTTCTGGAGCGTCAGGAGATCGTCTATGAGGCCGTGCCGCACCGCATGGTCGACACCATGCACGAGCGCAAACTCCAGATGTTTGACGAGGCGGACGCATTCATCGTGCTGCCGGGGGGGATCGGCACGCTTGAGGAGGCTGTCGAGACACTCTCATGGGCCCGGCTGGGGCTCCACCGAAAACCCGTGGTCTTCTTGGCGGAAGACGACTTCTGGGCGCCCTTCTTCCATTTGATCGAACATACCATCGACGCCAACCTCACACCGGCGGGCTTCAAGGCTTCCATAATCAACACACATTCAATCGACGCCTGCTTCGCCGCCATCTTCCCACCCGGCGCCGCCTGAAACTAAAGGCGCGCCTGGCCCGTATGTGACGACATGCTCACCCGACGAACGCTCCTGCTCTTCACTGCCTCGATCTCCGCCGTGGGATGCACTGCTCGTGCGCAGACAACGCCCTCCGCCGCCAACGAAGCGCGTTTCGGGCAATCGCTTTGGCGCGACGTAACCGATGCACAATGGCGGGAGCGGCTTGAGCCGCTCGCGTTTCGAGTCCTTCGACAAGAAGCAACCGAACGGGCCGGCACAAGCCCGCTCAGCAGCGAACATCGACACGGGACGTATGTGTGCGCGGGATGCGGCCTCGAGCTGTTTCGCTCCGATTGGAAGTATGACTCTGGCACGGGTTGGCCGAGCTTTTTTCGCACCTTCTCCGAGAATGTCGCGACGAAGGAAGACCTGCTTCTGTTCACACCGCGCACGGAATACCATTGCGCGCGTTGTCTTGGGCACCAAGGCCATGTTTTCGAAGACGGACCGCGCCCCACCGGCTTGCGGTACTGCAACAATGGCGCGGCGTTGCGCTTTGTTCCAGCCTAGGCTGTTTCGCCTAGCAACCGTTTGCGCGCACGAACTTCGCCGATCAGCGGGAAGAGAGCCGCCATCTCCGGGCCGTGGTCGAGTCCGGTCAAGGCTTGGCGTAATGGCATGAACAACGCCTTGCCTTTGGCGCCGGTCTTTTCCTTCACCGCGCTTGTAAATACGCCCCAGCTCGAGGCGTCGTATTGGCCAGCAGGCAAAACCCCCGCGGCGGCGGCGGCGAACGCCGCGTCTGGAACAAACGGCTCAATCGGACCATCCACGATGTGCGCCCATTGGCGCGCTTCCGGCAGGAGCGAGATGTTGGCGCGGATCGCGTTCCAAAACGCCTCGCCCTTGTCCGCTTCGAGCTTGGCGAGCCGCGACTTAGCGTTCGCGTAGTCGAGCCCGTGCAGGATCGACGCATTGACGCGCTTAAGTTCGTCAGGATCGAAGCGCGCCGGCGCACGACCTATTTTTTCAAAGGCGAACTCGTCGGCCAACTGCTCAATACTTGCGCGCGCTTCCACCGGGTCTGAGGTTCCAATCTTTGCGAGGTGCGACAACACCGCCATCGGCTCGTAACCTTCCGCCGCCAACTCCCCGACGCCCAACGAACCGATCCGCTTGGACAAAGCTCCCCCATCAGCGCCCACGAGCAACGGAAAATGTCCGAAGGCAGGCACGTCGCCGCCGAGCGCCTCGAAAATTTCGATCTGGACGCCAGAATTCGTGACGTGATCTTCGCCGCGCACGATATGCGTGATCTTGAAGTCGATATCGTCGACGACGCTGGGCAATGTATAGAGAAACGCACCGTCCTCGCGGATCAGCACTGGGTCGCTCAAGGACGTTGTGTCGATCGATTGCGGCCCGCGGACGAGATCGACCCAATCCTTGCGCCCGCCTGAGAGCTTGAAGCGCCAGTGCGGCTTGCGCCCCTCTTTCTCAAGACGTGCGCGATCCTCGGCCGTCAACTTCAGCGCCGCGCGGTCATAGACCGGCGGCTTGCCTGTCGCCTGCGCGATTTTGCGGCGACGGTCGAGTTCGTCCTCGGTTTCGTAGCACGGATAAAGCAGGCCCTCCGCCTTCAGCCGGGCGGCCGCCTTCTCATAGACATCGAACCTATGGGATTGGTTGGCGCGATGCTGCCACCTCAAGCCAAGCCACGTGAGGTCGCTCTCGATGCCTTGCTCGAACTCCTTGGTCGACCGCGCGAGATCGGTATCGTCGATGCGTAGCAGCACCTCCCCGCCTTCACGCAGCGCGAACAGCCAGTTCATGAGAGCCGTTCGGACATTGCCGACATGGATGCGGCCCGTGGGCGACGGCGCAAAACGGAGACGGATGGACATTCGATTAGATTCTGGTTCTGGAAAGGGCGGTTTATGCGAGCCCCCTCGATCTCTGTCCAGTCGCCCCGCTCAGCCTGGACTTGGACGTAGACGCGTCTAGGGTAGTCCCAAACCGACGGAGGCGACCTAGTGACCACAAAGATGCGCGAAATTCGGCTCAAGAGCCGCCCCGTCGGCTTGCCCGTCGCGGAGAATTTCGAGCTCGCGGAAGTCGCGCTCCCGGCGCCAGCCCAGGGCGAAGTGCTGGTGCGCAATTTATGGATGTCCGTCGACCCGTACATGCGCGGGCGCATGTACGACCGGCCGAGTTATGCACCGCCCTTCCAACTCGGGGAGCCGCTGCAAGGCGGCGCTATTGGACGGGTCGAGCAATCGAACCATCCCGATTTCGCCACCGGAGATTTGGTTGAGAGCATGAATGGTTGGCGCGAGGGGTTCGTGAGCATTGGCGGCGCGCTACAAAAACTGCCGAACGAAAACGTACCGCCACAGGCTTATCTCGGCGTCCTCGGCATGCCTGGCCTCACGGCCTATTCCGGCTTAGCGCGGATTGGGGAGCCAAAACCTGGCGATACCGTTTTTGTCTCCGGCGCGGCGGGCGCGGTTGGCGCAGCCGTGTGCCAGATCGCAAGACTCCGAGGCTGCAGAGTGGTCGCCTCCGCGGGTTCCGACGCGAAGCTCAGCTGGCTGAGATCCGTGGGCGTCGACGCGGGCGTCAACTACAAGACGTGCGGCAATCTGTTGGAGGCCGTGCGCGCCGCTGCGCCCAACGGAATCGACATCTACTTCGACAATGTCGGCGGCGACCATTTGGAAGTGGCGTTGGAACTGGCGCGTCCGTTTGCGCGTTTTATCGAATGCGGCATGATCTCCGCCTACAACGACACCGAACTGAAGCCCGGCCCACGCAACATCATCTATGTTGTTGGCAAATCCCTCAAAATGCAGGGCTTCATCGTCACCAATTACTGGGACATGCGCGACCAATTCCGCGTCGAGATGACCCAGTGGATCAAGGACGGAAAAATGAAGTGGGAAGAGACCGTCGAAAACGGGATTGAGAACGCGCCCAAGGCGTTCCTGGGCCTATTCTCCGGCGTCAACAGCGGCAAGATGCTCGTCAAACTTGGCTGATCATGAACCAGCGATTGTTTCAAGCCTATGTGATGGTGGACTGGAGCGCGGCGTCGAAACCCGCGACGGGACCGGATTCTATTTGGATTGGCGTGCTCAAGCGGAACGTGCGCTTCCAGATGGCCTTCGAGGCGCATAACCCGGCAACGCGCGCCGACGCTGAAAAACAACTCAACGCAATCCTCGATGAGCTGCAACGCAAGAGCGAGCGAGCGCTCGTCGGATTTGACTTCCCGCTTGGTTTTCCTCGCGGCACGGCGCAGGCGCTAGGGCTCGCGGGGACGCCGTGGCGGGCGCTGCTGGATTTCGTCGCGAAGGAAGTGAAGGACAAGCCGGACAACGCCAACAATCGCTTCCAAGTCGGCGCCAAGATGAACCGGCTTATGACGGGCGAGGCGTTTCCGTTCTGGGGCGCTCCCGCGCGCGATGCGCAAACCATGCTTTCCGTCAAGCGCGTCCGGGAACACGGCGCCGGCGATTTGCCTGAGTTTCGCTTGTGCGAGGAAGCGGCGAAGGGAGCCTCCTCGATCTGGAAACTGTACTATCAGGGCTCAGTGGGCGGTCAGGCGCTTGTGGGCCTGCCCGTCGTCAAACGCCTTCGCGATTCGCGCGCGACGCGGATTTGGCCCTTCGAGACAGGCTGGCGCGCGCTTTCCCCCAGCGATCTGGATGGGGTGGAGGCCGTGTTCGCAGAGATATACCCGAGCCTCCTCGCCAGCAAATCCGCGCCCGGCGCGACGAAAGATGAAGCCCAGGTTCGCGCCGCGTGCGAACGCTTCAACAGTCTCGATGAAAAATTCCAACTAGGGGCTCTCTTTGGCCCGCGACGAGACGACCCGCAGCGCGAAGTCGTCGAAAATCAGGAAGGCTGGATACTTGACGTGGGCGCATGACGCGCCGCCCGCGCGAGCGCCCACCATCGAACGATGAGAATCCCCGCGGACACGACACTCGCCCAGAAGATCGCAAAGAGCAGCCCTGCTACGCCCATCTCCCTCTGCTCAGCAAGCCAGTAGCCGAGCACGGGCATGACGACGGCGTAGGCGACGATGTGACTGAACGTCGGAAACCAGTTGTCGCTCCGCGCGCGCAGCGCCGAGGCGATAACGACTTGCGCCCCGTCCGGATGGAGGCACAGCGCTGAAATCCAAAGCAATGACGCGATCAGTCCTGCCAGCGCGACGTCTGCGGTATAAGCGCGTGCGATCGGATGCGCGAACGCGACGATCACGATGGCGGCGATGACCATCGCGATCGCGTTGAGCCAAATCGCCGTCCAGCCCGCCCGCGCTGCGTCCGCGAAGGCCTTGCGGCCAACGGCCTCCGACACCAGCACGGCGGCGGCAGCGGCCATGCCCAACGCGATCATGAACACAAAAGCCATCAGATTGAGTATGATCTGGTACGCCGCGACCACGTCCGCGCCGATGCGCCCAGCAATCACCGTCATCGCGGAGAAGGCGCCCGCTTCCACGGCCTGACTCACCGCCGCTGCCACGCCCACGCCAAGAAGCGCGGCGAAGCTTGGTCCCTCTGCGCGCAAGTTTCGCACGCCGAATGCCGCGCCGTCGCGCAGCAACGCGATGCCCGCCAGGATCGTCACCACAAGAAATATGCGAGCACCCACCGTCGCCCACGCCGATCCGATGGCGCCGTGCTCCGGCACCCAAAGCAGATTGAGCGCGAGGTTCACCGCGTTGGCCGCCCACATAATCGCGGTCGACAGCGCCGGCTTCTTGATCGCCTCAAGAAAGAACGTGGCGGCGACGTACATAAGATGAAGCGGTACGGAGAGCGCCAAGATCAGCATGACGGGCGTGGACGGCGACGCCAGCGATGCGTCGATTCCAAAAGCGGTGAAGAGCCGCTCCCCGCCAGCCCACATCGCGACGCAGGAGAGCGCGCCCGCTAGGAGCGCAAGCACCAAGCCTCGGCGCAGCGCAACGCCAGCGCCTTCTGGTTTGCCTTCGCCAAGCGCACGCGCAGCGAGCACTTGCACGCCTTGAAGGAGACCTATGCCCGCGACCAGAAAAACCGCTGTCGGCGCCCATCCCAGCGCCTGATGCGGCAGCTCATCCGGCGCCAGTTGGCCCACGACGACGACGTCGGCGATACCCATCCCGATGATGCCAAGGCGCGCGAGCGCCACGGGCCCCGCCAGCCGCAATAAATCGTACACATAAGGACGAGAACCAGCCATTCGCGTGGGCTTAGAGGACGATCACGAGTCGGTCGAGCCTTAGGCCGCGGGCGGACGGAGCCTACGATAGAAGGCAGCCGAAAGCCCCGCCTCCAGCGCGTAGTAGATCATCAGCGAGAGGAAAGCCGACGCGAAAACATAAACCAGAAAGAAGGGCGCGGCCGTTTGCCCGGTCGCCGGCGCCATCGCGTCGACCCCCATGAGGCGCCCGATGACATAGCCCAACGCCCCAGCAAAGACATTGGCCGGCGCCAACAGCATGAGGCGCGCGCCGACGATGGAAAGGGTCGCAGCTTTGGTCCACCGCCAAGTCTCGAAAGTCAGGATGCGCCGAGCCGCAAGCGTCGCGGGGGCGGCGACAAAGAAGCGCGACGTCACAAACAGAGTGATGGCGCCAAAAAATAAGACGATCCCTAATAGCATGCCTGGATTGGCCTCCGCGAACCGCGTCATGATCGCCATGACCGCCGCCTGGTCCTGACCGGCGCGCTGCAGGTCCTCAACGTACGGCGCCATCGGCCCAGCAAGCAAAACGCCTACAATCGGTAAGGACATTACGAACAGCAAAATGAACATGAGGAACGCGATGATCGCCATCGCCGCCCACGTCCGCAGGCCATCCTGAAGGAAGCGCGCGCGCGCATGATCAGAGGAAACCAACGCAAGCCCCAGGAACGCTGCATAAGCGGTCGCCTGCGCCAAGCCCATCAGCATATTGAGCGGGAACGCTAAAGTCGGCGCGCCAAGCGCCAATGCCGTCAGCGCCGTAATCGCGCCTGCGGCCAACGCGGACGCCATGGCTATGAATCGCATGTTCGCGCGCGAAAAACGCAGCGCCTCGCCGACGCACTCATTGATCGAAACTCCCCCGCGCCCGGCCATCATCCATCCTCCTGCGTGTGCTTATGCAGTATTCGCGAGGCCCATGCGAGCCTTGAACCCTGCGACTTTGGGCGGCAGAACGGCGCCATGGAACCCGTACACGTAGTCGGCGGCGGCTTGGCTGGATCGGAGGCGGCCTGGGCGCTGGCGAACGCCGGCGTGCCGGTGGTGCTGCACGAAATGCGGCCAGTCGCGAAAACCGATGCGCATCAGACCGACAAGTTCGCCGAACTCGTCTGTTCCAATTCGTTTCGCAGCGACGATTGGCGCGGTAACGCCGTGGGCCTTCTGCACGAGGAGATGCGGCGGCTGGGATCGCTGGTGATGAAATGCGCAACGCCCGCGCAAGTGCCCGCAGGCAGCGCGCTCGCGGTGGACCGCGATGTGTTCAGCGATGCAGTGACGGCGGCGCTGATGGCGCATCCATTGATCACGATTCAGCGTGAGGAGATCAAATCGCTCAACCAACTCTTTCGTCATTCCGGACGCGCCGAAAGTGCAGTCCGGAACCCAGGGGCCACGAATGAGTCTGCCGATCCCCCTGGTTCCGGGTTCGCGCTGCGCGCGTCCCGAAATGACGAGGAGAGCGTGATCTTTTGCACAGGCCCGCTCACCTCACCCTCGCTCGCGGACTCGATCCGCAATCTCACCGGTGAAGACTCGCTCGCCTTCTTCGATGCGATCGCGCCGATCGTGCATGCGGAGTCCATCGATTTCGATATTGCCTGGAAGCAGTCGCGCTACGACAAGGAAGGTCCGGGCGGCGATAAGGCAGCGTACGTGAACTGCCCGATGGATGAGGCGCAGTATGTGGCGTTCATCAACGCGCTGAATGCCGGCGCGAAGACTGAGTTCAAGGAGTGGGAGAAGAACACGCCCTATTTCGAAGGCTGCTTGCCGATCGAGGTAATGGCCGAGCGTGGACCGGAGACGTTGCGGTTCGGGCCGATGAAGCCGGTCGGGCTGATGGACCCGCGCGTCGGCAAGCGACCGCATGCGGTGGTGCAGCTGCGGCAGGACAATAAGCTCGGCACGCTGTTCAACATGGTGGGCTTTCAGACCAAGCTCAAATACGGCGCGCAGGAAGAGATTTTCCGCATGATCCCGGGCCTTGCAAACGCGCGTTTCGCGCGCCTCGGCGGCATTCATCGCAACACGTTTCTGAATTCGCCGAAGCTGCTGGACGCAAGTTTGCGCTTGCGCACCGAGCCGCGCGTGCGCTTTGCCGGGCAAGTCACAGGCGTTGAGGGCTACGTCGAAAGCGCCGCGACGGGGTTGCTGGCGGGGCGCTTTGCGGCAGCCGAGCGCTTGGGACATGCACTTGCGCCGCCGCCAGCGACGACCGCGCTTGGCGCACTGCTCGCGCATGTCACTGGCGGGCATATCGAAGGCGGCAAAGGCTCGTTTCAACCGATGAATGTGAACTTTGGCCTGTTTCCGGAAATCGCAGCGCCAACGCATGGGGCCGATGGGAAGAAGCTCAAGGGCGAGGAGCGCGGGCGCGCGAAAAAGCTCGCGCTGGCGGAACGGGCACTGGCGGATTTGCGGGAGTGGGTGGAGCGATGACCCAGCAAAAGACAATTCATTTGAGCCGGACAATGCATTCGCAGTCGCTCCTCAAAGCCGGCTTTCCTCCGAAAGAAATCTACGAGTTTGTTGATGGAAAGATCACACGGCGGGTGCAACTGGGGACCGACTATTCGTGGAAGTCATCCCTGGAATCGCTTGCGGCTCTGGGATTGACCACCCTTGAGCCCTGGGGCCTGGACGAGATTGCACGCGAGTCGGATGGCACGGTGACGTTCGAAATCATCTCAAGCGCTGCATTTGAGGCTCAATGGAATAATGCAGAGTGGTCACCAGACTCGTGGCGCGCTCGCGAGGAGATGTTCGAAACGATTGACACGACACGCGCCACCGATCCCGCTTTCGAACGTGTGACAGGCACCTGGACCCGCACGGCGCCCAACGGTCAGCTGGAAGTCATCGAGTTCACTCTGAACGGAATCGCAATGCATCACCAAGGGGATGCCAACGTGCAGTTCAGACGGTATCGAGTGGAACCGGATTCTGTCGTGCTATGTGACGAGGCAACAGGCCATGAGCGATCGCTCGCTTTCGCGGGGACAGCGCCATTCAAGCTGACGGCGAGACGCCCTATCGACGAGGCTTAGATTAGGCCAGCGGGCTGCTCGGATCAGCTTCTTCCCATTCGCCCAGCGTTTCCTCTCCCGTAGCAGGGGGGGCGAGCTGGCTGACTCACCTCGCTAGGTAGTCGGCGCCGCCGCCGCCACAACCCGCACTTTGCGCCCGCCGACCGCAAGCCGAGTTTGCAACTCCCCCGCCGCCTCGGTCGCGAGCCGGCTTGTGCGATAATCGCCGTAAAACACGTCATCGAGCGAAACGCGCCAAATGCCATGCCGGTGCGTGATGGTGATGGCGTCGGCGATCAGGCGGGGTCCAGCGGNNCGGCGCGCGCGAGGCGATCCGCTTGTGCGACAAGGCGTGATCTTCGGCCAGTTTCCAGCGCCGCCACGTTTCCAGCGCTGGAATAGGCTCGCCCGCCCAATTGGGGGCCTCCACGCCGGCGGCGCGATAATCGTCCGCGGTCAGCGCCGCGCGTTCTTGATCTTCGTTCAACATCGCCTGCGCACTCGCTCCCGACAATATTTTCCTGCGGAGCGCGCTCTCGTCGAACACCTCTCCAGTTTGAGTATCTTTGATTCTGATCAGCCGCATACCGCGCAGCGCCAGGCTTGCCGCGTGCCCGAGCGCGGCCTTGGCCTGCTCGAAGGTCGCGCTTGGCTCGAAGCGAAAGCCAGCGCCCGGCGATGAATTGACGATATAGGCCAAAAAAGAACCCTCGCGACGCGACCGCCGCCGAACGCACGCTGCGCACGGCGGCGCCCGTTCAGAACTTTTTCGGCTCGGCGACAGCGGCGGGCGGTGCGTCCGGGCCAATTGTTTCTTGCTTCGACGCAGGCGCAACGTCCTTAGCGGGCGCAGGCGTGGGCGTGAGTGTCGCGCCGGGCGCGACTTTCGGTTGCTCAGTCATTTGGAAACTCATGGGAAACGTCAGGAAACCTGACTATTGCGACGTGGCCCGCCGCGGCGCCCATTACAAGGCGCGCGGGCAATAAGCCTCACAGGCGAGAGGGAAACCGTTGGCTCAGCGCTGCCTGTGCTAAATCAGCCCGCCCAGCGGTGAGCTCGGGTCAGCGTAGCGCTTTTTTCCCATCCGCCCCGCGAGATACGCTTCGCGGCCGGCGATGACGGCG
>DDSN01000021.1:3057-5312 GCA_002343395.1 Hyphomonadaceae bacterium UBA2389 | reverse complement strand
CGAGCGTGCGCGCCTGATCGACCTGACACACGCGCCGCCGGAGCGCATTGTCCCAGGCGCGCCAGCCGGCCCTGAGTTGTTTGCGCGCTGGGGCCGAGACACCGGCGACGACGCCGGCACCACGCACTTGTCGATCGTCGATGCCTGGGGAAACGCTGTCGCGCTCACGGCCACAGTGGAATCCCTCTTCGGCGCGCAGCGCATGGCGGGCGGCTTCCTGCTCAACAATCAAATGACCGACTTCGCGTTCGATCCGATGCTCAACGGGCGACCTGTCGCCAACGCCGTGGCGCCCGGCAAAGCGCCCCGATCTTCGATGTCGCCGCTGATCGTTACCGATCGCAACGGCGAGCTAAGGCTGGTCGCGGGATCTCCAGGCGGCTCGTCAATCATCGCCTATGTCGCACGCGCGACGATTGGCATGCTGGATTGGGATCAGACGCCGCAGGACGCCCTCGCGACCGGCAACATCGTCGCGCGCTTTGACACCGCGCGCGGCGAAGGCGCCCGCGTGCCGCCCGGAGTGATCTCGGCGTTGCGCGAACGCGGCTGGCGCATCGACGACGCCGCGGGTGAAGAGAGTGGGCTCCATGTGATCGAAGTCACGCCAAACGGCCTGCGCGGCGGCGCCGATCCGCGCCGCGACGGCGTCGTAGCGCTGATCCAGTAGCGTCAGCCCGCCGGGAGCGTGATCTTAAACGTCGAGCCTTCAGCGCCCGTCCTCGTCAGCTGCAACTCTCCACCCATGGCGCGCGTGAGCTCACGCGCGATCGCGAGGCCGAGGCCCGCCCCTCCCGCCTCCGGCGCGGCGGACACCCAAGGCTCGAACAAGCGCCCGCGCAGCGCCTCGCGAACGCCTGGTCCATGGTCGATCACCTCGATTTCGCACCGCCCTTCGACGCGTGCGGCGCGGATCAGCAGCGTCTTATCCTTGCGCGCATGCTCGGTCATGGCTTGCCCGGCGTTGCGGGCGAGGTTCACCAAGACGCGGTGCAGCTGATCAGGATCGGCGATGCATGTGAGATCGGGCTCGATATCGGCTTTGTAGTCGACGCCGCCGAACGCGATCAACGCATCGGCCGCCGCCTCCTCCGCCGCATCGCTAACCCTTACGCGTTGCAGGACTGGCGGCGCTTCATCTGCGCGTCCGTATTTCAAGGTGGACGACGCCAACCCCGCCGCGCGATCGATGGTGCGCTCCAGGCGCGGCGCCAATTGTCTCACGGTCGGGTCGTCCGACTGCGCGAGCCTGTCTGCGACGAGCTGTGCCGTTGAAAGCATGTTGCGCAGGTCATGGCCGATGCGCGCCACAGCCGCGCCAAGCGCGGCGAGCCGCTCCTTCTGCCGCAAGGCGTTGCGCACCTGCTCGGCCATATCGGCCGCGGCGCGCTGCGCGCGTCCGATTTCATCGCCGCGCGTGCTGCGCGGAAACGCGATCGACACGTCTTCCGGTTTATCGCGGAAACGTTCAATCGCTTCGGTCAGGTCGCGCATGGGCGTGACGAACGCAAGCGACATGGCGATGTACATGAGCGCGCCGGCGACCATCAGAATCGCCATCGACACGCGCGCGAACCGTATGGCGAACCCATACATCGCGTGTTTCAGCGGCGCTTCGTTGAGGACTACTTCAATGAAGTCGCCGCTTTCGAATTGCGGACGCGCCATGACCCGAAGCACGCGGCCTTCCTGCGCGAAGAGCGTGTCGAGCGCCCAGCCGAACCGGCGCGCTGGACCAGCCCTGCGGTAGTCGTAGAGGACCAAATCGTCCAATGTCTCGACGGTCGGGCTCTCGAGCAGCAGGATGCGCTCGCCGGCGCGTTGCATCGCCACGCGTTGCACCTGGGCGTTGACGAGCAGTTCGTCTTCCAGGGATTGAGCAATTTCGAGGTCGGGCGAAACCTCCAGCGCCAGGGAGGCCACTTGGGCGAGATGGATGCGCTCGCGCAGCCAGGACTCGTGAAATCCAGCCAGGGCTGGAGCGAAGATGAAAACTTCGCCCGCCAGAACCGCCAGCGCGGTCAGCCCGAGGAGCCGCCCCGCCAGGCTGCCCGCGAACGCCCGCGCCCGTCTCAAGGGCCCCGTCGGGGGCGTGGGGCGGGGGGAAGCGGTCATGTGACCCAACTCTACCTCAAACCAACCGGCCGCGCGCGCCCCTCTGGCTCTTGACGCTCGCAGAGCGCTCCTGTAACTGCCCGCCTTTCCAATTTCCCTTGCCCAGAGAAGAGGCGCGTCGTGAGCACCAAGCGGACCTA
>DDSN01000021.1:1245-3016 GCA_002343395.1 Hyphomonadaceae bacterium UBA2389 | reverse complement strand
CGCGCCAAGGGCCGCAAGCGCCTCTCGGCGTAAGGCTCGTTCGCGCGGGTCCGCCCTCCCATGGCTTTGTCGTTGAGCGCCTGCGCAAGCGGGCGCAGTTCGTGTTTGTCCGCCATGGCGTCAAGGCGACGCGGCCCAATGTGATGATCGAGGCGCGCCGCAGGGCGGACGCCGGGGCCATTGGGGTCGGCTTTACAGCGAGCCGAAAGGTCGGCGGGGCGGTCACCCGCAACCGGGCGCGCCGCCGCCTCCGGGAGGCCGCACGCCAGCTTCTGCCCGATCTTGGGCTGCCTGGAGTGGATTACGTCCTGGTGGCGCGCGCCGCCACCGCTGACGCGCCCTGGGAGGCGTTGCTTGACGATGTGAGAAACGCGCTGATAAGGCTCCGCGCCGATTTGGGCCGCGGACATTCAAGCGGCCGCTCCAGCGCAGTGACAACACCGCCCCCTTCCACGGAAAGCGACTGAACCCGATGCAAGCCCCTGGCGGACCAGGCCCGGTCGAAACCCGCAACGTGATCCTTGCGGTGGTGCTTTCGGCGCTCATCATGTTTGGCTTTGACTATTTCTACAGTCGGCCCCTACGCGAGCGTCTGGCGGCGGAGCGGGCGCAGGCCGAAGAGCAGATCAACACCGCCGCGCAAGCGGGCGCGGACAGCCAGGCCGCAGCCGAAGCGCCAGCGGCAAGCGGCCCGCAACCGCGCGATCACGTGCTCAATGCGACGGCGGCGGCGCGCATCGCGATTGATACGGCTGCGGTCGACGGATCAATTTCGCTGGAAGGCGCGCGCCTCGACGACCTCAGTCTGCGCCGGTATCGGCGCACGGTCGATCCGACAAGTCCAGAGGTCAATCTGCTTGCGCCGATCTCTTCGACCTACGGACACGACGCCTTTTTCGGCTGGGAAGTCCAAAATGGCGAAAGCGCCGCCACGCTTGCGGACGCGTTCAGTCAGTGGACGGCGGACGCAGACGCGCGCCTCACTGTCGAGACGCCGGTCACGTTGACGCTGCGCGGCGAGAACGGGCTCGTGGTGGAACGCACCATCGCCGTCGACGCCGACTACATGTTCACCATCACGGACACCGTGAGGAACGAGGGCGCCGCGCCCGTCTCGGCGCGTCCGTTCGGCGCCGTGCGGCGACAAGGCGTGCCCGAAGACTACAAATTCAACGGCATCGTCCACCAGGGTCTGGTTGGCGCGTTCGGCCCCAACAACAATCTTCATCTCGCCAGCTTCCGCAACGCCGACAAGCACGCACGCGACCGCGAGCGCGGGCGTGTCGGCGCCGATGAGAGGATCGAGGATTTGCAGGGGCAAGGCGGTTGGTTTGGGATCACCGATCACTACTGGCTGACCGCGATTATCCCCGATCAAGGCGAGCGCGTTTCGACCTACTACGACGCGCGCGACGAAGGCGCGACAAACGATTATCGCGCCGCCTATCGCGGCCAATGGCGCGATGTCCCAGCGGGCGGCGCGGTCACGTATACGCAACGCGTGTTCGCCGGCGCCAAGCGCTATGAACTGCTGCGCGACTACCAGCGCACGCTGGCGATTCCGCGCTTTGACGACGCCATAGACTGGGGAAATTTCTGGTTCCTCACGCGTCCGTTCTTCACTTGGCTGTTGCACCCGCTGGCGCAGATATTCGCTGGCTGGGGCGTGGTGTTCAACTTTGGGCTCGCGATCCTCGCCTCGACGATCGTGATCAAGTTGCTGATGTTCCCGCTGGTCTATCAATCATTCAAGGCGATGGCGAAGATGCGC
>DDSN01000021.1:0-1150 GCA_002343395.1 Hyphomonadaceae bacterium UBA2389 | reverse complement strand
ATCGAGATGCGGCACGCGCCGTTCGTCGGCTGGATTCACGATCTCTCCGCCCGCGACCCAACCTCGATCTTCAATCTGTTCGGGTTGCTGCCGTTCGACCCAAGCGCGGTTCCCCTGCTTGGCCCGATGCTGCTGATCGGGGTCTGGCCGATCATGTACGGTGTGTCGATGTGGGCGTTGCAGGCGCTGTCGCCGCCGCCGACCGATCCCACGCAGGCGCAGATTTTCGCGATTCTGCCGTTCTTGTTCACCTTCATGTTCGCCGCGTTCCCGGCAGGCCTGGTGATCTACTGGACCTGGTCGAACTCGCTCTCAATCCTCCAGCAATATGTGATCATGCGGCGACAGGGGGTGGAGACGCAGCTCGACAAGTTCCTCGCCAAAAGGTTCGCGCGCCCGCAACCGGCCGACTGACATGAACGCTCTGGAGGAAGCCGCGCGCATCGAGGCAGGCAGGCTTCTGTTCGCGGGGCCGATCGCCTTCGAGCGCGGCGTGCCGGGCATGGAACACCTGCCCGCGGCCGACCTTCCAGAAGTCGCCTTCGCCGGCCGCTCGAACGNNCCGGGCGCAAGGCGCTGGCGCGCGCGTCGGCGGAACCAGGCCGCACGCGCGAGTTGAACTTCTTTCGCATGGGCGATCGGCTGCGGCTCGTCGACATGCCCGGTTACGGCTATGCCAAGGCGCCGAAGGCCGAGATTGCGCGCTGGACCGGCTTAGTCCGTGATTATCTGCGGGGCAGACCCACGCTGAAGCGCGTGGTGTTGCTTGTGGACGCCCGCCACGGCCTCAAGCCGTATGACACGGAAGTCATGGACGCGCTCGACGCCGCCGCGGTGACCTATCAAATCGCTCTGACCAAGGCCGACAAGATCAAGCCCAGCGAACTCGCGACGCTCGCCGCCGCAACCTCGGCGGCAGTCGCCAAGCGACCGGCGGCGCATCCGGTGATCATCGCCACCTCGGCGGAAACCGGGCTTGGGATCGAAGAGCTGCGGGCTGAAATCGCGGCCTTGGCGTAGGCGGCGGAACACCCTAGAGAGCGCGGGTGAGCAAGCTTCCGCCCAAACGACTGGCCGCCCTTGAAGAAGGACTGGGTAAGGCCAAAACGCTCGCCGAGGCGCTGCCCTATATCCAGATCTACGACCGCGA
>DDSN01000002.1 GCA_002343395.1 Hyphomonadaceae bacterium UBA2389 | reverse complement strand
GCGCATGTTGAAGATCGTGGTGATAAAATTGATGGAGCCCAGGATCGAGCTCGCGCCGGCGATGTGCAGCGACAAGATCAGCAGGTCCATCGACGGGCCGCTGTGATGCGTTGGCGAGGTGGAAAGCGGCGCGTAGAGCGTCCAGCCACCGCCAAAGCCCGGGAAATCGCCGTTGCCCGGAACCAGCATCGATATCACCGCCAGCGTGAACGACGCCGGCAGCAGCCAGAACGAAATATTGTTCATGCGCGGGAACGCCATNNCATCACCATGAAGAAGATCATGATTAGGCCGTGATAGGTGATCAGCACGTTGTAATAGTGCTTGGCGGCTTCCACGTCGGCGATCCAGGGCAGTTGCGTCAGCACGCCGACGCCCGGCTCGGCCAGCTCCCAACGGATGAGCCCTGACATCGCCCCGCCGATCAGGCCGGCGATNNGCCGATGTCCTTGTGATTGGTGGAATAAACCCAACGCTTCCAATCCCAGAGGCTCGGGCGGTGATCGTCGTGGTGATCAGCGGCGTGCGCGGCTTCGTGCGTCATCGTTCAGCTCTCTTGTATCTCAGCGCGTGGGGTTGGCGGCCGGAGCGGCTTGGTCGGCAGAAGGTTCGCTCGCGGGCGCCTCGACGGCGGGCGCGGCATCGCTCGACGCGAGCGCGCCGCCCTGGGCGACGACCCATTGATCGAATTCCTCGCGACTGACCGCTCGGATCTCAATCGGCATGTAAGCGTGGTTCAGGCCGCACAATTCAGAGCACTGGCCATAAAACACGCCCTCCTGCTCGACGTTGAACCAGCCCTCGTTCACCCGCCCCATGATCGCGTCTTCCTTGAAACCGAATGCGGGCACGGCGAATGAGTGGATCACGTCATTCGACGTCACCAGAACGCGCACATTGGTGTCGACCGGAACCAGCAAGGGCTCGGTGGTCGCCAACAAGTACGGACGGCCTTGGGCGCGCGCGTCTTCTTCCGGCAACAAGTTCGCCGCGATGTTGACGCCAAGATCAGGGTATTCGAGCGTCCAGAACCAGGAATTGCCCGTGACCTTCAGCGTCAGTTCAGCTGGAGGAATGCGTTCTTCCTCATACAGCAGCGGGAAGGACTTCCATGCGATCGCGACAAGGATCAGGACAGGCACGACCGTCCAAATCACTTCAACGAGCATGTTATGCGTGAACTTGCGCGGCGTCGGATTGGCGCGGCGGTTGTACCGCACAACGACCCACAGCAGCAACGTCAGCACCAGCACCGATATCGCGACGATGATCGGCAACAGAAAGCCGTGGAATTCATGAATGTCGCGCATCAGCAGCGTGGCCGCCGGTTGCAAGTCGACGCCACGGTCCACAGGCGCGCCAACGGCCGCCCAGGCCTGGTCCGCGCCGAACGCCGCGCCCGCGGCGAGCGTCGCGATCAAAGCCACTTGCTTCAAACCCTAGCCTCCTCAAGAATCATCGCCGGTATGGCGCGCTCCGTTTACCCCGCCTATAGTCAGCCGGCGCGGCAAACGACCGCGCCTTGCCGATCCGTAAGTCACCAACCACTCGGGGTGCTAGCATGAGCCGCGCTTGGCTTCCAAGGCGCTTCTCAACGAAGTTTTCAGCGCTCGTGGCTCTGGCCATGGCCGCGCCCATGCTGGCGGCTGCCCAAGACCCCAGCAGCGACCCCCGCGCCGTCCAGGTGCTGGGCGCCAATCCGCATGGCCGACGCTGTAACGCAGCGCTGAACGAGGGCGATTCTTCGGACCGCGCCTTGGACTATTGCCGCCGCGCCCTCGACTATCCAAGGCTGACGCGGGAAGCCGAGCTGCAACTCCACGTCAATCTCGGCGTCATGCAAATGCGGCGGGGCGACTTCCGCGCCGCCATCGAACAGTTCGACGCGGCGATCGCCTTGGACGGGCGCCACGCGGAAGCGCACCTCAATCGCGGCGCGGCGCTGGTGCAGCTGCGAGACTACGGCCCCGCCGTCGCCTCGCTCACCGAAGCGTTGAGTCTTGGCGTCACCGAACCGCACAAGGCCTATTTCAATCGCGGAGTTGCGCGCGAGAGCCTGGGCGACCTGCGCGGCGCGTTCGAGGACTACACCACCGCCCTCGATATTCAGCCCGATTGGGGCCCTGCCAATGCCGAACTGGCTCGTTTCGCACGCGGAAGGCGGGAACACCTCGCCAACCGCCTGGGAGATGCCGGGAGCAACTAGACGACCTTGTTGCTGGTTTGGCCGCGCGACCGCCCGACTCGGCGCCTATATTGGCGGCCAAGTCTTAGGAGACGTTCATGGCCGACGGCCCCCCAGCATCTGACCTTCAACCCGCCGCTGAGATGGATTGGGAGGCGGCGGAGCGCATCCTGAGCGACGCCGCCGTCGGCGCCGACGACGGTGAGCTGTTTGTCGAGGAAGCGCGCACCGAGAGCTTCTATTTCGACGACGGCCGTCTGAAGTCGGCGTCATATGACGCATCCACCGGATTTGGGCTGCGGATCGTCTCCGGCGAGCGCGCGGGCTACGGGCACGCGAGCGTGTTGGACACCGAAGCGGTCGCGCGCGCCGCCGAGGCCGCCGCCGCGGTGAAGCTGGGCCATGCGGGAACGTTGGACGCCAGCCCCGCCAAGGTGAACCGGCGCCTCTACGCCGACTTCGATCCCATCGAAGCGCCGGCGTTCACCGACAAAACCACCCTACTCGCCGAGATCGACGCCTATTGCCGCGCCAAGGACCCGCGTGTGGTCCAGGTCGCGGCGACGCTTTCAGGCGCCCGGCGCGGCCTGACCATTTTGCGTCCCGATGGCGCGAAGCTGACCGACCATCGCCCGCTGGTGCGCCTGAACGTGTCCGTGACCGTGGAGCGCGACGGCCGGCGCGAAAACGGCTCGGCCGGCGCCGGCGGCCGCGAGCCCTATGCGGTGTTCATAGCGCCAGATCGCTGGAAAGCGCTGGCTGATGAAGCGCTGCGCATCGCATTGGTCAATCTTGACGCGGTCCCGGCGCCAGCTGGGGAGATGGACGTGGTGCTGGGCCCTGGGTGGCCAGGCGTGTTGCTCCACGAAGCGGTCGGGCATGGGCTTGAGGGCGACTTCAACCGCAAGGGAACGTCGGCCTTTTCCGGCATGCTTGGCGAGCGTGTCGCGGCGCCGGGCGTGACGGTCGTCGATGACGGCACCTTCGAAAATCGCCGCGGCTCGCTGAACATCGACGATGAAGGCACGCCCACGCAGCGCACCGTCCTCATCGAGGACGGCATCCTCAGGGGCTATTTGCAGGATCGCATGAATGCGCGCCTGACTGGCGTGGCGCCGACCGGCAACGGGCGGCGCGAGAGTTACGCCCATCGCCCGATGCCGCGCATGACCAACACCTTCATGACGGCCGGCGCGCACGACCCAGGCGAGATCGTCGCCGCCCTGAAACGCGGCGTTTACGCGGTTAATTTCGGAGGCGGACAGGTCGACATCACCTCCGGCAAGTTCGTGTTCNNATCACGTCGGGCAAGTTCGTGTTCCAATGCACCGAGGCGTATCTTGTCGAGAACGGCAAGATCGCCGCGCCGATCAAAGGCGCCACGCTCATCGGCGACGGGCCGTCGGCGCTGACGCGCGTAAGCATGGTCGGCAATGATTTGAAACTCGACGAAGGCGTCGGCACGTGCGGCAAGGCGGGACAGAGCGTGCCGGTCGGTGTGGGACAACCGACACTCTACATCACGGGATTGACGGTTGGCGGCATGTAGCGCGCGCACGCGCATTTACAATTTCACGAATCGAAGCAGAAGGTTTTCTCATCCCATTGTTAGGGGAGGTTGATATGGCTGCGAAGAAGAAGACCGCCAGCAAAGCTGCTGGCAAGAAGACGGCGGCGAAGAAGCCGGCTGGCAAGAAGAAGTAAGACGCTTCTGCTGGTAAGAGTAAGGAACGCCGCCGTGGCCCCAAGCCCGGCGGCGTTTTCTGTTGCCGATGGTCGCGCCACGCCGCAGCTCCGTCGCAACCCGCTGGCAGCGCCCAAATTTGGCCGGAAGCGTGCATCCAGAAACAATCTCGACATCATCCCGCAATGTGGATCGCTAGATACGAACTGAAATGCCGCATGAAGGCGGCGCAAGGGAGGGGAAATGCTCGGTCGCATGATGGCGTCGGCCTTGGCGCTCACGGGCGCGGCCTATGCGGAGGATTCTCCGTCAGGCGGCTTGCCGACGACCCCGCCCTCGGTCACTTCGGGCCGCGTGGCGTACGAGGCGGGTTTCTTCGCGCAGTTCAATCCACAGAACGCGCTCGACATGGTGCGTCAGACGCCAGGCTTTTCGCTTGATGGCGGCGATGATCGCCGCGGTTTTTCCGGAGCGGTTGGCAATCTCCTGATCGATGGCCTGCGACCGAGCACGAAGAGCCAGTCGCTTGAGGGCATTCTCTCCCGCATTCCGGCGAGCCAGGTCGTGCGCGTCGAGCTCTTGCGCGGCGCGGAAGTCGCGGGCGACGCCTCCGGCCAATCGCAGCTGCTCAACGTGGTACGCACCCCGAGCGCGGGCAGCGGCCTTTGGGAAGCGAGCTTCGAGGCGTTCGAGAACAACATCGCTCCGCGTGGGGAAGCCTCCTACTCCGGACGCAGCGGTCAGGTGGAGTACGGGTTTGGCGCCTCCTTCTTCACTCAGGAGCGCGCGCTGCCAGGCTGGCGCGAATTGTCCGACAGCGCGGGCGCGCTCACGGAGACGGTTGAGACCCCCTCCCCCCGCAATTTCCGCGAGGCCACCCTCAATGGAAACGTCGCGTTCCCTCTTGCGGGCGGGCGTGTCTCAGCGACCGCCCAGGTGGATGCAAACAAGTTCCGCGCTGACAACAGCTACTTGTTCTTCGATCCCAGCGGCACGCCCACGCGCAGCTTTTTCAACGCGTCGATCGAGCGGGGCGAGAGCTTTGAACTGGGCGTGAACTACGATCGCGACTTCGGCCCCTGGTCGCTGGCGCTCATCGGCTTGATCAATCGCGGCGTTTACGAAAACGAGGAGGCGGGCCGCTTCGAGGACGGGTTTGGCGGCGTTGACGCCACCTATCGCCAAGATGTCACGCAAGAGACCAGTGAGACAATCCTGCGCGGTTCGATCGCGCGGCCGCTCGGCGCGCGCCATCGCATCGAGTTCGGCGGCGAAGGCGCCTTCAACTCCCTCGACCAGAGCCTCGCCTTCGTCGAGGACGGCGCGCCGCTTTTCATTCCCAACTCGAACGTCTTGATTGAAGAGGAGCGCGCGGAGTTCTTCGCATCGCACAATTGGCGGCCAGCGGACGCTTGGTCCGTTGAGACGCGCGTTGCTTGGGAGACTTCTACCCTAACCTTTACCGGCGACGACAATCAGACGGTCGACCTCGCCTTCTGGAAACCCTCGATCCAAGTGAGCCGCACCTTCGCCGGCGACAATCAGCTGCGCTTCAGGGTTTATCGCGATGTCGGGCAACTCGATTTCGGAGACTTCGTTTCCGCAGCTTCGGTCTCGGACGATCTCATCTCGGGCGGCAACACCGATCTCGTGCCGCAAACGGACTGGCGCGCGGAACTCGGCGCCGACTTGCGCTTCCCCGGCGGCGTCGCACTGGGCCTCACCCTCACGCAGCACAATTATCGCGATGTGGCCGACTTGGTGCAGCTGGTCTTTCCCAATCCAGACGAAGACCCGCTCGATCCCGACGATGACTTCATCCGGTTCGATGCGCCGGGCAATATCGGCGACGCCAATGCGTTGAGCCTTGATGTGAACCTATCCACGCCGGTGGCGTTCATCCCGGGTGGACGGCTTACGGTCGAAGGATCGCTGTGGGACACCGAAGTCACCGATCCCGTGACGAACCAGCCCCGCATTTTTTCGTTCCGTTCGGAATCGGAAATCTCCATCGAGTTCCGACAAGACCTCAGCGACCGCAAGCTGGCGTGGGGAATCAGCGCCACCAAGGAAGGCGAGTTCCAGGCGTATCGCTTCAATGAGATCGACACGAGCGAGGAAGGCCCCTGGGTCGACCTCTGGGTCGAGACCACAGCGCTTCCGAACAATATGCGGCTGCGCCTCTGGGCCCTCAACGTTCTCGACGGGACGATCAATCGCAATCGCCGCTTTTTCGGCGCGCCGGGAGACGGCGATCCCAACAACGACGACCGCACCGGCCCCTACTTTGGCCGCGACCTGCGCGAGCGCCAGTTCTCGACCGCGCCGTGGTTTCTCGCGCAACTCAGCGGGCGGTTTTAGAACGCGAGCCGGCGCATCAGAGCGTCCCGCAGCGCGTTCGCGCGATGACCCCATGTGTGCTGCGCGTGGACAAGCGCGGCGGCGGCGGCCCCCGTGGCCTGGAGCTTCTCGGGCGTCTCGAGCCCCGCGCGGAGCTTGTCGACAAGTTCCGCGTGCGTGCTGAACGTCAAGGCGGTTTCGCCATCTCGAAAGCCGAGTGCGCGCAGATCGGCCATATCGTCGACGATCGGGCAACACCCCGCGCCAGCGCCTTCGAAAAGTTTCGCCATGGGCTCAAGCCCCGGCCGCATCGGAACGTCACGCGCAGGCGTGTGGGCCAAGCGGTCGCGCTGTTCAACGGACGCGACGAGGTCCGACGAGATCGCCATGCAGGCGAGAAAGCGGGCGAGGTGTGCGCCCAACTCGAAGTATGGAACCATCGGCAAGCGCGTGAGCGGAAGGCCAGCGTCGACCGCGGCGCGTTCAGCGATCTGCCTGCAGAGGTAAGCGCTGCCGTACGTCGCCACGCCCTGCCGCGCGCCAGTGACCGGGCGGAAGCGTGTCGGCTCGAACCCCTTAGCGACCCAATCGGCGGCGACGCCTTCATCATTGAGCCTCGCCTGCACCTCGGCGCCCGACGTAATGATGGCGTCAAAGCCGTGGCGATAAAAAACCGGTGGCCACGCCCCCCGCAACGTGGGGTCGAATATGTCGCTGTAGTTTTGAATGATGTCGTGGTCCATCAGCACGCGCAGCCCGCTGAAGGCGCCCCAGCCCAAAGCCGGCGCCGCTCGCAGGCGATTGAACGCCACAAACACCACAACCGCGTCGTAGTTCGTCAGCGTCACGGAACGCTCCGCCGCGACCAGTTCGCCGACCTGAAGAGCGCTCAGGTCGGCGGGCGCGACGTCGAACTCCGGGAGTTCGGCGATGCGATCCATAAAATCCTGCTCAAAGCGCGGGTACGTGTAAGGATGGTGAAGGACCAATGCCCTCATCATGATTATCCGCGCTTATAGATCGCCGCTAACGCCCGCGGCCGCCGCGCTTGCGCGAAACGGCGTCGCCTTCGGTCTCGAACATGGGATTGGCATCCCACTGGCCCGCGAACGGCGCATCGAGCAGATAATCCGGCAGTCGCGCGCCCGTCGCCTTCTCGTTCGACACCGCTATGATCTGGCGATCCTTGGCCATGTTACGCAACATGTCGGGATCGACATCGCCGATGAGTTCCGCGCTCTCCCTGGCCATCAGGTGGTTGGCGACGCCGAATAGCTGAAACACGCCGGCATTGTTGAAGATCGTGCGCCAGTCCTTCGGATAAAGCCGCTGCAACTGGCTTAGGTCCTGGAAGAACGGCCAGACCTGCAAACCGTACCCGCGCAGCAGCGTCATCGACTGGCGCAACGGGCCGAACTCGCCCAGCTGCGCGCATTCATCGAGCAGGAACAGCGTCGAGCGCTTGGGACGACGCTTGCGCCCCATGACCGTCAGCATCAGCGCGCCAACCCAGAGCCGGAGCAACGCGCCGTGGCTCTCGAGCTTGTCAGGCGGAATGACGATGTAGATCGTCATCGGATCGCCCTTGCGCACCGCGTCGAGGCTGATCGTCGACTTCGAAAGCGAACGCAGCGCCGAATCCGAGTTGACCACCTTCAGGTAGCTTTGCGCCGTGGACAAAATGCCCGAGCGAGTTTGTTCGGTGATCGGCAGAAACGACGAAATGTTCTGCTTCGACAGCCGATTGAGGGTTTCGTGGCCTTCGATCAGCGCGGCCAGATTGTACACCGCGTCGTCGCTCATCAGGATTTCGCGCACCTTGCCGAAGTGGCGCTCGCTCTTGCCGGCGGTTTCAGCCACCGCCGCGATCACGCCCGACATCAACGAGCGGCCCCAATTGTCCCAGAACGGCTCCTTGTGGAAGCCAACGTCGCCAGCCAGGAGCGAGGCGAGCATTTCCGCGTCGGCGTCCAATAACGCTCCGGGACGATCGAACAGATCGAAGGGGTTGAGGCTGTCGGTGCGTTTGGACACCGCGCCGAAGGGATCGAGCAGGCGAACCTCCTGCCCCATTTCCTTGCGGCGGCGCGCGGTGACGTGCCAGGTCTCGCCCTTGGGATCGATGACGATGACCGACCCCTCGAAGCGCAGAAGGTTTGGGATGATGACGCTGCGGCCCTTGCCGGCGCCCGTCGGCGCGATGGTCACCAAGTGGCGGTCCTCGCCGTAAAGAATGGGAACTTCGCCAGCGAGCGCCGGTTCGGCGGCGGTCGGCGCGCCGAACCCAATGGGATGCTTCTTTCCGTCGTCCGATTTCCAGCCGAGCAGCAAGTCGGTGACCTCAGGCCGCTGCCCCTGCAAAGCGTCGAGCTTTTTGCGGGAGCGGGTCGTGCGCGGCCTCGTCATCGTCACCTCCTCGCGGATGGCGGGGGAGCGCCGATCCGTGAATCAACCGTAAACATCAAACGGGGCCGCACCCGCGCCGCTTTGTGGCGACGGAACGACGAATGGTTAACCCCGTCCCCTTCGGCCTGTCCCGACGCCTGGGGTCGTTGCGCCCTACAACACCCGGAAAAGACCCCGGGCGCAATGGCGCATTACGGTGAAGGGCAAGTTTCTTCCAAACCGCGCTCGCCGGCCCTTTCGAGCCGGCGAGGTATTTGGTTTATTTGTGTTTTTACAAGGTCTAGGCGGCGGGTTGGCCAGCGCCTTTGGCCCCCTTGCTGGCGTCCGTGACCTTGGGATGGGCCAAGTAGCGCAGGAACGGGCTCAGAACACCCAATCCGACGCCAATCCAGATCGCGTACCAGCCGATCTGGTTGAACACCGTAACGTAGGTCGCCAACGCCGCGTGCGGGTCGAGCACCTGTCCGCCCACCGTTTCTTGGGCGGTGAGTTTGGCGACCTGCGCGGCCAACGCTTGCGCGGCCGAAGAGGCGAGGAACCACGTCGCCATCATCGTTGACACAACGGCGGCAGGCGCGAGTTTTGTCATCGCCGACAGGCCGACCGGCGACAAGAACAGCTCGCCCGTGGTGTGCAAAAGATAGAGCAGCACCAAGAACACCAGCGGCACGCGCGCGTTCTCATCCGCGTACTGCGCGCCCCAGACCAAGACCAGGAAGCCCGCGCCGACTTGGATCAAGCCAAGCGCGAACTTGGCGGGATCGCCGATGTCGCGATTGTGCTTGTTCATCCAGCTCCACAGCATCGCGAACAACGGCGCGAGAAGCAGGATGAAGCCGGCGTTGAAGCTTTGGGTTTGTCCCGAGGTGATGGTGAAGAACCCGCCGCTAGGCAGCGCGGTGTTGCGTTCCGCGAACTGGTTGAGCGCCGAGCCCGCGAGTTCGAACAGCGTGAAGAACACGCACGACGCCGCGATCAGGATCAAGGCGAGGATGATCCGTTGCGCCTCCACCCATGAGCAGTTCTTGATCATGTAGAAGATGAAGTAGACGAGGATCAGCCCCATCGAGATCGTAAGCGCCGTGTTCACGACCGGCTCGCGCTGCACCAAGAGCCAAACCAGGAAAACGCCCGCGACGCCACACAGATAGATGAGCCATTCGCGGTTGATTGGCCCCAGAAGCGGCTTTCGCAGCTGCNNGGCTTGCGCAGCTGCTCCGGATTGGGAGGCAAGCCGATATGGTCAGGCAGCTGCGGCGGCCCAGGAATGAAGAACAACAGCCGCCGCGTTTGGAAGACGACCCATCCAAACGCCATGCCGATGCCGGCGAGGCCAAAGCCCGCCCACCAACCAAATTCTGCGCCCAAGCCCGCGCACAACACAGAGGCCCAGAAGGCGCCGAGATTGATGCCGAAATAATAGAGCGTGAAGCCCGCGTCGCGCCTGGGGTCCCCTTGCGGATAGAGTTGGCCGACGATCGTCGAGATGTTCGGCTTCAAGAAGCCCACACCCATGATGATCAGCGACAGTGCGATGTAGAAGATCGATTCATAGAGCGGATTGCGCCCCGACACGCCCATTTCGTAGCTGCCCTGGGTCAAGACGCTCGGCACGGGCGCGCCCTCGGGCAAACCCTCGATCGCGATGCCGCCGCCTTCAGCGGGGCCGTACTCGTAGCGCTGGCCATCGATGACGAGCCAGGTTTGACGCTGATCTTGCCGGCCTTCGGCCGCGAACTCGTAGGTTTGCCCCTGATAGGTCAGCGTTTGCGTCACCGGCGCCTGCTCGATGGCCATCGACAAATGGCCGGCCACCAGCAACAGCGCGCCAAACGCCACCGCCTTGCGGGTGCCAAGATATTTGTCGGCCATGAAGCCGCCGATCAGCGGCAGCAGATATACGAGCGAAGTGTAAGCGCCGTACTGACCTTGCGCCGCCTCGTCGTTGAAGAGGAAGTGCTGCGTCATGTACGCAACGAGAATGCCGCGCATGCCGTAGTAGGAGAA
>DDSN01000028.1:3812-7807 GCA_002343395.1 Hyphomonadaceae bacterium UBA2389 | reverse complement strand
GCTCGGCGCAGTGCGTACAGCGCGGCCATATCCCGCCATATCCTGCGCCGTCACCGGCGGGGGTGGAGGCGGCGGAGGTGGAGGCGGCGTCGTGCGCCCGTCCTCGGTTCGGTTGCCGGTCACGGTGACCGCTGTTTCCTGTTCTTCCGTGGACGTGGTGGTTTGCGCGGCGCAGGCGGCAAGCATCAGCGCGCACAGAGCAAGGCTCGCGCGGCGCATAGTTCTGTTGAGCATCGGGTTTCCCTCCATCGACCACTCGGCGCGGCGAACGCGGCAAAGGTGCGGCGCGGCGGCGGCGTTTTATGCGCGCGGACCGTTTTTCACGCGATCGTGCGCCGCGGGTTTGCGCTTTACCTGCGCCGCGGCTGGGGCCAATTTGACGCCCGCATGAACGAGAACGCTCTCCGCGCCTGGGGCATGGCGACGACGTCGGCGCTGATCGCCATAGCGCTCGCCATCGCTGCTCTGCCGCAAGGCGGCGCCGCCCTGGCACGCCAGCAGGGCGAACCCCTCGAACTGGCGCAGGCGCCGGCGCCCGCCGCGCCGGTTGGGTTCCTCGTCCGCTTCCGCGGCGACGGCCCGATCGCGCGCTCGCAGGCTCTGGCCGCGCGCGGCGGTGAGTCGGTCGCGCGCCGCGAGATCGAGGCGCAGCTCATCCGGCAAACCGCCTTCAGCGGCCTCTGTTTCGATCGCTTCACCGTGGGCGCCGCCGAAGTGGTGTTGCGTTCTTGCAAGCCGGTGCCCGCGAGCGAGCGCGGTGCCTACCAGCAGCGTTGGTTGGCGCGCCTCGATGCGATGCGGGCGGTGGAGTATGTCGACGCCAATGCGAGCGTCAGCGCCGAACAGCGCGCGCCAGGCTGAGGGGACAAGCAAGATGGATGCGGGAACACTGGACATTGGCGGCTTCGAAGAGCGCGTGTTTCAAAGCGTGGACGGCTTGGCGTTGTATGCGCGTGATTATCCGCCGCTCGCCCCGGAAACGGGCTTGCCGGTGATTTGCCTGCACGGTCTCACCCGTAACTCCAAGGACTTTGAAGTGATCGCGCCCCGCATCGCGGCATGTGGCCGGCGCGTCATCGCCGCCGACGTGCGCGGCCGCGGCCAGAGCGCTCACGACCCGGACCCCGCCCATTACGTTCCGACCGTATACGCGCAAGATGTTGCGGCTTTGATGGATGCGCTCGCGGTTCCGAAGGCGGTTTTTGTCGGCACCTCGATGGGCGGACTCATCACCATGGTGTTGGCGGCGCTGGCGCCGGAACGCGTCGCCGCTGTCGTGCTCAACGATATTGGGCATAAGCTCGACCCGGCTGGCCTTGCGCGCATTGGCGGATACGTTGGCCGCACCCAACCTGTGCAGTCCTGGGAGCAAGCCGCTGACGCCATTCGCGCCATCGCTGGCGACATTTACCCAACCAAGCGCGACGACCCGAGTTTTTGGCTTTCGTTCGCCCAGCGCACGTTCCGGACGCGCGACGACGGCTCGATCTCCACCGACTACGATCCCCACATTGCCTTGGCGATGGCGTCACCCGGCGCCCCGCCGCCGGACATGACCCCGCTTTTTCAAGCGCTGGCGAACAAACCGACGCTGCTTTTGCGCGGGGGCATCTCCGACCTGCTGTCGCCCGGCATTGTCGCGGAGATGCGCGCGCTCAAGCCTGATCTCGTGGCTGTCGATGTAGCTCATGTCGGCCATGCGCCGATGTTGGATGAGCCAGAGGCCTGGGACGCGATCCTGAGCTTCCTTGCGCGAATCGATTAGATGGCGACCGCCATTTTCGGCGGCGCGAGCGCGCGTTCGATCTCCGCGATGAGGGCGGCGAAAGCGCAGGGTTTGGTGAGAAACGCGGAGAACCCTATTTCCTCGCAGGTCAATCGCACCTCTTGGATGCACGCCGCCGTAAGGGCGATGGCCGGGGGCGGGTGATCCGTCATCTCCTGGATCGTGCGCCACGCTTCGATCCCGTCCATAACCGGCAGCGATAGGTCCATCAGGATGAGTTGCGGCGCGTTTTCGAGGGTGAGCGACACTGCTTCAGCGCCATTGGTCGCGCTGATTACGTGATAGCCATGCTTCTTCAGTCTCGTCAGGAGCAGCGCGCGGCTTGGTTCGTGATCCTCGGCCACCAGAATGGTTGCGGGCATGGACAGGCCTTTCAACGGTGCCGCCAAACCTCACAACCAAAGGTTTATGGTTCGCTAACGTTACGGCAGCTGGTTACAAGGCGCGCCGGAAAAGCGCGTCGTATTTTTCGCTGTCGAACGGAACCGCGTTTGAAAGCGTGGCGAGATCGCTGACGGCGTAGTCGCGTGCGGCTGGCCAATGCGCTTCCGTGACCCCCATCGCCGAAAGCGAACCTGGCAGTTTGAGGCGCGCGTTGAGATCGGCGATCGCTTGGGGCAGGTCGCCGTTTGGGGCCAAGCCGAGCGCGCGGCGCAGCCGCGCGAACTTTTCAGGCGCGGCGTCGCCGATCATCGCCAACGAATGGGGCAGGATCACCGCGTTGAGCGTGCCGTGGTGAAGTTTGAGGTCCTGGATGCGGCCCAGCGCATGGCTCAGGCCATGCACCGCGCCCAGCCCTTTGGCGAAGGCAAGCGCGCCTTCAAAGGAAGCCATCATCATGTGCCAGCGCGCATCGCGATCGCCGCCGTCCTTCACCGCGCGTTCTAGCCATGTCATCGCCCGTTCCGCGCCATCGAGGCCAATCGCTTCGGCCGGGGGATGCACCACCGGCGTTAGCACTGCTTCGATGCAATGCGTCATCGCATCCATCCCGGTCGCCGCGGTGAGCAGCGGGGGAAGGCCGAGCGTAAGGTCCGGGTCGCAAATGGCCGCTGCCGGGACCAAGTACGGCGAGACGAACGTTTCCTTGCGGCCGTTGTCGAGAATGACGACCGCTCCGGGCGAAACCTCGCTGCCGGTGCCCGCCGTGGTCGGCACCGCGAGAAGCGGGGGGATTTTGGTGATGAAGCGCATGCCGCGTTGCGTCGCGCCGAGCCGCTCGAACGGGCCTTCGTGACTCACCATCAGGCCCACCGCCTTGGCGAGGTCCATCGACGAACCGCCCCCCAGCGCCACGATGCCGTCCGCCCGCGTATCGCGATATTGAGCCGCCGCCGCCGCGGAGGCGCTCTCGGTTGGGTTTGCCGGCGTGTCGGCGTAAACCCCCGCCGGCGCTTCGCCCAACGCCGCCAACAGGCGGTCGAGCAAACCATTCGCCTTGAGCCCCGGGTCGGTCACAACGAAGGGGCGCGCGACGCCCAGGCCTTTCAGCACTCTTGGCGTTTGCGCCAATGCGCCGAAATCGAAGGTGCATTGGGTGAGGTAGTTCATCTGAGCCATGGCGCTCCTCCTGGGCCTTCGATTAACGGCTGCGGCGGCCTTTGTCGAAGCGCCGTAACGGCAAGCGCGGGTGGACAGAAGGACGCGCGCCGCTAGTCTGCGCCGCCATGACTGAGACCGTGCTCGATATCTCCAATCTTTTCGTGACCTTCGACACCCCCGACGGCGAGGTCGAAGCGGTGAAGGGCGTCTCGCTTTCAATCGCGAAGGGCGAATGCCTTGGCGTCGTCGGCGAGAGCGGTTCGGGCAAGAGTCAGACGTTCCTTTCCGCGTTCGGTCTCACATCGGCCAATGCGCGCGTTTCCGGTTCGGTCAAGTTCCAGGGGCGCGAGGTTCTCAACCTGCCGCGCCGCGATCTCGACGGCTTTCGCGGCCGCCACGTCGCGTTCGTGTTTCAAGACCCGCTCACCGCGCTCACCCCGCACCTGACCGTCGAGAGCCAGATGAGCGAGGTGCTCGCGCATCATTTCAAGGTCACTGGAGCGGCGGCGCGCGAGCGTGCGGTCGAGTGGCTGGAGCGTGTGCGCATTCCCGAAGCGGGGCGCCGGCTTAAGCAGTATCCGCATGAGCTTTCCGGCGGCATGCGCCAGCGCGTCATGATCGCGATGGCGATGATGGCCGAACCCGCGCTGCTCATCGCCGACGAGCC
>DDSN01000028.1:3023-3732 GCA_002343395.1 Hyphomonadaceae bacterium UBA2389 | reverse complement strand
GCGGCGCGGCGAGGTGGTCGAGACCGGCGCCGCGGAGGAGATATATTCCGCGCCCAAGGCCGATTACACGCGCATGCTGTTGAAAGCGGTGCCGCGCATCGACGGCGAGCGCGCCGTGTCCCTGCCGCCCGCTGAAGAGGGCGCGCCAATTCTCAGCGTGGACGACGTGCGCGTCAGCTTCCCGGTCAAAATCGCGGACGGCTCATTGTTTGGCCAAACCAAGCAATTGCGCGCTGTCGATGGCGTCAGCTTTGACGTACGCGCGGGTGAGACGCTGGGCATCGTCGGCGAGNNGCGAGAGCGGTTGCGGCAAGTCGACATTGGCGCGCGCCGTTGTGCAGCTTCTGCCGCGCTCAGCTGGCAGCGTCACCTTTCTCGGACGCGCGCTTCTACCGAGCGAGCAGGCGGCGATCCGAAAGTCGCGACAAGACTTGCAGATCGTGTTCCAGGACCCGTNNAGCCTCGATCCGCGCATGACGCTCGGGCGTTCTATCGCCGAGCCGCTCCTGAGTTTCGCCCCCGAGTTGAACCACGCAGGACGCGAGGAGCGCGTCAGTGCGATGATGGCGCAGGTCGGTCTCGACCCCGCCCTTATCAATCGCTACCCGCATGAGCTCTCGGGCGGACAAAACCAGCGCGTCGGCGTGGCGCGCGCCATGATCTTGAAGCCGAAACTTGTCGTGTGCGACGAAGCGGTGTCGGCGCTCGA
>DDSN01000028.1:0-3005 GCA_002343395.1 Hyphomonadaceae bacterium UBA2389 | reverse complement strand
TTCATCAGCCACGACCTCGCCGTCGTGCGCGAGATTTCGCACAACGTGCTGGTGCTCTACCTGGGCAGGGCGGTGGAGTATGGGCCGGCGGATGTGATCCTCAGCGATCCGCGCCATCCGTACACGCGCGCACTGCTCGCGGCGGCGCCGACGCCCGATCCGGATGTCGCGCGCAACAAGCCGCGGGTGCGTCTGGTCGGCGATCTACCGAGCCCGCTCGATACGCGGGCGAGCCTGCGCTTCCTCAAGTCGCGGCTGATCGACAATCCCGACGCCATCCAGTACCGGCCGCAATGGCAGCAGGTCGCGCCGGGGCACTACGTGGCCGAGCACGATCCCGTCGAAGCGATCGCCGCAGAATGAGGCGCATTCATCGCGGTGGGCGTTGCTCCGGCGCGATGGCTTGCTAACCTGCCGCAAAGAATGCGGGGGTTCGATGCGCTTTTTTCTGGCTATCCTATGCACTGCGGCGGCGGTTTCGCTTTCGGCGGCGGCCCAGACCGGCCCCGCCCAGAATGTTCCTGGCCGCGAGGAGCGCGGCGCGCTGCGCGTGGAGCATGTGCCTGTCACGCCGCCGGACGTGTCCGAGCGTTTGCGCCAATATGTCAACACCCGTAGCGCCGGCTTCGCGGACTGGCTGCCCGACGGCGGCGTGTTGATCTCCACGCGTTTCGGCGACACCAGCCAGCTGCATCGCGTCGATCGCCCCATGGGCGCCCGCACGCAGCTGACCTTTTACGAGGAGCGCATCACCGGCGCGGCGGTGAAGCCGAACAGCGAAGAGATCCTGTTCACGCGCGATGTCGGCGGCGACGAAAATTTCGGCGGCTATCTGCTCGATCCGGCCACCGGGCGCGCGCGAGCCGTAACCCAACCGGGTACGCGCAACGAAGGCTTCATCTGGAGCGACGATGGGCGCCAGATCGCGTGGTCTTATGTCCCGGCGAGCGAGCCGAACTACGATGTGTATGTCGGCGACGGCGCGTCGACCTCCGCGCGCCGGGTGTTCGACGGCGAAGGCGCGGTCTATCCCGCGGACTTCTCCGCCGACGGCGCCAAACTGCTGCTGCAACGCTATATCTCGGTCGCCGAGAGCCACCTCTATGTTCTTGACGTCGCAACCAACGCCATCACCCGCATCACGCCGGACATTCGGGTGTCGTATAGCGGGGGAGAGTTCACGCCGGATGGGCGCTCCATCATCACGCTGTCGGACGAGAACGCGCAGTTTCAACGGCTGATCCGCGTCGACCTCGCCACCGGTGCACGCAGCGTGCTGACGCCGGACTTGGCGTGGAGCGTGGAGAGCTTCGACCTCTCGCCGGATGGACGCACCATCGCCTATGTCGTCAATGAAGCGGGCCGTTCGGCGTTGCGCTTGATGGATGCGCGCAGCCTGCGCGCGTTGCCCGCGCCGGATCTGCCCGCCGGGATTGTCAGCGGCGTGAGCTTCGATGATCAAAGCCGGCGTATCGGCTTTACGCTGAACAGTTCAACGGCGCCGGGCGATGTGTACTCGTGGGATGTGCGTGCGCGCACGCTCACGCGCTGGACGCAAAGTGAAACCGGCGGCATCCCCGCGTCGACCTTCGTTGAGCCGGAGCTGATCACATGGCGCTCCTTCGACGGGCGCGAGATTTCCGGATTCCTCTATCGCCCGCGCACGCAGGGTCCGCATCCGGTCGTCATCAACATCCATGGCGGACCGGAATCGCAATTCCGTCCGGGGTTTTCCTCCACGATCCAGTATTGGGTGAATGAGCTCGGCGTCGCCGTGATCGCGCCGAACGTTCGCGGTTCGGATGGCTATGGCAAGGACTTCCTGGCTCTCGACAACGCCGAGCGTCGCGAAGATTCAGTGCGCGACATCGGCGCGTTGCTGGATTGGATCGACGCGCAGAGCACGCTCGATAACGACCGGGTCGCCGTCTATGGCGGGTCCTATGGCGGCTACATGGTGTTGGCGTCGATGACGCACTACAACGATCGCCTCGCCGGCGGCGTGGATATCGTCGGCATTTCGAATTTCGCGACCTTTCTTGAAAACACCTCTGGCTATCGGCGCGATCTGCGTCGCGCCGAGTATGGGGATGAGCGTAACGCCGACATGCGCGCGGTGTTCGATCGCATTTCTCCGCTCAACGCGATCGGGCGCGTGAACAGGCCGTTGTTCGTCGTTCACGGCTTCAACGACCCGCGCGTGCCTGTATCGGAGGCCGAGCAGGTCTATGCCGCCGTACGGCGCAACGGCGGCGAGGCGTGGCTGATGATCGCCATGAACGAGGGGCACGGCTTTTCGCGCCGGGAAAACCAGGAAGCGCAACGCGAAGCCGAAACGCTGTTCTTCCGGCGCATCTTCGGGCTTCGTCAGTAAGCATCCCGCGGGAGAAGGAGCGGGGGAGTCGCGGCGAAAGCTGGTCCTTCTCGTCGCGTCAAAAAGAATCTGTGTCACTCAATACAAACTGGTGCTGACGCGGCCACTCTAAGGTACCTTGCCCGAGCGTCAGAACGGTATGGGGTCAGCTACGTCGTAGATTTGAATCCTTTGCCCTAGGTTGGAGCGGTCATGTTTGAATTTTACCTATGGCTGATGGTCAGTGATCGGCCCGAGCACCACTGGGAGCCGATTCCCTTTCACGAAGATGATGCGTCTGACCCGACAGAGCATGATCGCCTCCGCGAGAAGGTGACCCTCGCATGCGAAGCCTCGGGGGTTGGCGTTCATGTCCTAAACTTCAACATGACCCACGGCGGCTTGGCCGTTTGCGCAGGATTTGCGAGAAACCACCCCTTGCCGGAAGGGACCGAGCGACGCTTCTTGGAGCAGTTGGCCTCGCTGGCGCCGACAACATACGGGGTCATCTACAGCCTAGACACTGATCAGGCTGACGCTCGCGGCGAATTCAATGTGTTGAAGCTAGCCAATCAGGAAATTCGCCAGACGAAAGAGCTGCTCGTGCCGCCGAAAAGTGAAACGACTCGTAGTGCCGGCGTAACCGCCCGGC
>DDSN01000083.1 GCA_002343395.1 Hyphomonadaceae bacterium UBA2389 | reverse complement strand
GTCCTGTTCGGTCGGGTCGATCCACCTAGGACCGCAAGCGCCAACCTCCTTCTTCCAGATCGGCGCTTCCGACTTCAGATAATCCATCAACTCGGCCACCGCCGTCAGCGCCGGCGCGCGGTGTGCGCTGAGCGCCGCAACCAGGACAATGGCCTCGCCAACCTGTATCTCGCCGACGCGATGCACAACCATGAGGTCAAGCAACGCGTGGCGCTGAAGAACCGTTTCCGCCAGACGCGCGATCTCGCGTTGCGTCAGCGCTGGGTAGCATTCGAGTTCGAGGCGCTCAACCGTTCGCCCATGCGAAGACGCGCGACAGTAACCGACAAAACTCGCCATCGCGCCGGCGTCGCCGCCGCCTGCGAACGTTGCGAGCAGCTGCTCCGGCGCGAAGGCCTCGGTTTGCACAATAACCTGCATCAGCTCACCAATGCAGCCGCCGCGATGCCGAGTACAACACCGAGAACCCGGAGCACGCCCTTCGCATCGAAAAGTTTCAAGCTTGCGGCGGCGCCAACAAGCGCACCCAACCCGGCCGCCAACACCAACAAAGGCAAGAAATCGGGCAGTGAAGCCAACGACGACATGCGCCCGGCGAGCCCAGCCGCTGAGTTCGCGACGATGAAGCACGCGGCGATCCCCGTCGCCTTTCGGGCATCCGCCCACCCCATGAACACAAGCAAGGGCGATAGATAGACGCCACCGCCGATACCCGTCAGGCCCGCAAGCGCCCCGAGGGCCACGCCCGCCGGCAAAGCCACCGCCTTTCCAGGAGCGTTCGTGACCCTAAGCGCATCCAACTGTGGCCAGAGCAGATAACGCAGCGCCGCCGCGCCCAAAGCGAGAGCCAGAAGCGGGCGATAAAATACCTCCGGTACGTCGACGCCGCCGGCAAGGTACGCGGCGGGGATCGCCGTGATCGCGAACGGCCAAAACACGCCGCCGTCAAATCGACCAGCGCGCACGAAATGATAGGCGCCGACGCCCGCCACGACGATGTTGAGAACGAGCGCCGCAGGACGGATTTCCTCCGGCGACAGCCCCCAAAGCGCCATCAGCGCGATATAGGCCGAAGCGCCGCCATGGCCCACCGCCGCGTAAAGCGCCGCCGCCGCGAAAACCGCAGCCGTCAGGAGCCATACCGCCTCATTTGCCATGCTTTCACCCGCCGGAGAATGGCGGCATGAACGCCACTTCGTCATTCGGCGCGACAGCGCCGGTCTCCGCGGACGGCAACAGCGTCGCATTCACGGCGACGCGCACTGTCGGGGAAGCTAGAACCGCCTCAAGCGCAGCATCGCCCGCACAAAGCAAACGCCGAAACGCTGCGACATCCGTGGCGTGTTCAAGCGCCACTTCGCGGGCGCTGCACCCGGCCGCATCCCGTAACCTGCCAAAGAATAAGGCACGCGCCATTTCAGACTCCGCCGCAACGTCAAAAGCATAGTGCGACAGGCGCGAAAGCCGCTTGACGGATTTGAAGCGGGGTATTGAGCGTCCCCAAGCGGATCCCGTACGCTGGTCATTCGGCTTTGGCGCGACTCCGTTCCCCTTAAGATCTCAAGAGCGGCCGCCATCTGGGCGCGCCGTATGCGGGGACCGCACCCATGGCTTTCGACGCCGCCATCGCATCCGAAATCTGGTCCGCGAAGTATCGCTTTGCACCCCCTCAGGGCGATCCCGAGCCGGATGTCACAGCCACTTGGTCCCGCGTCGCTGCCGCGCTCGCAGAAGCGGAGCGCCCCGAAGATCGCGCACGCATGCGCGCTCAATTCCTGGACGCGTTGACCGATTTCAGATTCCTCCCCGCCGGCCGCATCCTGGCGGGCGCCGGGACGGGCCGTCAGGTTACGCTCTTCAACTGCTTCGTCATGGGCGCCATCCCCGATACGCTTGCGGGCATTTTCGCGCATCTGCGTGAAGCGGCGATGACCATGCAGCAAGGCGGCGGCGTGGGCATGGATTTCTCCACCATCCGCCCCAAAGGCGCGCCCGTACATGGGGTCGGCGCGGAGGCTTCAGGGCCGCTGTCGTTCATGGACGCGTGGGACGCCATGTGCCGCACTGTCATGAGCGCGGGCTCCCGGCGCGGCGCCATGATGGGGTGTTTGCGGATCGACCATCCAGACATCGAGAGCTTCATAGACGCCAAGCGCGACGCCTCCCGGTTCCGCAACTTCAACCTCTCCGTGCTCGTGACCGATGCGTTCATGACCGCGCTTGCAGCCGGCGCGGACTGGCCATTGCGGTTCGATGAGGTTGTGTATCGCGTCGTGCCGGCTCGCGATCTCTGGGCGCGCCTGATGCGTGCGACCTATGACGGCGCCGAGCCGGGCGTGATCTTCATCGATCGCGTCAACGCGCTCAACAACCTTGCAGGCGTCGAGACGATCTCAGCGACCAACCCGTGCGGGGAACAACCTCTCCCGCCTTACGGCGCCTGCCTGCTAGGCGCGCTCAATCTCGTGCGCTTGGTCGAGCGACCATTTGAAGCCGGCGCCGCTATCGACGAGCGCGCGCTGGAAGCGCTGACCGCCACGGCGGTGCGCATGCTGGACAACGTTATCGACATCTCAAACTATCCCCTGCCCCAGCAAGCAGAGGAGGCAAGAGCCAAGCGGCGCATCGGTCTCGGCGTGACCGGTTTGGCCGACGCTCTCATTTTATGCGGCGCGCGCTACGGATTGGAACACGCCGTCGCGCTCACCGAACAATGGCTTGGCGCGATCAAGCGCGCTGCCTATCGCGCCTCGGCGCGCCTGGCCGAGGAAAAGGGCGCCTTTTCGTTGTGGGACCGATCGATGCTCGATCTTCCCAACCTCCAATCGCTCGACGAAGAGACGCGCGCGCTCATAGCCGACCATGGCCTGCGCAACGCCTGCCTCACCACAATTGCGCCTACCGGCACAACGTCGCTCATCGCCGGCAATGTTTCCTCAGGCGTCGAGCCGGTGTTCGCCTTCAGCTACACCCGAAAGGTGCGCCAACCCGACGGCGCCACGAAGGAGGAGGCGGTCGAAGACTACGCCATGGCGCAATGGCGGCGGCTTCACCGAGACGCAACGCCGCCAGCGGATGTCTTCGTCAGCGCGCAGACTCTGGCCCCCGCCGACCACCTCAGGATGCAATCGGCGGCGCAGCGCTTCATCGACAGCGCCATATCGAAAACCGTTAACTGCCCAGAAGATATTCCCTTCGAGAGCTTTGCCGACATTTACACGCAGGCATACGCATTGGGGTGCAAGGGATGCACAACTTATAGGCCGAACGCGATTACAGGATCCGTGCTTTCAGCGCCTGCCCCCGCGCCCGCGCCGACGCCGCCGGCCGCGCCCAACGAGGCCCCCCTGCCGAAACGCCCGGCCAAACTTGGCGGCGCCACCTATAAAATCAAATGGCCGGACACCGAGCACGCGCTCTACGTCACCATCAACGATGTGGAGGAAGGCGACGGCTCCAGACCGTTCGAGATTTTCCTGAACTCAAAGAACATGGAGCATTACGCCTGGACCGTGGCGCTGACGCGGATGATTTCGGCGGTGTTCCGGCGCGGCGGGGATGTGAGTTTCGTCGTCGAGGAGTTGAAGGCCGTCTTTGACCCGCGCGGCGGGGCCTGGATGGGCGGGCGCTATATTCCCTCGATCCTGGCGGCCATCGGCGATGTGATCGAGGAACATCTGGTCGCCATCGGGTTCATCGAGGGGCAGGGCAAGGGCCTGAAATCCGACCCCAAGGCGGCGGTGACCGGCGCGCGCCCGGCGGCCTGCCCCGCGTGCGGCGCCTACGAGATGGTGATGATCGAAGGCTGCATGACCTGCCGCGCCTGCGGGCATTCGAAATGCGGGTGAGCGGGGCGCGCGAAAGCGCAGATCACAGGCCCAGATAGCGCTTTTCGATCTCGGGCGTGATCTGATCGGGCGTGCCGCTCCAGACCGAGCGGCCGCGTTCCAGGATGACGCAGCCATCGGCGATGGGTTTCAATTCGCTCAGCGTCTTGTCGACGATCAGGATCGACTGGCCTTGCGACTTCAGCCGGGCAATCGCGGCCCAGATTTCCTTGCGGATCACCGGGGCCAGCCCCTCGGTCGCCTCGTCGAGCACCAGAAGCCGGGGGTTCGTCATCAGGGCGCGGCCGATGGCCAGCATCTGCTGCT
>DDSN01000039.1:215-2700 GCA_002343395.1 Hyphomonadaceae bacterium UBA2389 | reverse complement strand
GCGGCGAATGGCGAAGCCGTCGCGCTTGGCGGCGTCCGTCAAATCGATCAGCGCATGTCCGGCGTCGAATTCCTCGGCGCGTCCGCACTGGTCGCAAATCAGGAAAATGGTTGAGCGCGCGCAAGCGCCGACATCGCAGGCGACGAACGCGTTCATGCTCTCGATGCGGTGCGCCAGTCCCATGCGGACGAGAAAGTCGAGCGCGCGATAGACGGTCGGCGGCTTTGCCTGTTTGTCCACGTCGATACGAGGCAACAGGTCATAGGCTTTGGCGGGCCCGCGATGATCGATGAGCAACTCGAGCACGCGCCTGCGCAGCGGCGTCAGCGTCTCGCCCGCGTTGGCGCAGACGCGCTCCGCCTCGGCCATGTGCTGGGTGCGATCCGCGGACCCATGATTGTGCGACATGCGCGGCATGATCGCAGGCTCCAGGGATGAGTGGAAGCGGCGCGCGAGGAGAACTTTACAAGAACATCAGACTCGCGTATCAATACGAACAGACAGCGAACATAGGGGCGATCAGAATGAGCGAGGCGATCTTTCGTGGACAATCCGGCCGGTTGCATCGGTTTAGCGTCCACCGGCCGCACGAAGCGTTCGGCGATGCGCCTGGGGTCTATTGTTTCGCGCGGCCCGGGCTTGGCGGCCGCGGCTGGACGCCGCTCTTCATTTCAAGAACAGGCAATCTTTCCAAGCGCTTGGCCAGTCACGAACAATGGCCGGACGCGCAACGTTTGGGCGCCACCCATATCCTGATCCATCTCCACGACGAGCGCGATGCGCGCGAGTACGTCGAAGCTGATCTCGCGACCGCCTTGCGCCCGGTGATGAACGGCCCAGGCGGCGAGAGCGAACCCGAGGCAGGCGCCGTCGGGCCACGCCTTGTTTGGGCGGCTTAGTCCGGCCAGGGCGGGACGTCCTTCGTTTCGCCCGGACTTAGCCCGCCGACGTGGGCGAGCATTTCAGCGTATTGCGGGTGGTTCGGAGGATAGGTGAACATCGCGTCGCCGATTGTTCCTCCTGGTCCTTCCGCGCGCAGCTGCATTTGGATCGTGCCGTCGGGCAGCATGGTGGCCGCGCCGATGCTGCGCGGTTCGTGGGCGCATGCGGCGATCATCGCGACCATGCTGACGATCGCCGCTGTCTTAAGACCCCTCATGGGCGCGTGCTCCTGTTCGATCGTTAGTGGCCTCTCAATTGCCTCTGGGCGCGTTTTGCGCGGTCGGCAAGGCCGGCGCTGAGGCAGCCGCGCGCGCCAACTGCACGAATTCCGCGCGCCAGCCGAACTCGTCGCGGCCGCGCGCGCCTTGCGCCAGGGTGATGACATCGTTCCAGCTGAAGCCCTGACCGACGTAAGGGTCGCCGCGCAGCAATTGTCCATAGCCGGCGACCGCCGTCGCGAACCGCACGTGCTCCGGCGCGCGCGCGACGTTTGCGACCGCGTCGCCATTCGTGATCGGACGTTCGATCAGCCGCGAGTCGTCTTGCCCGGGTAGTTTGTAGCGGATGCGCAGGAAGGCGATTTCGTTCGCCGTTGAGGGCGCGATCGCGCCGCCGCGCTGGTAACGCAGCGGTTCGGTGAAGGTCGGGCCGCCCACCGGCGTGATCTCGTAGATCGCGGTCACGGAGTGGCCGGCGCCGATCTCGCCAGCGTCGACCGTGTCGTTGTTGAAGTCCTCGCGCCGCAGCATCCGTGTCTCGTACCCGATGAGGCGATACTCGGCGACGCGCGCGGGATTGAATTCGACCTGGATCTTCACGTCGTTGGCGATCGGGAACAACGCGCCGTTCAGCTCGTCCGAGAGCACGCGGCGCGCTTCGCTCAACGTGTCGATGTAGGCGGCGACGCCGTTGCCGTTTTGCGCAAGACGCTGCATCAGCGCGTCATTGTAGTTGCCGCCGCCGAAGCCCAGCACGGAAAGATAAATTCCCGTCTCGCGCTGCCGCGAAACGAAGTCCTGCAATTGCGCGGGGTCGGCGATGCCGACGTTGAAATCGCCATCGGTGGCGATGATCACGCGGTTGACGGCGCGTTCGCTGAAATTGCGTTGCGCCAGCGCGTAGGCGAGGCGCAAGCCTTCGCCGCCCGCGGTTGAGCCGCCGGCGTGGAGATTGTCGAGCGCGGCCAGGACGCGGGCGCGATCATTGCCCGGCGTCGGTTCCAGCACCGCGCCCGCGGCGCCGGCGTAGACAACGATCGACACCTTGTCGCGCGCGGTCAGCTGTTCAGTCAGCATCCGAAAGCCCTGCAGCGCCAGCGGCAGCTTGTTCGCCGGCGCCATCGATCCGGAAACGTCGATCAGCAGAACAAGATTGAGCGGCGGCCGCTCGCTGCGCACGATGTCATACCCCTGCAAGCCGATGTGGACGAGTTGGCGCCCTTCCGCCCAGGGCGAGGGTGCGACCGTGACATTGGTCGAGAACGGCTCGTTGCGGCTGCGCGGCAACGGATAGTCATAGTCGAAATAGTTGATCAGCTCCTCGA
>DDSN01000039.1:0-168 GCA_002343395.1 Hyphomonadaceae bacterium UBA2389 | reverse complement strand
CGACATCGATCGAGAAGGTCGACACTGGATCCTCGGTTGCGACATGGATCGGATTTGGGTCGATTTCCTCGTACTGATCGCGGTCAATCGTTCCCGGCATCGGCTGCGGCGCGATTTGAGCGTACGGGGTTGTGCTCGGCGCAGTGCGTACAGCCCGGCCATATCCCG
>DDSN01000016.1:1699-85435 GCA_002343395.1 Hyphomonadaceae bacterium UBA2389 | reverse complement strand
GCCGTAATCGGTGATGTTCTTGACAACGCCGTCGCGGATTTCGCCTTCCTTCAGCTGGCCCACGATCTCGGCGCGTTCGCTTGCGCGGCTTTCCTCAAGCACGGCGCGACGGGAGACGACAATGTTCCCCCGCTGACGGTCCATCTTAAGGATCGCGAAGGGCTGCACGATGTTCATGAGCGGGCCGACGTCACGCACGGGTCGAATGTCGACCTGGCTGCCCGGCAGGAANNCCCGGCAAGAACGCGTTGGCGCCGCCGAGGTCGACAGTGAAGCCGCCCTTCACGCGGCCGACGAGCGCGCCATTGACCGCCTCGCCCGCAGCGAAGCTCTTCTCAAGGCGCGTCCACGCCTCTTCACGGCGCGCTTTTTCACGGCTGACGACGGCGTCGCCGAGCGCGTTCTCGATGCGATCGAGGTAAACTTCGACAATGTCGCCGGGCTTTGGTTGGCCCGCGCCATCGTCGACAAGAAACTCGCGGAGGGGAATGCGGCCCTCGGTCTTGAGGCCGATATCAACAACAACGAAGTCATTTTCGATGGCCGCAACGGTGGCGGCGATTACGCGCCCTTCGAGCATGCCGCGGGATTCGAAGCTCTGATCGAGCAGCGCGGCGAAGTCGTCGCGTGTTGGATTAAGAGAGGGGTTCTGGGCTTGAGACGCCATATGTAAAGTCACTCCAAAATCAACATGGGCCAACCGGTTGGCTCCGGCGGTCTCGGCCGCACCATGCGGCCGTCCACGGGTAGGCTTTGTGGGGAAGCTTTGGGGTTAGGTCGCCCCACGGCGCAGACGCGCCGCCTCAACGATCCGCAAGGCGGCTTCCACCGCCGCCTCTATAGAAAGGTCGGTGGTATCCAGCAAGTGCGCGTCCGCCGCCTTTAGGAGGGGGGCGTCGGTCCGGTTCGTGTCGCGGGCATCGCGCTCGGCGATCTGGGCTTCGACCTGCTCGAAGGTCACAGGTTCGCCCCGTCCCCTGAGTTCCCCGAAGCGTCGGCGGGCTCTGGCTTGCAGGGACGCCGTCACGAAGAGCTTTACCTCCGCGTCGGGGCAAATGACCGTCCCAATATCGCGTCCGTCAAGCACGGCCCCGGCGGGGTCCGCTGCAAAGGCGCGCTGAGCCTGGAGCAGAGCAGCTCTCACGCCGGGGATGGCGGCCACCTTCGATGCCGCGGCGCCGGCCTGCGATGTCCTGATCCGCGCTTCGTCGATGGCGTTGAGGTCAAGCGCCCGTGCCGCCGCGACCGCGCGCGCCTCGTCCGCGAGATCTACGCGTGCGTCAAGCAAAGCCAGACCCACAGCCCGATACAGCGAACCCGTGTCCAGACGCTTCAATCCAAAGTGCTTGGCGACGCCCGCCGCAACGGTTCCTTTTCCGGATGCGGTCGGGCCATCGATGGCGATAATCATGCGGCGGCGTCTAGCAGGCGCGGCCCCCGCCGTCACGTTCCCTAGCGGCCCGCTTGACAGCCGCGCTCAAGCGTTGGCGAAGCTAGCGCATGAGTGCTGAAGTTTTCGATGTGGTCGTGGTTGGCGCCGGTCTCTCGGGCGTGGGCGCGAGCGTTCACCTCGGGAAGCATTGCCCCGACAAAAGCTATGTCATCCTGGAAGCGCGTGAAGCCATCGGCGGGACCTGGGATCTGTTTCGATACCCGGGCATTCGCTCCGATAGCGACATGTATACCTTGGGATATGCGTTCAAGCCGTGGACGGAGCAGAAGGCGATCGCCGACGGCCCCTCCATTCGCGCCTATGTCAACGACACCGCGCGCGACTATGGAATCGATAAGCACATTCGATTCAAGCAAAGCGTGAGGCGCATCTCGTGGGATTCACACGCCGCGCGTTGGACGGTCGAAGTCGAGCATGAGGGCGTCCTCAAACGATACGAGACGAAGTTCGTGCTCATGTGCGCGGGGTACTATCGGTACGATCATGGATACCTGCCCGACTTCCCCGGCTACGAGCGGTTCAAGGGCCGCGTCGTCCATCCGCAACACTGGCCAGAGGACCTCGACTACGCCAACAAGCGTGTCATCGTCATCGGTTCGGGCGCAACGGCTGTAACGCTGGTCCCTTCCATGGCGGACAAGGCGGCGCACGTGACCATGCTTCAGCGCTCGCCGACCTACATGATTTCCATGCCTGCGGTCGACAAGCTGGCGCATGGCTTGCGTCGGATCTTGCCGGCGCAGGCGGCGTACGATGTGATCCGGTTTCTCAGGATCACCATGCAGCAGCTTTTCTTCAGGCTTGCGCGTGCGCGACCGAAGCGCACGCGTGAACGATTGCTCGGACTTGTCGAAGACCAGATTGGCCCCGACGCGGTGCGAAAACATTTCACGCCCCGTTACAATCCCTGGGAAGAACGCCTTTGCTTAGTGCCCGACAACGACATGTTTGCGGCGATCAAGGAAGGCAAGGCGTCGGTCGTGACGGACCAGATCGAGTCTTTCACGGAGAAGGGCGTTAAGCTGAAATCGGGCCAAGAACTCGAGGCGGACATCATCGTCACCGCGACCGGATTGGCGCTGCAGATGCTCGGCGGCGCCGAGGTTTTTGTCGACGGAAAAAAAGTCGAGACGGGACAGAGCTACGCCTACAAGGGCGCGATGCTCTCCGATGTGCCGAATCTCGCTTTCGTGTTTGGGTACACAAATGCGTCCTGGACCCTGCGCGCCGATCTGATCAGCGAGTACGTGTGCAGACTTATCAACTACATGGATGAATATGGCTTGGCTTCCGCGACGCCGCGGGTGGGAGCGCGGCGGCTCGAAGAACGTCCGTTCGTCGACTTTTCATCCGGATACTTCAAGCGCGTTGCGCATCTCCTGCCGAAACAAACGACAACCGCGCCGTGGAAGCAGAACCAAAGTTATCTTCATGACCTGATGGATTTGCGTTTTGGCGCCGTCGAGGACGGCGTTCTTGAGTTTAAGCGCGCGGCGCCAGCGCAGGCCGATCGCACGCCTGCGCCGGCATTCGCCAAGTAGCGGAGGATCGCGTGCGACGCATGGGCTTGGTAGTTCTGTCGGCGTTGGTCGCCGGCATCGTCGTTGGCGAGGCCGTCCGCAGCCATGCGCCGCAGCTCGCGGGCGCCACCGACGTTGTCGAGGCAATCGGCGGTTTGTGGCTTAACGCGCTCCGGATGACGGTCGTGCCGCTGGTGGTGTCGCTGCTGGTGACCGGGATCGCCGCAGTCTCCGACACGGCGCGCGCGGGCGGTTTAGTGGCGCGGGCGATTACGCTCTTCACGGCGCTCATTTTCTTCGCCGCCGTGTTTGGGATTGTCGCAACGAAGCTGCTGCTCGGCGCTTGGCCCTTCAGCGGTGATGCCGCCGCGAGCCTCATCGCCAGCGTCGGCGCCGACGCTATTGAGATCGCCGAACCGCCGACGTTTGTGAGTTGGGTGCAGGGGCTCGCGCCGGTCAACCCCGTCAGCGCCGCCGCTAGTGACAGCATCCTTCAGCTGGTCGTGTTCGCTGTTTTCTTTGGTTTCGCGGCAACACGACTCGAAACCAGCCTACGAGATCCGATCGTCACGTTTTTCCGAGCGGTCGCGGAAGCCATGATCGTCGTGGTGCGTTGGGTGCTCGTGGCCGCGCCGGTCGGAGTGTTTGCGCTGGCGTTAGGGGTAGGGGCTCGCGCCGGCATTGGCGCCGCGGGCGTGCTGGCGCAGTACGCGGTGGTGGTGTCGGCCGCGACGTTGGGGATCACGCTGGTGGCTTGGTTGTTGGCGGTGACATGGGGCGGGCAGCCGGCGGGCCGCTTCACCGCCNNCACCGCCGCGATGACGCCGGTTTGGGCGATCGCCGCTTCGACGCAATCCTCGCTCGCGTCGTTGCCCGCGATGCTCGACGCTTCGCTCCGCGGCTTGCGCATCGCGCCGCATGTGGCGGACGTGGTGCTCCCGCTCGCGGTGGCGTTGTTTCGGTTTACGAGCCCGGTGGCGAATCTCGCCGTGTGCTTCATCATCGCGCACCTGTACGGGCTCGAACCAACGCTGCTGCAAATTTTCGGCGCCGTGTTTGTTGCGTTCGGCGTCAGCGTCGGTTCCGTGGGATTGCCGGGGCAGGTGTCATTTGTGGCGTCGATCGCCCCGATTTGCATGGCGCTTGGCGTGCCGTTTGAGTTGCTTGGCATATTGTTGGCGGTTGAAATCATACCTGACGTGTTCCGCACTCTTGGGAACGTCACCGCGGATGTCGCGACGACCGCGATCCTGAATCGGAACGGAAATCCCAAAGCGCCCTGAAGCGGGCGCCTAGCTGGCGCTGGCGATCTCGGCGCCGAGCTGCCGCATCAGTTCGGAAAAACCGGGGAAGGACGTAGCGATCATCTCGGCTTGATCGACAACGACGGGTTCTTTCGCGCCCAACCCCAGCACGAGGAACGACATAGCCACGCGGTGGTCGCCATGAGTGCGGATGTTCGCGCCGCCGCGGACGCTCTTGGGTCCCTTCCCGCGCACGATAAGCCCGTCCGGCAGCTCTTCGGCGTCGACGCCGCAGGCGCGTAGACCGTCCACCATCAACGTGATCCGGTCGCTTTCCTTCACCCGCAACTCCGCTGCGCCAACAATACGCGTTTCGCCTTCCGCAAACGCCGCGACCACTGAAAGTATCGGGAACTCGTCGATCATGGACGGCGCGCGCCCAGGCGGTGGCGAGACGCCACGGAGCTTGCTTGCGCTTACGCGGATATCGGCGATCGGTTCGCCGATCGGGTCATGGCGCCGTTCATAGTCGAGGTTCGCCCCCATCTCCGCCAGGGTTTCGAACAGCCCAAGCCTGAGCGGATTGACGAGAACGTCTTGAATGCGGATGTCGCTGTCTTTTACGATCAGCGCAGCGGCCGCTGGGAACGCCGCCGACGATGGATCCGCAGGCACGTAGATCGGCGCTCCGAAGAGCCGGCTCGCCCGCACGCGCGGGTGCGCAACGCCATCGACCTCAACCGTATCGATCGCCGCGCCGAACACTCCCAACATGCGTTCGGTATGATCGCGAGATCGTTCCGGTTCGATGAGAACGGTCTCGCCCTCCGCTTGCAGGCCGGCGAGCAGCACCGCCGACTTGACCTGCGCCGAGGAGACCGGCGAGCGATAAGTGATGCCGTGGAGTTTGCCGCCATGCACGATGAGAGGCATACGGTTGTCGGTGCTGTCGAAGCGGGCGCCCATTTGCGATAGCGGCGCCATGACCCGGCCCATGGGCCGTTTTCGAAGCGACTGGTCTCCGTCGAACCGGGCGCTGAGCGGAAATCCGCAAACGGCGCCGATGAGCAGGCGGGCCGCGGTTCCCGAGTTGCCGCACTCGATCGTTTCTCTGGGTTGGCGCAACCCGCCCGCGCCTTGCACAATCCAACGCCCATTGGAGTCGCGTTCAGCCTGCGCGCCAAGGAGGCGAACGGCTTCTGCGGTGCAAAGCACATCGTCCGACTCGAGCAACCCCTCGACCTCGGTGCGCCCGTGCGCCAGCGCTCCGAGAATCAGAGCGCGATGCGAGATCGATTTGTCGCCTGGCGGCCGCACATCCCCTCTCAGGGGGGCAGCCGATCGCGCCTTCAGCCGCATTCTGACACCCGTTTTCGCGCCTGCTGTTGTTGAAACCACAAAGCTTTTGACAGGCGCACCCGATGGTGGCAAGCGAGCGCCCCGCGGTGAAAGAGCGGCCTCAAGGAGCAGCGTTTGGGCAAGACCGATCTGGGCGACAAGCAGATTTGCCCGAGTTGCGGGGCGAAGTTCTACGATCTCCGCCGGCGGCCGGCGGTATGCCCTAAGTGCACGACGAGTTTTGACCCCAGTGAAGAGGGCGTCCGCGTCCGGCGCGGTCGTTCGCGGGTTTCCGCCGATGTTGGGTACGAGGACGAGGAGGAACTCGAAGACGCGAAGGCGAAGTCCGGCGATGACGACGAGGACGAAGAGCAGGAAGCGACCCCAGAGATCGACAGCGATGCCGAGGCCGATCCAATCCTGGCCGACGATGACGAGGGCGTCGGCCCCGCCGCCGGCGATGAGCTTCCCGAGGGCTTCTCGGAGGAAGAGGCGGACCTCGGCGACGACAACGCCGATGACGACAGCGTCCCGCTCATTGAAGACGAAGAAGAGTTTCCGGAGGATGAGATCGGCGATCTGCCCGGCGACGGTGACGACGACGACGGCGGCCGGTAGGCTTTTGTCGCTTGAATCAAGGCGACGCGGAGCGTAGGTTCCGCGCTCCGCGAATAAGCGTGTTGGACACGCATGGGGCCATAGCTCAGCTGGGAGAGCNNGTTCGATCCCGCTTGGCTCCACCAATATCCGTCGATCAAGATGCGCGATGGGCCCAGGCGAAGGCGGCCGCCGCGCCAAAAAGTCCGGGCTGTTTGTGCGTGATGATTTTCACCGGCATCGCGGCCATCAACGACTCGAAACGCCCCTTCGCGACAAAGCGCTGCGCAAAACCTGAACTCGCCAGAACATCGGCGATCCTGAGGCCGAGCCCGCCTGCGATGACGACGGCGTTAGCGCCCTGGGCAAGCGCGATGTCGCCCGCGCAAACGCCAAGGCACAGGCAAAAGCGATCGAGCGCCGCCGAAGCAAGCGTGTCGTCCCCGCGCAGCGCCGTTTCCCAGAGCGATTTGTCGTCTGTGACGTGGGCGGGCCGCTGCTCGATCGCCGCGAGCGCGGCGTAGATGTTGGCGAGACCCGGGCCCGACAAAATGCGTTCCGCGGAAACGCGCAGATAACGCTGGCGCAGGTGCGATAGGATTTGATCCTCAAGTCTATCGAATGGCGCGAAACTGGTGTGGCCGCCTTCGGTGCTGATGACCTCGTAGCCGTGGCGATGACGCACGATCTGCGAAACGCCCAACCCTGTTCCTGGGCCCACAACGCTGATGACGCCATCGACAGGCAAGCTCGCGCCTGGTCCGCACAGATGACGGAATTGGTCGTCCCTCAGATTGGCGACGGCGTGACCGACCGCCGCGAAGTCGTTGATCACCAGGACTTCGTCGAGCCCGAGTTGCTGCTTCAGCGCGGAGACGCGGATGACCCATGGGCTGTTGGTGAATTTGAGCACATCGCTGTTCGCCGGGCAGGCCACGGCGATGCTGGCGTGACGCGGGAGAGGTCTCCCGATGTGCGCGGCGAAAACCTCCCAGGCGCTTTGCAGGCTGGCGTATTGAGCGGTCTTAAGCACGAGCTCGGACGAGAGCTCGATGTGTCCGTCTTGGCGCGTGGCGATCGCGAAGCGGGCATGGGTGCCGCCAAGATCGGCTGTGACGATATCCATGGGCGACGCCCAGCTCCTAACAACGCCCCGAAACGTGAGGCGCGCTCACGTCCTAGCTTTCTGTTCGGCTGGAATTGTGTTGCGCGTCAAGTGCGCGAGCATGGCAGGCGTGCCTTTGGCGAGGGGGTTTGGAGGCGATTTGTCCTCAGGCTCGCGCGCGGCGCCCACAAAAGCGGTTGAAGCTATGCCATCCCCTGGGGCATTCATCGCGGCGCACCGCGGGGCGCTGACCCCCGCTTCAGCGGAGAAGTCATGGCAGAGTTCATTCCGGTTCCGCCGTTCGATCTTGTCGTCTTTGGCGCGACCGGCGACCTGGCGCTGCGCAAGCTGTTTCCGTCATTGTTGCATCGGTTCCTCGATGGGCAGATCCCGCCGCAATCGCGGATTATCGGCGCGGCGCGCTCGCCAATGGACGCTGAGGCTTTTCGGAAGCTCGTCCACGACTCGCGCTTGAAATTCGCGCCCGGGGCGTGTGGGGAGGAGGCCCAGTGCGCCGAGTTCCTGCGGCGCATAGACTATGTCCAGGTGGACGCATCGGCGCCGACCTCCGAGTGGGGGGGGCTGGCGGCCGCTCTCAAGCAAGGCGCCAACCCCGTTCGCATCTTCTACCTGTCCACCGCGCCCAGCTTGTTCGTGACCATCGCGCAGCGCCTAGGCGAAACGGGGCTGGCCACGCCGACATCGCGTATCGTACTTGAAAAGCCGATTGGCCGTGACCTCGCATCCTCGCGCGCGATCAATGACGGCGTGGCGCAGGTCTTCGACGAAAACCGGACGTTTCGGATCGATCACTACCTTGGCAAGGAAACGGTGCAGAACCTCTTGGTTCTTCGCTTCGCCAATATGCTGATCGAGCCGATTTGGTCGCGCGCCACGATCGATCATGTGCAGATCACGGTCGCCGAGGAGCTGGGCGTTGAAGGTCGCGGCGACTATTACGACAAGTCTGGCGCGCTGCGGGACATGGTCCAAAACCACATCCTCCAATTGCTTTGCCTCGTTGCGCTCGAGTCGCCGAATTCCGTTGATGCCGACGCGATCCGCACCGAAAAATTGAAGGTGCTTTCCGCGCTGCGTCGAATCGATGCGGCGGACGCCGTTTTGAAGACAGTCCGCGGTCAGTACCGCGCCGGGCTTGTGGCCGGAAATCCAGCGCGCGCGTACGCGGAAGAGATCGGAAGGACGTCGAGAACAGAGACGTTCGTCGCCGTAAAGGCCGAGGTGGACAATTGGCGTTGGGCGGGCGTCCCATTCTATCTGCGCACGGGAAAGCGCATGGGCGCGCGCAGGTCCGAGATCGTTGTCCAGTTCAAGGACACGCCGGTGCAGATGTTCGGGGCGGGCGGCGCTCCCAACAAACTCGTCATGCGCCTGCAGCCTGACGAGGGCGTGCATCTGTGGCTTAATGTGAAGGAGCCTGGGCCTGGTGGGCTGCGGGTGAAATCCGTGCCGCTCAACCTCTCTTTCGCGGACGCTTTCACCTTGCGCTATCCGGACGCCTACGAACGTCTGCTGATGGATGTCGTGCGCGGAAACCTCTCGCTGTTCATGCGCCGCGACGAAGTGGACGCCGCATGGGGCTGGGCCGACGCTTTGCTGGCGGCTTGGGACGAAGTGGGCGGTGAACCCTATGGTTATGCCGCGGGCTCGAACGGCCCCACGCAATCGGCTTTGCTCATGGATCGGGACGGAAGGGCTTGGTGGGACCCAGAATGAGTTCTCTCAATCCGACGGTTGAAGCCGTCACCGACCAAATCCGTGAGCGATCCGCGAAGCGTCGCCGCCGCTACCTCGAACTGATTGACGCCTACGACGCAAGCAAGCCCGCGCGAACGCGGCTCGCCGAGGCCAATCAAGCCCATACGGCTGCTGGTTGCGCCGCGATCGACAAAATTCAAGTTCTTGGCGGAACTTGGCCGTCGATCGGGATCGTCACCGCCTACAATGACATGCTCTCCGCGCACGCGCCCTATGAGCGCTACCCGGAGCTGATCCGCAAAGCCGCCCGCGGCGTCGGCGCGGTCGCGCAGGTCGCCGGCGGCGTCCCCGCAATGTGCGACGGCGTCACGCAAGGCTTCGAGGGCATGGAGTTGTCGTTGTGGTCGCGCGACGCGATCGCGCTCTCGACCGCGATCGCGCTTTCGCACGCGACGTTCGATGCGGCGCTTCTGCTCGGCATTTGCGACAAGATCGTACCGGGCTTGTTGATCGGCGCGCTGCGGTTTCCTTGGCTGCCCGCCATTCTTGTTCCTGGCGGCCCGATGCCCTCGGGACTGCCAAACAAGGAGAAAGCCGCGCGGCGCCAGCTTTTCGCCGAGGGTAAGATCGGGCGCGAGGAATTGCTGCGGGCCGAAGCGGAATCTTATCACGCGCCAGGCACGTGCACTTTCTACGGCACCGCGAACTCGAACCAGGTCATGGTCGAGATGATGGGCTTGCATCTTCCAGGCGCCGCCTTTGTCCCGACCAATACGCCATTGCGGGATGCGCTCACCGCGGCCGCCACGGAACGAGCGGCGGCGATAACCGGACTGGGAGGAGAATACCGCCCGATTGGCCGCGTCGTGGATGAGCGCGCCATCGTCAACGCGATGGTGGCCCTAATGGCGACCGGCGGGTCCACGAACCATTTCATCCATCTGCCGGCGATCGCGCTCGCGGCGGGGATCGAGATCAACTGGGACGATTTCGCGGCGTTGTCTCGCGTCACGCCGCTGATGGCTCGGGTCTATCCGAATGGGTCGGCGGACGTGAATCACTTTCACGCCGCAGGCGGCATGGGTTTTCTAACCAGGGAACTGATGGGCGCGGGCCTCGTGCATGCGGACATTCTCACCGTGAGCGATGGCGGGCTGGCCGCCTACGCCGCCGAACCGATTTTGGATGACGGAGGCGTTGTGTGGCGGGCGGCGCCCGCCAACAGCGCCGATGAGTCTGTTTTGCGGCCGGCGGGCGCCCCGTTCTCCGCCGATGGCGGGCTTCGCTTGATGGCCGGCAACCTTGGGCGTGCGGTGGTGAAGGTTTCGGCGGTGGACGACGCCAAGCGTACAGTCGAGGCGTCGGCGCTGGTCTTTGACAGTCAAGGCGAAGTGCAGGCGGCTTTCAAACGCGGCGATCTCGATCGCGATTGCGTGGTCGTCGTGCGCGGTCAGGGTCCGCGCGCGAACGGCATGCCGGAGCTTCACAAGCTGATGCCGCTTATGGGCGCGTTGCAGGACAGAGGATTTAAGGTCGCATTGGCGACGGACGGGCGCATGTCCGGCGCCAGCGGCAAGGTGCTCGCCGCGATCCATATCACGCCCGAGGCCGCGGATGGCGGGCCGATCGCTAAGGTCCGCACGGGCGACGTCCTGCGCATTGATGCGAACGCGGGAACCTTAGACATCGTCGCGCCGGCTGACTGGCGTGAGCGCGCGCCGTCACAGCTGGATCTTGTCGCTGGCGCGCGCGGCGTGGGCCGTGAGCTCTTCTCCTTGTTTCGCGCGAACGCATGCTCCGCGGAGCGGGGCGGCAGCGCTTTTCCTGACTTTGATCTGTAGTCAGCGCGGACTCAGGCCGCGTTGACGCATGCGCCAGATCAAGTGATCGAGTCGGTCTTGGCCAAAGAACGGCTCGTCCTCGAAAACGAACAAAGGTACGCCCCAATGGCCCGCATTGCGCTGGGCCGCCTCGTTTGCCGCGATCTCGGCGTCGATATCGCTCGCGTTTATGGCAATCTCCGCGTTGAGAGCCGCGGGATCGAGACCGGACGCGCTGAGGGCGTCGTCGATGTGGGCGCCTTCATGCCAGTTGTCGATCTCGCCCGACCAAATCTTATGTGCCGCGCGGCGAACGAATGAGAGTCCGACGCCCGCGCGCGCTGCGGCGACGCCGAGCCTGCTGACGCGAAAAATATAGGGCTGTTCTGCCGCTACTTCCCCTGCCGCCATATCCATGACGATCGGATCGGGGCGCGGCCAACGGTAAGGGATGTCGTGCATTTGTGCGATGCGAAAGGTGTCGCGCAGGAGATAGGGCGGCCAGAGCGGATTGACGCTTTTGAAGAAGCCCGGAATTCGCAACGCGATCGGCAGCACGATGCGCATGCGCGGCTCGACATCGAACTCGCGAGCGAGCTTCTCGACTTGCGGTAACGCAAGATAGGAGTAAGGGCTGCGAAACGAATAGTAGAAGTCGAAAGTGAGCGTCATGCGCTTGCCCCTTGGTCAACTAAACGCGATTGTCGGAACGCTGTTTCTGCTTGCTTTGGCGTACACGGCTTCGGCCTGCGCGCCGCGACAAGTCGCCGTCCAATGCAGTGTTGAAGCGGCCGGCGCGGCGCCAATTTACATTGCGGCTGGACGCGTTGCTCGCACGATTGCGCACGAACCGGAAGAGCAGTGGCGCGCCGAAGGCGCGGTCGCCGCGTTTGAAATCGACGCGCATGAAGTGACGAACGAGCAGTTCGCCGCCTTTGTCGCCGCCACCGGCTATCGTACGATCGCCGAGCGCCCTGGCGCAGATGGTCGCCCGCTTGGCGCCGCCGTTTTCGATCGAACGACGGGCGCGTGGCGCGTCGACGCGGCCGCGAATTGGCGCCATCCCGAAGGCGCACGAAGCTCGATCGTGGGGAGGGAGCGACACCCGGTCGTCTCCGTCGCTTTTCAGGATGCGGAAGCCTACGCGCAGTGGGCCGGACGGCGTTTGCCGAGCGAACTGGAATGGGAACGCGCGGCGCGCGGCGACGGCCCGGCGCCGACGCAAACGACCGCCGAGGCGTTCAACGCGCGCGGCGAACCCGTGGCGAATACCTGGCAGGGGGTGTTTCCCATCGACGATAGCGGCGAGGACGGTTTCCGGGGCTCCGCGCCGGTGGGTTGCTTTCCGCCGAACGCCAATGGCTTGTACGACATGATTGGGAACGTCTGGGAATGGACCTCCGATCTCTATGATGCTCCGAACACCGCGCCCGACGCCGCCGCGAACGCGCGCGTCCTGAAGGGCGGTTCGCACCTTTGCGCACGCAACTTCTGTTCGCGTTTTCGCAGCGGCTCTCGCCAACCCGGCGATCCCGGCTTGGGCATGTCTCATGTTGGTTTCCGAACCGCTGTTTCACGGCCATAGGAAAGCAAGGCGGCCACGATGCGTTGGAGCGCGGCGACGGCCGCCTTTCGAGAGAGGCGTTGCTCGTGGCGCAGTCGCCGCCAGCTCTCGAAACTCAACGCGAGGTCAAGCGCTTCCAACGTGGCGCTTTCGTTTCTGACAGCTGGCGGCAATACGGCGACGAGCGCTTCGCGCTGAAAGCGCGTCAGCTTGGCGTGTTCCTTCTGAAGAAAAGGCGAGCGGCCGCGATGCCCGTCGGCGGCTGACTTGATCGGAAGCATCTCCTCGAACACCCGCGCGCGGCGTTCAATCAGTTCGTCGAGTTGCGCGCGCCAATTCGCCCCCTCGAACGGCGCGAGAAGCATGGGCTGCAGCCGCCGCACCATCAGCGCATGCATCTCGCGGTAGAGACCTTCCATGTCGTTGAACAGGCGAAAAACCGTTCGCCGCCCGACCCCGGCGCGCTCGGCCACCTCGTCCGCGCTGGGATGGGCCGCCCCAGCGCGCGCCAACTCGAGCATGGCGTGCGCGATTTTGCGGCGGCTTTCTTGGGCGCGGCGGCGGCGGCCGTCGTCTTGACCTATGGCGGGTGATTGACCTTGTTCCGACACGGGATATAAATGGCACTACCAGTGCCAAAATAAAAGAGGGGCGGGGCGGTGAAGCTAAAGGCGTTGTTCGTCTGGTTGGCGATTGCGCTGGCCGTGGGCGTGGGCGGCGCCGGCTACGTATTTCGCGCGGACATTGCGTTGGCGGTTGCGCGGCGCGCCGCCGCTTCCGTCATGGGGCGGACGCTGAGCGCGCGTTTGCCGGATGGACTGCACGCTGTGTTTTGCGGGACCGGCTCGCCTCTCCCGGATCGAACGCGAGCGGGACCTTGTCTTGCGGTTATCGCGGGTGATCGGGTTTTCGTCTTCGACGCGGGAGAAGGCGCCGCGGAAACCCTGACTCTGATGGGCGTTTCGCCGGGAAACATCGAGGCGGTCTTTCTGACCCACCTTCATTCCGACCATGTCGACGGACTCGGCGCGCTCGCGCTTCAGCACTGGGCGAACGCGTCCGCGCAGTCGCCCCTGCGCGTCATTGGGCCCCCTGGCGCTGAACGCGTTGTCGCCGGTTTCAACGAGGCCTACGCAATCGACAGCACCTATCGCGTGGCGCACCATGGCCCGACTGTAATGCCGCCGACGGGTTACGGCATGCGCGCCGAGCCCTTCTCAATTCCACCTGAGGAATCGCAGCGCCAGCTTCTCGACGATGGCGGCGTGAGGATCACCGCTTTTCCTGTGAATCACGCTCCGGTCACCGAGGCGTTCGGCTATCGGATTGACTACGGCGGCCGAACCATTGTGATCAGCGGCGATACCGCGCGCTCGGACACCCTGGCGGCGGCCGCGCAGGACGCCGATCTGCTGGTGCATGAAGCGCTGTCGCCTCAGCTGGACGCGGTGTTGCACGACGCTGCGAGCGTACAAGGCCGGGCGAATATCGCGGCCGTGTTCGAGGACATTCTGACCTATCACTCGAGTCCCGCTGAAGCAGGGCGTGTGGCGAGTGCGGCAGGCGTGGAGACCTTGGCGCTGACCCACATTACGCCGCCCACGCCAATTCCTGGACTGGATGAAGTCTTTCTGCGCGATGCACGGGGGACTTTTTCGGGTAGTGTTTGGCTTGCGCGCGACGGAGACGTCATTTCCCTGCCGCGCGCGGGCGGTGTGCGGCGCTCCCGGCGGCTTTAGGAGGAAGTCATGAAGCGATGGATGATCGCGGGCGCCGTTGTCGCCGCCGCCTTGGCGGCTCTTGCCTTCCTGTTCGTGCGGTTCGGCCACTACTTGCCAGGCATCATCGCCAATATCACGGACCCTATCGCCTCGTCGCACGAGGTTTCGTGGGCGCGCGGACCGGAAACGCCGGGCGCGGCGGATCGACCGCCGAACGTTGTCGTGATCGTCGTGGATGACCTTGGCTTCAATGACCTCTCGCGCAACGGCGGCGTCGCCGATGGCAGAGTGCGCACGCCGAACATCGACGCGCTTGCCGCCGAGGGCGTGAGCTTTGACGTCGCTTACGCCGCCAATGCGACGTGCTCGCCCTCGCGCGCCGCGATCATGACCGGCCGTTACCCGACCCGGTTCGGTTTCGAATTCACGGGCGTGCCGACCGCCTTTTCCCGCTACGTTTCTCACGGGCGCTCGCAGTCACTCCATCGGCCGATCTTCCATGAGGAAAGCGTCGACGCCATGCCGCCGTTGGAGCGCCTTGGCGTGCCCGCAAGCGAGACGACAATTGCGGAAGTGATGCAAGGACGCGGCTATCACACCATTCACATTGGAAAATGGCATTTGGGCGAGGCGCCCGATATGCGGCCGGAAGGGCAGGGCTTCGACGAGAGCCTTGGGTTCATGGCGGGCGCGGGCATGTATCTGCGGCCCAACGATCCCGCGGTCGTCAACGCCGTGCTGCCCTTCGATCCGATCGATCGTTTTCTGTGGGCCAATTTGCCGTACGCCGTTCAGTTCAACGGCGGACAGCGCTTTGAGCCGAGCGGATACATCACGGATTACTTCGCCGACGAGGCGGCGCGGGCGATCGAGGCAAATCGAAACCGCCCCTTCTTCATGTACCTTGCCTTCAACGCGCCGCATACGCCGCTTCAAGCCACGCGCGCCGACTACGATGCTCTGCGTGACGTCTCGGATCACACCGAACGGGTTTACGGCGCGATGATCACGGCGTTGGATCGCGGCGTCGGGCGCGTCATGCAGGCACTGCGCGACAACGGCCTCGATGAAAACACGCTCGTGATCTTCACAAGCGACAATGGGGGCGCGTGGTATGTTGGTCTCCCGAGCATCAATGCGCCGTTCAGGGGTTGGAAGGCGACATTCTTTGAAGGCGGTATCCGCACGCCATTTTACGCGCGTTGGCCCGGGCGACTGCCCGAAGGCGCCCGCATCCCAGGTCCGGCCACGCACATGGATATTTTCGCGACCGTCGCCGCGGCTGGGGGCGCGACCCATGGCGACGTCGACGGCGTCAATCTGCTTCCGGTCATGCGCGGCGAGGCGCAGGGCGCTCCGCATGCCGCGCTATTCTGGCGCTCGGGGGCCTATCGGGCCGTGCGCTCCGGGGACTGGAAGCTCCAGGTATCGGACCGGCCTGAGCGCACTTGGCTGTTCAACCTTCAGGACGATCCCTACGAACACACGGATCTCTCCGCGCAGCATCCTGAGCGTGTGCGCGAGCTTCGCGCCATGATCGACGCGCACCAGGCGGAAATGCCGGAGCCCCTCTGGCCGACACTGGTGGAGGCCCCGGTTCGCATCGATGTGCCGCTCAACGCGCCGTGGCGGGAAGACCAGGAATACGTCTATTGGTCGAATTAGGCGTGACCTTTGTCACGACAATGGAGATGTTCTGCATATCGCGGGATTGAAGACAACATTTTGCTTGAACCGTGAAACAAATAGCTGGAAATGGAAAAATCATCCATTGTGCAGCGCAGCAAATCACGGGCATGCTCAAGTTTACCAACGTCGCGCCGCTTCCGCCGGCCAAACGCTCCGCGCGGGAACGCGTGGGCGATAGCGCTGAGATTTATGCGGGTCTTTCGCAAGCTCAGGCCTCCAGCCAGGCGGAGCGGTGCGCCCAGTGTGGGGTGCCTTTCTGCCAAAACGCATGTCCATTGCAGAACAACATCCCGGACTGGCTGAAGCTCACCGCGGAGGGGCGGTTGCGCGAGGCTTACGACATCAGCGCCGCTACCAATCCGATGCCTGAAGTGTGCGGGCGCATTTGCCCGCAGGATCGATTGTGCGAGCAAGCCTGCGTCGTCGAGCAATCGCGGCACGGCGCCGTCACGATCGGCGCCATCGAGAAGCACATTACTGAAACCGCATGGCTGAATGGATGGGTTCAGCCTGTGCGCCCCGGACAGGCGCGCGGCCAATCGGTCGGGATCGTTGGCGCCGGCCCCGCGGGTCTCGCGGCGGCGGAGCGGCTCAGGACGCTCGGCTACACGGTGACAGTGTACGATCGACATGATCGCATCGGCGGTTTGCTGACCTATGGGATCCCTGGCTTCAAGCTTGAGAAGAGCGTGGTGGAACGGCGCGCGCGGCGCCTCATCGAAGCGGGCGTGGATTTCACGTTGAACTGCGCCGTCGGCGCTGATCTCGACTTTGAGACGCTGCGCGGGCGCCACGACGCTCTCTTGATCGCGACCGGCGTCTACAAGGCTCGCCCGCTCGATGTTGCACACGCGGATCGCTCTGTGCAGGCACTCGACTATCTCACCGCCGCCAGCCGCGCCGATTTCGGCGAGCACGTTGAAGAGTTCGAGAGTGGGCGTCTTAGCGCTCAGGGCAAAAACATCGTCGTCATCGGCGGCGGTGATACGGCGATGGATTGCGTGCGGACCGCGATCCGCCGCGGCGCCAAAAGCGTCACTTGTTTGTACCGGCGCGACCGATCCAACATGCCCGGCTCGATCCGCGAAGTGACCTGCGCGGAGGAAGAGGGCGTGCATTTTGAGTGGTTGGCGCAGCCGATTGAGATTGGCGCGCATTCGGTTGCCGCGACACGCATGCGCTTAGGGGTAGCCGACGCGGACGGCCGCCAAGCTGCGCACCCCGTTGATGGCAGTGCGTTTGCGCAAGCCGCCGATCTTGTGATCGCCGCGCTGGGCTTCGAGCCGGAAAATATCCCAGCGCTTTGGAAGGCGCCGCAGCTCGACGTGCGTGCGAGCGGCGCGCTACGCGTCAATCCCGCGAGTTTTGAAACTTCAATTCCAGGCGTGTTCGCGGCGGGCGATATCGTGCGCGGCGCGTCGTTGGTGGTCTGGGCGTTGCGCGACGGGTTGGACGCCGCCGAGAGCATGCATGTGAGGTTAAGCCGAAGCCGGCAGAGCCAATTGGTGGCGGCAGAATGACCGATGTTCATCAAGACATAAGCCGCTATCAGCGCGAACGGGCGCGTCTCGAGCAAGCCGGCTTGTATAGCGCTGACCAAGAGCGCGACGCATGCGGCGTCGGCATGGTTGTCGCGATCGACGGCGAACCCCGCCGCGATGTCGTCACGCTGGCCATCGCCGCACTGAAATCCGTCTGGCACCGCGGCGCGGTCGACGCAGACGGCCGCACCGGCGACGGCGCGGGGATTCTCATTGAAGCGCCCCAGGCTTTCTTTCGCGAGGCGGTGGAGCGCACCGGGCACAAGCCAAGCGACTCGAAGATATTCGTCGGCCAAGTGTTCTTGCCGCGCGCGGATTTCGCTGCGCAAGAACGGGCGCGTACGATTGTTGAGAGCGAGATCATCCGAGCGGGCTTTAGCCTGTACGGCTGGCGTCAGACGCCGATTGATATCGGCGTGCTCGGCGAGAAAGCCGCGGCCACTCGCCCAGAAATCGAGCAAGTCTTGTTCTGGGATCCTCGCAAGCGCGACGTCACCAGCGTTGATCGCGATCTTTTTCTCTGTCGTCGCCGCATGGAGAAGCGCGCGCTGCAGGAAAATGTCACGGACCTCTACGTATGCTCGCTTTCGGCGCGCCGGTTGGTCTACAAGGGCATGTTTCTCGCCCAGGACATCGATGCATTCTACCCCGACCTGCGGGACGAACGCTTCACGTCGGCGGTCGCGCTCTATCACCAGCGCTATTCCACGAACACCTTCCCGACGTGGCGCCTGGCGCAACCGCTCCGGATGCTCTGCCATAACGGAGAGATCAATACGTTGAAGGGCAACGTAAAGTGGATGAAGAGCCACGAAATTCGCATGACGTTCGACGCATTCGGCGCGTCGGAGTCCGATGTGCGGCCGGTCATTCAGCCGGGCGGCTCGGACTCGGCGGCGCTCGACAACGTGTTCGAGGTTCTCGTTCGCGCCGGACGATCCGCGCCCATGGCGAAGAGCCTGCTCATTCCTGAAGCGTGGGCGAAGTCCAACACGATGAAGGGCGAGCACCGCGCGCTCTACGCTTATTGCAACGCGGTTATGGAGCCCTGGGACGGACCTGCGGCGCTCGCAATGTTCGACGGGCGTTGGGCAGTCGCGGGGCTGGATCGAAACGGGCTACGGCCGCTGCGGTACGCGCTGACGAAAGACGGCCTGCTCGCGGTGGGCTCGGAGACCGGCATGTGTCCGTTGGGTGATCGTGCGGTTATGGAACGTGGTCGTCTCGGCGCTGGTCAGATGGTCGCCGTCGATCTGCAGCGGGGCCGGCTCTACCATCACCAAGAATTGGTCGATGAGCTGGCGAAGCAGCATCCGTATGGCGAATGGTTGGCGAACGTCAAAGATCTCGATGCAGCGCTTGCTGGCGCTGAGCCGGCCCCTCCGGCGGACGACGTGTTGCTCCGTCGTCAACGCGCCGCCGGTTACTCGGTTGAAGACCTCGAGTTACTACTCGCGCCGATGATGGAGGAAGGCAAGGAGGCTATCGGGTCGATGGGCGACGATGCGCCGCTCGCCGTTCTTTCCGATCGCACCCGGCCGCTGTCGCACTATTTCCGCCAGAACTTCAGTCAGGTCACCAATCCGCCGATCGACCCCCTGCGCGAAGGGCGTGTCATGAGCTTGGCGACTCGATTCAAGAACCTCGGCAACATTCTTGCCCAGGACGCGGCGCAAACCAACGTTTACGTTTTGTCGAGCCCTGTTCTCAGCAACGGCATGTTCGAGCGGCTGATGCGCGAGTTGGGAGACGATATCGCCCACATCGATTGCACGTTCGAACGGCCCGGGCCGGATGACGAGGCGGGCGCCGCTTTGCGGTCGGCGATGGATCGGATTCGCGCCGAGGCGGAACGCGCGGTGCGCGCGGGCCGCTCTCACATCGTTCTGTCGGACGAGGCGCAGTCTCCAACCCGCATCGGCTGTCCGATGATTCTGGTGGTAGGCGGCGTGCATAGCCACTTGTTGGCGCAAGGGTTGCGTTCGTTCTGCTCCTTGAGCGTCCGCAGCGCCGAGTGTTTGGATACCCACAACGCGGCGGTCCTGATCGGCGCCGGCGCCACAACCATCAACCCCTATGTCGCATTTGAGAGCATAACAGATCGCTGCGCGCGCGGCTTGGCGGGCAAACTGCGGCCGGAGCAGGCGTGCGCCAATTATCGCGCGGCGTTGGAAGCCGGACTTCTGAAGATCATGTCCAAGATGGGGATTTCGGTGATCTCCTCTTACCGAGGCGGCCTGAACTTCGAGGCGATAGGGTTATCGCGCGCATTGGTGGACGAGTTCTTCCCGGGTTTGACGAGTCGCATCTCGGGCATTGGTTTGGCGGGCCTCGAAGTGGAAGCGGTGGAGCGGCACAACGCGGCCTTCGATGGCGAACCGAGCCCGCTTCCGATTGGCGGGTTTTATCGCGTCCGAGGCGCCGGCGAGCGCCACGCGTTGGACGCAACGCTGATTCACACCCTGCAGAGCGCGTGCGCCAAGGGAGACTACGCGTTGTATCGCCGCTACGCTGATCGCGTCCGCGAGCGGCGCTTGCGCGAGCCGATCCAGCTCCGCGATCTGTTGGAAATGCGCGAAGCGGAGAAACCGATCCCGGTCGAAGAAGTGGAAAGCGTCAACGCTATCCGCAAGCGTTTGGTGACGCCCGGCATGAGTCTCGGGGCGTTGTCGCCGGAGGCGCACGAAACGCTGAACATCGCCATGAATCGCATCGGCGGGCGCTCTGTTTCGGGCGAGGGCGGCGAGGATCCTGACCGCTATCGGCCAAGGCTCAATGGCGACGACGCCAACTCGGCGATCAAGCAAATCGCATCCGGCCGGTTTGGCGTAACGGCGGAGTATCTAAACCAATGCTCCGAGATAGAGATCAAGATCGCGCAAGGGGCCAAACCAGGCGAGGGCGGTCAGCTTCCCGGTTTCAAGGTGACGGAATTTATCGCGCGCATGCGCCACGCGACGCCAGGCGTCACCCTGATTTCCCCGCCGCCGCATCACGACATCTATTCGATCGANNCAGCTCATCTATGACCTGAAGCAGGTCAGCCCGGACGCGTCGGTTTGCGTCAAGTTGGTGGCGCAGAGCGGCATCGGCGCCGTGGCGGTGGGCGTCGCGAAGGGCGGCGCCGACGCGATCCTGATATCGGGCCACGTGGGCGGCACCGGCGCCAGCCCGCAGAGCTCGATCAAGTACGCGGGAATCCCGTGGGAGATGGGCCTCGCGGAGGCGCATCAGGTGCTCATGTTGTCGAACCTGCGCCACCGCGTGCGGTTGCGCACCGACGGCGGAATCCGGACCGGACGCGATGTCGTCGTCGCGGCGATCCTCGGCGCGGAGGAGTTCGGCATCGGCACTGCTTCGTTGGTCGCCATGGGATGCCTGATGGTTCGTCAGTGCCACTCCAACACATGCCCGGTTGGCGTTTGCACGCAGGACGCCGATCTGCGAGCGCGTTTCACCGGCACGCCGGATCACGTCGTCAATCTCATGAACTTCGTCGCGGAGGAAGTGCGTGAGCTTCTCGCGAGGATCGGCTTCCGGTCGCTCAAGGAGGTGATCGGACGCACCGACTTGATCATGCAGATAAGCCGTGGGGCTGAGCACCTCGACGACATCGATCTCAATCCATTGCTAGTGCGTGTCGACAGCCCGTATCCGGCGTACTGCACGCTAGAAGGACGCCACGAACCCGCGCCTGCGCTTGACGAGGAAATCCTAAGCAGCGCGGCGGCGTTCTTTGAGAGCGGCGAGAAACGCCAACTCGATTTCAGCGTACGCAACACGCAACGCGCGATTGGCGCGCGCGCGTCGGCTCACGTGGTGCGCAAGTTCGGCATGAACGCTCTCCCTGAGGGGCGCCTCACAGTGCGTCTGAGCGGTTCCTGCGGGCAGAGCCTGGGCGCCTTCCTTGTCCAAGGCATCGCGTTGGAAGTGACCGGCGACGCGAACGATTATGTAGGCAAAGGCCTTTCCGGTGGGCTCATCACGTTGCGGCCGCGCCCGGAAGGAGCGGGCTCGGCCCGTCATAACGCGATCATCGGCAACACCTGCCTCTATGGNNCTTTGCGGTGCGCAACTCGGGCGCACACGCGGTCATCGAAGGGTGCGGCGCCAATGGCTGCGAATACATGACCTCGGGGATGATCGCGATCCTGGGCGCCGTGGGCGATAACTTTGGAGCGGGAATGACGGGCGGGGAAGCATTCCTCTATGATCCTGACGAAAAGCTCCGTCTCGTTGCCAATCAAGACACGATCGGCTGGACGGACGTGACGGGTCCCGGTGAAACGGCGCTGCTTGCTTTGCTTGAGGAGCATGTCGAACGCACGGGATCGATGCTCGCGCGCGAACTCATCGCGGACTGGCGGCGCGCGCGCTCAAACTTTCGCTGGGTGAGGCCGAAAGAAGTCTTGATCGCTGGGTCCGCGCCGCCGTCCGGCAAGCGCCGCGCGAGAGTAAAAGCTTAACTCAGATCGAGGGAGCGGCGGCGGCGGCGTCCTTGGGCGCCAGCAGCAGATACATCGCCGGCGTCACGATGCGTGCGATCAGAGTTGAGCTGATCAAACCGCCGATCAGCACCATGGCGATCGGCGAGAAGAGCGGGGAGTCCTCCAACAATAGCGGTATCATGCCGCCGATGGCCGTCGCGCTTGTGAGCAGGACAGGAAGGAAGCGCACTTCGCCCGCTTGTTCGATCGCTTCCCGCAGCGGCGTGCCGCGCGCGCGTTGTTGGTTTGCGAACTCAACAAGCAGGATTGAGTTCTTTATCTCGATTCCAATCAACGCGATGAAACCGATGATCGCGGTGAACGAAAGGGACTCCCCGCCAAGCCACAGCGCGACTAGCCCGCCCATAATTCCAAACGGGATTACGAAGGCGACAACCGTGGTCACGGCGAAGGAGCCGAACTCCAGGAGCAGCACGGCGAGCACGCCGAAGATGGCGATCATGATCGCCGGACCCAAGCCGCTGAAGCTGCGTTCCTGAGCTTCGGCTTGTCCGCCGAACGAGAGGGTGTATCCCGGCGGGAGCTGCAAAGTGGCCAGACGATCCGCGACGTCAGCCGTAACGCGCGCGATGAGGTAACCGTCCTTTGTATATGCCCTCACCGTCGCCGTGCGCTCGCGTTTCACCCGGTCGATCGACGCTGGGCCGGCCTCCAAGCTTGGCCGCGCGAGTTCCGCGAGCGGAATCGCTTCGCCTTGTCCGTTCCAGACGAATAACCGGTCGAGCGCCGCTACCGGCATCGCGTCGTCGCGCGGCGCACGCAGCACGACCGGAAAAGCGTCGCCAGCGGGGTCGCGGAACTGCGCGACGGTTAGTCCGCCGATAGCCGTTCGCAAGGTTTGATCGATGGCGCCGGCCGGAACGCCGCGCAGCGCCGCCTCCGCCGCGTCGACATTCAGGTTGAGGCCCAGCAGTCGTTCGGCGACGGGATTTGAAACATCACGGGTTCCAGGCGTGGCGAGCAAAATCCGCTCTACGTCGGAGGCGATCTCATTGATCGCCGCAAGATCAGGACCGCTAATGCGCACCGCGATGGGCGCCTCGATCGGCGGCCCATTGGTGAAGCGCCGAAGATTGATGCGGGCGCCGGGGTACGCGTCGAGCCGGGCGCGAATTTCGTCGATCGTGCGGAGGCCATCGCGTCGTCGCCACTCATGGAATCGCGCATACACTTGGCCAAGGTTTGAGACCTGCTCGGGGGGAATTTCATTGTAGTAGATCTGCGGATTGCCGCGCCCTGTGTTGGCGAACCGCCACTCGATCTCCGGGTATTCGGCCAAGACGCCGTCAACGAAGCGCACCGCGCGGTCTGTCTCGCCGACGGACGCCCCCTGAGGCGTCTCGATATCGACGAGAAAGTACGGGCTGTCATTTTCCGGGAACAGGCTGAACCCGAGTTGTGGAATCAATCCAAGCGACAACACGAACCCGAGCAACGCGGTGATGACTGTTTTCCGCGGCTGCCCGAGCGCCCAATGCAGCGCCGGCCGGTACACGCCGTGAATGGTTCCCATGACGCGATCCAGCACTGGGTTGGATTGTCCTACTGCTTGTCGCGGCAGCAGCCGGCTCGCGAGGAAGGGAATAATTGTCAGCGCCACAACGAGAGAGGCGCTGATCGTCGCCACGACCGCCAGCGGCAGAGAGCGCACGAACGCGCCCGCGCTTTCCGGCAGCGCCATGATCGGCACGAACGCGAGCAGAAGCGTCGCCGTGCAACCGATCACCGCGATGTTGATCTCCTCTACGCCGGCGATGGCTGCCTCTCGCGGCTGCAATCCGCCCCGGAGGTGGCGCGCGATGTTTTCCGTCACCACGATCGAATCGTCGACGAGGAGGCCGAGCGCGAGGACGAACCCGGCAATTGAGAGCTGGTTGAGCGAGTATCCCAAGGCGTGCAAGGCGACGACGCCGATCGCCAGCGAGAGCGGAATCGAAACCATGACCACCAGCGACGCTCGAAAACCAAGCGGCAACAGCGTGAGAAGCACGAGCAAGATCGCAATGGTAAAGTCACGCGCGAGGCTTCCAAGGCGGTGGCGAACGGTCTCGGACTGATTGAAGCCGCGCTGGAGGGCGATGTTCTCGGGCAGGGCGCGCTCGAACGCGTCGATGCGCGCACGGACGCTGCGCAGCACGGGAAAGATGTTCTCGCCCAGACGCGCTCGTGCGCTGACGAAAACCGCGCGCTGCCCATTGAACCGCGCGATATGCGCCTGTTGATCATTCGACCAGGAGACCTCCGCCACGTCGCCGACGGTCACCAGGGAGCCGCCTTGGGCGCGCAGCGCCACGCCGCGAATTTCGTCGAGATTGTTGTACGCCCCGGACGCCTCGACGTTGAAGCGCCTGCCGCCGGCTTCCACCGCGCCTATTGGCGCATCCACGCCCTCTCTTTGAAGCGCCTCCGCGACCGCTGTGATTGGCAGCCGATACGCGGCGAGCCGTTCGACGTTGACGCCAATCCGAACCTCGGCCTGCGGAGCGCCCCAGATGTCGGCCTGTTGCACCCCCGGCGCCCGCTCCAGGGAGTCGCGCAACGCTTTTGCGTAGCTCTCAAGTTCACGATACGGAGCGTCCGCGCTGGTCAGAGCGATCTGCGCGATCGCGGCTTGCGCGGGATTGAAGCGCCGTGTCCGCACATCGACGACGCCCTCGGGCAAGGTGGGGCGAACCAGGTTAACCTCTCGGATCACCTCGCCGTACTTTTCATCGGGATCGACGCCCCATGCGAACTCCACCGCCACGACAGTGACGCCCGCGCGCGAGGACGAGCGAAGCTCTTGAATGTCTTCGATGCCGTTCAGCGCGTCTTCCAAAGGTATCGCGACGAGGCGTTCCATTTGTTCCGCGTCGGCGCCTGGGAGCACGACGGCGATGCTGACGCCCGGAAATTCCACGATTGGGTCTTCCGACTTCGGGATCGACACGACCGCGCCAACGCCAAGCGCGATGAGCAGCAGGAACAGGACTGCGGTGAACTGCCAGCGATCGACGAAGAAGCGCGTGAACGCCCGCATCGATCTTAATCCTCGCCTACGATGCGCACCGGCTGTCCATCGCGCACATAGGCGGCGCCGACGGCCACGATTCGATCGCCGCCGGTGAGCCCGTCCACCACGAGGACGCCGTCTTGTGTGATTCCCGAGGTGCGAACCCGGCGGCGGTGCGCGACGCCTTGTGCGTCAACAACATAGACAACGCCCTGGTCGGCGCGGGCGTCGAGCAGGGAGAGCGTTGGAACGAGTATCGCGCGCTCCTCGATTGCGCCCGGCGCCGCGGCGATCTCCAGCGCCGCCACCATGCCGCTGCGCAGACCTTCCGAGCGGGCGATCGCTACCTCGACCTCGAAAGCGCCGGTCAGCTGGTTTCCTTGCGCGCCAATGCGGGCGACCCGTCCTTGCCGGCTTTCACCCGCCAAGTCGGTTATAAGCGCGGTTACAGTGTCGCCGACGCGCACGCGCGCCGCCGCCGTTGAGGCGACTGGCGCGCGCACGACGATGCCCGAACCAGTTTCGCCAAAAGAAAAGATCGGCGTGCCGGCGCCGACCGATTGCGCCTGCTCGGCGCGCCGCCGCAAAATCACGCCATCGGCCGGCGCTGAAAGAACCGATGAATCACGCGCGCGCTCAACGGCGAGTCGGGCGTCTTCCAAGCGCGCTTCGGACACGAAGCCGCGCTCATAGAGTTCTTGCGTCCTTGCGAGATCGCGCTCCGCGTTGGCGCGGGCGAGAGCGGCTTCGTCCACGTTGGCGCCCGCCGTGGTGCGGCGCAGCGTTGCGAGCCGCTGCCCTCTGCGGACACGGTCGCCCGCATCGACGTGAAGCGTCGCAACTACGCCCGGCGCGGTGAACGCAAGTTCCGTTTCCCGGCGATAACCAACCAGACCGCTGGCGCGTATGGCGCCGGCTTCACCCGTGGGCGTTACCGTGACGAGTTGAACCAGCGGCGCGGGGGCGTCGGCATTGGGGGTCGTCGGGGCGCCCGCTCCGCACGCTGTAGCGGTTGCGGTCAGCGCAACGCAAAAAAAGCGTACAAGATCAATCGGCTTTGTCACGACCCCTCACGTCGCTGAACAATACATTATTTATTCAACGATCACAATGGTGAATCGAGAGCTATTCCTTACCTCTCCCGCCGCCACTCCATCACCAGGAAGTGCGGCGCACGCCGATAGGCAGTCGCCTTGGGTTCGGGAGCGCCATCGACCGGGCTTGGTTCGTCAAAGAACGTCAATCGGCAACCCGCCTCAAGGAAGTGCTTCATATAGGTGCTCAACGGGCGGTGATAGTTGGTGACGTTGATGCCGCGATAGGAGAGCGGAACCGCGCGAGGTTCCAGGTAACGGTCGATCGGGAAGTATAATTTTCGGCCCTGCTCGTCGCGTATCCACCCACCATCGACAGCGGCGGTGTTGAAGCTGTTCAGGTTCGCGATGAGAAGGGCGCCGCCGGGACGCGTGACGCGAACCATCTCGGCGACGGCGCGATCGAGCTCGGCGATGTCGATCAAAGACAGATAACTGATCGTGAGATCGAAAGCGGCGTCGGCGAACGGCAGCCGTTCTCCCGCGCTTTGTAGATAACGACCATCGGGGTGCCGTTCGCGCGCGGCCTCAATGAAGCGGGCCGTGGGATCGATTCCGGCGGCGTCTACGCCATGACGCGCGAGCATGCGGCAAAAGCGGCCTTCGCCGCACCCGAGGTCCAGCGCTGTCTCGGGCTTAAGCGCAAGGGCGCGCGCAAGCATGACAGAGTCGAGAACGTAGCGCCGGCCAAAGTCGCCATGCTCGCCCTGGTCCGCGATCCAAGCGTCGGCTGACGCGTCCCAACCGGAGGTTTCGGAATTAGTCATGGATCAACGCCCCGCGGTTGCTGCTTTGCGTTTGCGGCCGGATGGGTCGTGAACCTCTCCGTCACAATTCTTTCCCGCGGCACGCCGTGAGCGGCGAGCGACTCCTCGACGGCATCAATCATCGGGCCGGGGCCACAAACGAAAAATGCTTCGACTCGCGCCGCATCCATCGCTGAATCCAGAATGCGATCTACATTGGCTCGGTCGAAGCGGACGCCGCGCTGCGCGGCGTTGTCGTCCTCGATGAAGTGATGAATGGTCGCGCGGCCCGTGAAACGACGCTTCAGCGCTTCCAACTCCTCGCGAAACATCATGCCCGTTGATGTTCGGTTGCCATAACACAGAGTGAACAGGGAGTTTGCCTCCACAGCCAGCGCGGACTTCATGATCGAGAGAATCGGCGCGATGCCCGAGCCGCCCGCAAACGCCGCATACTGGCGCGGTCCCCCCGGCGCGCCAAACGGCCAAGTGAAGTTACCTCGCGGTGGCGCTACATCGACAACATCGCCTGCGCTGAGCCCCTCGTTGGCCCAGCGAGAAAAGAGGCCTCCGCCCACGGTCTTGACCGCGATCCTGAGCATGTTTTCGTGCGGCGCCGTGCAGATCGAATAGTTCCGGTGAAGCTCCTGGCCGTCAAAGCAACGGCGCAGCGTAAGGTGCTGGCCTGCCCGAAAAGCGAACACGCTGCTGAGCGCAGGGGGCGTCTCAAGCTCCACGATCACGGCGTCCTGGGTGTCGCGGCGAACGTGCGCCACGCGGAGCGGGTAGAACTCATTGTTCATTCGCGCCACTTGGGCCAACCAAGGCCCTCGCGCAAGGCCTGGCGTTCAGTAGTTGTGTTGAGACCTCAAGCCGTAACCTCCGCAAGCGCGTCCAGAAAGCGTGGAATGTCGGCGCGCCGCAACCCCGCGACATTGATACGGGCGGAGTCCGTCATGTAGACGCCGTGCCGCTCGCGCAGCATTGCGACCTGCGCCTCGGAGAGCGGCAACGTGGAAAACATGCCCTTTTGCTCCGCGATCAGGTGCATGGGCAGCGAGTGGACCCGTGCGGCGGCGAGCGCCTTCCGGGTTTCGGTGATGTGATTCCGGATTTGATCAAGTTCATCGCGCCATGCTTGTCGCAGCGCCTCGTCAGCGAGAATTTCACGCACGATCGCGGCGCCGTGGTCAGGCGGCATCGAATAGTTCGCCCGCGCGATCGCCATCAGGTTGCTCATCACGGCTTGCTGAGCATTTCCCGCGGTTTTCACGTAGAGCGCGCCCACCCGCTCACGATAGATGCCGAACGTCTTCGCTTCCGAGACAGCGACCACCGCTTCCGGCGTCCGTTCGAGCACCGCGCGGACGCCCGCGACGTCCTTATCGACGCCATCGCCGAAGCCTTGATAGGCGAGATCGAGGAAAGGGATGATTCCGCGCGCATTCAACGCGTCCGTGAGCGCGACCCATTGATCGCCTGAGAAATCCGCGCCCAGAGGATTGTGACAGCAGGCCTGCAGAATCACTGCATCTCCGCGCTCGGCCCTAGAGAATGACCGGATGAGCGCGTCGAGATCGATACATTGTTCTTCGAGATTGAAGAACGGCGCATCGATCGGCTCAAGGCGCGCCGCGCGAGCGATCGAAGGATGATTTGGCCAACACGGTTGAGGCAGGATGACGCGCTTGGCGCCGCTCTCGCGCAACAAATCGCACCCGAGGCGCAACGCGCCGGTGCCGCCCACCGCCTGAATGGCGATAAGGTCGCGGTTCGCGTCGCCGAAAACAAGTTGCCCGACAAGGCGGAGGAAGTCGCCGTCGCCTTGTTGACCGACATACGTTTTTGTCTTTTGACCGGCCAACAGCAGCGCCTCGGCGTCCTTCACGGCGCGCATGATCGGCGTGGCGCCGCTGGAATCCTTGTAGACGCCGACGCCAAGATCGATCTTGTCTGTTCGCGGGTCGTCGCGGAACAGCTTGATGATCTTGAGAAGGGGATCGGGCGCTTTTGGCGCGAGAGTTTCGATCATGTCGGATGCGCCTCAATCTTGGGGCCAAGTTTCGAGAGTGTCGACAAAACGGGTCAACCAAGCGTTGGTTTGATGCCCGTCGAGAACGCGATGGTCGATCGTCAGCGATACATACGCCATCGGCTTGATCACCATCGCATCGCCACCGTCGACCTCCCGCACCACGACCCGTTTCTCAAGTTTACCGACGCCCAGAATGGCCGATTGCGGCTGATTGATGATGATCGGCGCCGCGATCAGCGATCCGGATACGCCGTGATTGGAGATCGTGAACGTGCCGCCTTGCACGTCGGCCGGTTTGAGCTGGTTCTTGCGCGCGCGCTCGGTGACATCGGAGAGCGTCGCGGCGGTGTCCTTGAGCGTCAACGCTTGGGCGCGGCGTATGATCGGCACGATGAGACCCTTGTCGCCAAGTGCTACGCCCATGCCGATGTTCACGTCTGCGAACACTTCGATGAAATCTTCATGCCAGCGCGCGTTGACATGTGGCGCAGCCTTCATTGCCTCCGCCGCGGCGCGCACGATGTAAGCGGAGTAGGTGAGCTGAACGCCGATTTGCGCATACGCTTCCTTGTGCGCGGAGCGGTGGGCGATGATAGCTGAAAAATCCGCCTCGAACACCGCAGTGACATGCGGCGCCGTTGCGACGGAGTGCGTCATGTGCGCGGCGATCGTGCGCCGCATTGCGTTGTGCGGAACACGAGTGCTTGGCGCGGAGAACGCCTTCTCCTCGACGCCGGAGCGAAGAGCGGACCGCGCGATGTGGTCTTCAACGTCCTTGTGGGTGATGCGTCCGTCACGGCCAGTTCCTGTGATGGCGGCGGCGTCGAGCCGATGCTCGGATAGCAAGCGCTTCACGAGCGGCGAGAGGCGCATTTCGCGCTCCGCGATGGGCTGGTCGCCGACAAGGATTTCAGCGCGCAACGTTAGATCGACTGCGCGGGACGCCTTTTCGCGTGGCGGCGCATTGGGTGCAGGCGCCAGGTCGAGCGTGAGTACGCCAAGCGTGGCGCCCGGCGGGGCCTCGTCTCCCTCATGAAGCGCGATCGAAGCAAGGATTCCGTCGCGCGGCGCGGGCACCTCAACAGCGACCTTGTCCGTCTCGAGTTCGACGATGGGCTCATCTTGGCGCACGGTCTCGCCGACCTTCTTTAGCCATGCACGCACGATGGATTTGGAGCCTTCCTGCTCCAGCGGCATGATGATGTTTACCGAAGCCGTCATCAGAATGCCGCCAACTCTTGGATTTTGGCGGCGATCGTCGCCGCGGACGGCAGCGCCCACTCCATCAAGGCGGGGTGATGCGGCGAGGGAATATCCGGCATTGTCAGGCGCGCGACAGGCGCGTCGAGGTCCAGGAATGCGCGGTCGGCGAGGACCGCGGCGACCTCGGCGCCAAAGCCAGCGGTTCCGATGTCCTCATGCACGATGAGGCAGCGATGCGTCCGTCGCACGGACGCGAGCACAGCGTCGCTGTCCCACGGCGCGAGCGTCCGCAGGTCTAGAATGTCCGCGCGCGCGCCGATCTGATCCGCCGCGGCTTCGCAGCGTTCCACCATGGCGCCCCAGGTGACGATGGTGATGTCGTCTCCCTCGCGGACGCGTTTCGCGACTCCGAACGGCAAGGCGAAGTTATCGCCGGGATAGGGGCGGCGCGCGCTGGCCGCGTCGAGCATATTGCGATGCTCCAGGAACATGACCGGGTCGTTGCCGCGCAGCGCCGTGCGCAGCAGACCGACCGCATCCTCGGCGTTGGACGGGCACACGACGCGCCAGCCGGGAGAATGCACGAATTGCGCTTCGTTGGTTTGCGAATGCCACGGATCGCCGCACTTGAAGAACCCAACAGGCATTCGCACCACCATCGGCGCCGCGAAGCGGTTGTTGGTGCGCCAACGCATGGTGCCGCAATCGTTGATTTGTTCGCACGCCGGGTCGGCGTACTTGCGGAATTGGATTTCTGGAACAGGCATCAAGCCCGCGATCGCCATGCCGACGGCGCGACCGACGATGCCCTCCTCGGAGAGGGATGTGTCAAAGACGCGATCTGCGCCGTATTTTTCCTGCAAACCGAGCGTGACGCCATGAACTCCGCCCTTGGGGCCGACGTCCTCGCCAAACACCAGCGCGCGGGGGTTGACTGCGAGTTCGTGGTCCAGCGTGCGGCGGATCGCCGTGATCATGTTGATGCGCGCGCCCTCGGGCTTTGGGGTGTTGTTCGTCGTTGGTGTGAGGTGCGCGTGGGCCCATAATCCGCCTTCAGCTTGCGGCGCGCCGTCCTCGGCGAAGACGTGGCGTGTGACGCTAGGAGCGTCGGCGACTGGGCGCTGCTCGGCGACGCGCAAAGCGCGCTCAACGCCTTCTTGCGCCTCGACCTCGATCGCGTCCCACTGCGCGGCGGCGACGCCATTTTCGAGAACGTACGTTTTGAGCTTGGGCAAAGGATCGCGCGCCCACTCGGCTGATTTTTCCTCGTCGCTTTTGTAGGCCTGGGTGTCTTGGAACGAATGTCCCTGCAATCTGGGAACGGCGAGACGCAACAACACCGGCCCGCGCCCGCCGCGCGCGTGCGAGACGGCTTCGCGGATCAGATACGCGGCGTGTTCTGGGTCGGTCCCGTCGCCATCGAATATTTTGAGGCCATGAAAGCTCGCGAGGTTCTTGGCGATATTGGCGCCGGGCGTCTGCAGCCATCCTGGCGTGGAAATGCCGTAGCCGTTGTCCTCGATGTAGAAGAGCATGGGTAGGCTCAGCGTCGTCGCCATCGTCAACGCTGACCAGAATCCGTTGGTCGCCACCGACGCGTCGCCGCCAAGCACGACGGCAATCGCGCCGTCGTACGCGCGGTCGTTGAGCACGCGCCGGTGATAGACGATGGCCTGAGCGTAGCCAGCGGTGGGCGTGTACTGGGCGCCGACGCCGCCGCACATCGGCAACGCCGAAGCGCCGTGCGGATTGGGGTAGTTGAACACGACGCCAATGTCGCGGCCGTCCGAATAGCCGCCCGCGCGTCCCATGGATGAGCCGAGCGCGTCTTCAAGTGGAACGCCAAGCGCAAGCAGCAACGGCCGTGAACGATAGTACCCGCACACGGCGTCCTTTGGGTGCGTGAGCTGCAGGCCAAGCAGAACTTGCGCCATGTCGTGGCCGCGCGCGCTGAACTGGTAGAAAATTTTCTTTTCCGGAACGAGGCGGGTTTCCTCAAGCGCGTCGAGAGCGCGGGAGCGCAGCACAAGCTCGGCGACGCGCGCCCAATCGGTTTGCATCGCGGGCCTTGGCGAGGGCTTCTGTTTGGCGGTCATGGGGTGACAGGATACCGGGGTTCGCCTGCAAGTTCGCGCGCGGTTGTTGGGGTGTTTTGGGGCTGCTTGCATGTAACATGCAGAAATGGCAATAAGACCGCATGAATGATGCGATTTCGCTCGACATTGCCGACCGTCGCTTGCTCGCCGCGCTCCAGCGCGACGCCTGGGCGTCGCAGACGGCGCTCGCCGAGGAAGCGGGGGTTTCTCCGAGCCAGGTTTCGCGCCGCATCGCCCGGTTGCGTGAGCTCGGCGTGTTACGCGCTGTCGTCGGGTTGCTCGACGCAGAGAAAGCGGGTCTCAGCTGCGCCGCGATCATACGCATTCGGTTGCGCGATCACGCGGCCGCGAACGTGAAGGCGTTCCGCGACCTCGTGGCGCGCATGCCGGAAGCGACGTTCTGCGTCATGATGACAGGCGAGGCCGACTACCTGTTGCGGATCGTCACGCGTGACTTGCCGCATTTTCAGGAGATCGTTCAGACCAAGCTTTTGCGGTGCGCCGCGATCGCGCACATGGAAAGCTCTATTGTGCTTGAGCACGTGAAAGACACGACGGCGCTGCCGATAGGGGATTAGTCCTCGCCATGCTCCTCGGCGTGATTTTCCACGTCGACGCCGGTTCGAACAGGAAGCGCGATTTCGACAACGCCCGAAGTTTCGAATGTCAGCGTCACCGGGATCGACTCGCCCTCCACAAACGGCGCGGTGATGTCCATGAACATCAGGTGCATGCCGCCGGGTTCGAGCGCGACGCTCTGCCCCGCCGTGATGGGCAATCCGCCTTCGACGGCGCGCATCTGCATCACCGCGCCGTCCATTGTCATTTCATGGATCTCGACGCGGGCCGCCCGCGGACTCGATGCTGAAACCAGGCGATCGTCGCTCGTCGTTCCATTGGAAATGGTCATGTAACCAGCGGCCACGGTTGCGCCGTTCGGCGAGACGCGCGCCCAAGGCCCCTGAACGTCGATGGCGCCCGATGCTTGGTCCTGATGCGCGGCGGGAGCAGGCGCCTGCGCGTTGCAGGCGGCGGCGAGGGCGATAAACGCCAGGGCGATGAGCTTCTTCATGGCGCCACCATAGCCCCGTCGCTCCGCATGCAGCAGGGAACACGGCGCCGCACCCGGCGTGGACGGCGCACGGTTTTAGGCTCATAAGGCGGATCAAGAATCTCACCGTTTCGGAGCCCCATTCTCATGCGCGCGATCCCCCATTTCATCGAGGCGAAACCCTTCAATGACGGCGCACGCAAAGGCCAGGTTTTTAATCCCAACACGGGCGCGGTGCAGGCGGAGGTCGCGTTCTCGACCGCCAAAACCGTCGATGCAGCCGTGCAGGCCGCCGCGAAAGCGTTCCCTGGATGGGCCGCCACGAATCCGCAACGCCGCGCCCGCGTCATGTTTGCGTTCAAGGCGTTGGTCGAGAAGCACATGGACGAGATCGCGCATCTCTTGTCGTCCGAACACGGCAAGGTGATCGCCGACGCCAAGGGCGACATTCAGCGCGGGCTGGAGGTTATCGAGTTCGCCTGCGGCGTCCCGCATGCGCTGAAAGGCGAATACACCGAAGGCGCGGGCCCAGGGATCGACGTCTACTCGATGCGCCAGCCCTTGGGCGTCGTCGCCGGCATCACGCCGTTCAATTTCCCCGCCATGATCCCGATGTGGATGTTCGGCGTCGCCATCGCCTGCGGCAACACCTTCGTGCTCAAGCCGAGCGAGAAGGACCCAAGCGTCCCCGTGCGTCTCGCCGAGTTGATGATGGAAGCAGGCGCGCCCGCCGGCGTGCTCAACGTCGTCCACGGCGACAAGGAAGCGGTGGACGCGATCCTCGCGCATCCGGAGATCAAGGCGGTGAGCTTCGTCGGCTCCTCCGACATCGCGAACTACATCTACCAAGTCGGCGCGGCGAACGGCAAACGCGTGCAAGCCATGGGCGGCGCCAAGAATCATGGCGTCGTGTTGCCGGACGCCGATCTCGATCAGGTGGTGAAGGATCTTGTCGGCGCCGCGTATGGCAGCGCGGGTGAGCGCTGCATGGCGTTGCCCGTCGTGGTGCCGGTCGGCAAGAAGACGGCGGACGATCTGCGCGCGCGGTTGTTGCCGGAAATCGAGAAGCTGAAGGTCGGCATCTCGACCGATCCGGACGCGCAATATGGCCCGGTGGTCAGCGCCGCGCACAAGGCCAAGGTGGAGGGCTATATCGGCCTGGGCAAGGAGGAGGGCGCCGAACTTGTACGAGACGGTCGCGGCTTCAAGTTGCAGGGCTATGAGGACGGCTACTTCATCGGGCCGTCGCTGTTCGACAACGTCAAGACGAACATGCGCACCTATCAGGAAGAAATCTTCGGCCCGGTTCTGCAAATCGTGCGCGCCGAGAGCTTCGAAGAAGCGCTGGCGCTGCCTTCGCAACACCAATATGGCAACGGCGTCGCCATCTTCACACGCAACGGCCGCGCCGCGCGCGAGTTCGCGCAACGCGTCAATGTCGGCATGGTCGGGATCAATGTGCCGATCCCGGTGCCGGTGGCGTATCACACCTTCGGCGGTTGGAAGCGCAGCGCCTTCGGCGACACCAACCAGCACGGCATGGAAGGCGTGAAGTTCTTCACCAAGGTGAAGACCGTCACCGCCCGCTGGCCGGAAGGCGATGTCGGCGATCAGAGCTTCGTCATTCCGACGATGCGGTGATGGGCAACATAGTTTCCTGGTTGTCCGGTGAACTTGCCGTTCGAGGCGCCGAGGAGGCGATCAGACGTTTCTACGACCGGAAGAAGGCGGATGCCTCGGAAGAACTGAGCGAGGCGTTAAGAAACGCGAACATTTCGATGGACGAGGCGGTCGCAAGCGACGAGACGATAGCCATGCTGCATCGGTGGGACCGAGCATGGAAAGAAGGTGCGGCACGCGAGAAGCTAAGGCTTCTGGCTCAGCTTCTCGCGGGTGAACTGGGCCCAGAAGCCAGAGGTTCAGACGAGTTCCTCAACCTTGCCGACATTGTTGTGAGCCTAAGTCACGAAGAGATTGTTTTCCTTGCGGTATTGGCGAAATACGAAGCCTTCGCGGCGACCCAATCGAAAGAAGCCTATCAAGCGCACAAGATCGTACGTCGTCTCACGACCGAGGCGTTGGTAGGCAAGGGTAAGGCCTTCGCAAATACTGACGAGTTCATTGCGGCGGGTGTTGCGCTTGGACGTACCGGCTTTGTACAGCCGGTCGATGGCGGTACCGGAAAATCCTTTGCAAAGACGGCGAGGCTGGATCGCTTGGTTCGCCTAACGCGGCTTGAGGAATGGGCGGAGCGCGCAGTTTAAGAAATGACCGACCTCCTCACCGCCGCCGCTTTCGGCCTCGCCACTATCACGCTGAACCGCCCGGCCGCGCTGCATGCGCTGAACACGCACATGTGCCGCAATATGATCCAGGCGCTCATGGCGTGGCGCGGCGAAGCGGATGTGAAAGCCGTTCTGATCGATCACGCGCCCGGCACACGCGGCTTCTGCGCCGGCGGCGACATCCGTATGCTGGCGGAGTCGGGCAAGGGTGATGGCCGCGAGGCGCGCGAGTTCTTTTTCACCGAGTACCAACTCAACCATCTGCTGTTCACCTACCCCAAGCCGGTGATCGCGATCATGGATGGCGTGACGATGGGCGGCGGCGTTGGCGTTTCCATGCCGGCGAAGTTCCGCATCGCCACAGAGAATACGACATACGCCATGCCAGAAACCGGTATCGGCTTGTTCCCCGATGTCGGCGGCGGCTGGTACCTGCCGCGCAAGCCTGGCGCCATCGGCATGTGGCTGGCGCTCACCGGCGCGCGCCTCAAGGCCGCCGATTGCTTGGTCGCCGGAATCGCCACGCATTACATCCCGACGGAAATTCTTGGCGCCGCGCGCGCGCAGATCGCCGGCGCGGCGCAAACCCATGACGCCGAGCGCGCTCTCGCCAGCGGGCTCGACGCGCTTGCTGAACCAGCAGGTAAGCCCAAGGAACTGACGCCCGAGAATATCGAGCGCATCGGTCACATCTTCGCGCACGATTCGGTTGAAGCGATTGTCGCCGCGCTCGACGCCGATGGATCGGAATGGGCGCGGGCGCAGCGTGCGACGCTTGCGACGAAATCACCGCAAACACTGAAGGTCGCTTTCCGCCAGCTACGCGAAGGCGCCAAGATGCACAGCTTCGCCGACGAGATGCGCCAAGAGTATCGCATCGGCGCGCGCGTGGTGCGGCGTCACGATTTCATCGAGGGCGTGCGGGCGCTGATCGTCGACAAGGATAACACGCCGCGCTGGAACCCGCCCACGCTCGACGGCGTCACCGATGCGATGCTGGATGAGATTTTCGCGGCGCTGCCTGCGGGCGAGGAGTGGGCGCCGCTCTGATTTTCGGGGCGGCCGACGATCAGTCGAGGAAATGCAGGCGTTGGTCGAACGGCGCGCGCTGGCGCCGCGCGCCTCGGCGAAAATGCGCGCAGGCGAATAGGGGATCACATGCTACGCAAAATCATCATGGCGCTCGCGCTCACGGCCTGCGCTGGACAAACGCACGCCGTCGAGCTGCGCTACATGGCATCACTTTCCGGTGATCAATACCCGACCGAAACCGGCTCCGCCGCCACGGGGACCGCCACGCTCGTCGTCGATCCAGCGACGCAAACCATCGATGCCGTGATCCGGATCGACGGCATCCGATTTGAGCAATTGGCGCATCACCTGGCGCACAGCGCGGTGGGGCCGATGCATTTGCATCGGTATCAAGGCGACGACGTTTCACTCATTCTGCCGTTTCCGCTCAATGCGTCCTACGCGGAAACCGCGACGGGCTTTACCGTCACGATGAACGACGTTCCCTATCAGGACGCCGCGGCGATCGTGCATTCGGAACTGAGCTTCGAACAATTCGTCGGCGCTCTCTCCACGGACCCGATCTATCTCAACATTCACACCAACGCGTTCGGCGATGGGGAGATCAGTGGCCGGGTGATCCAGGCGGCGCGGTAAGTCGCCGCCCGCGTTGGCCTTTGCGGGCGACTTGGCTATACGCATGCGATCCGACTGGACGGCGGCGCGCCGTCTTTCGTGCGCAGGAGCGTTAACCCATGACCCGTGTCGCATTCATTGGCCTTGGCAATATGGGCTCGGGCATGGCGGCCAACCAAGCCAAGGCCGGCCGTGAGGTCGTCGCGTTCGATCTGAACGCCGAGGCGGTTTCGCGCGCCGCGGCGCAAGGCATGATTGGCGCATCGTCGGCGCCGGAGGCCGTGGCGGACGCCGATGTGATCATCACGATGCTGCCCGCGGGCCAGCACGTGAGCCAAGTCTATCTGGAGGCGATTCTGCCGAACGCGCGCAAGGACGCGCTTCTCATCGATTGCTCGACGATTGATGTCGACACCGCGCGCACGGTCGCGCGCGACGCTTCGATGCAAGGTTTCCGCGCCGCTGACGCGCCAGTCTCGGGCGGCACCGCGGCGGCGCAGGGCGGGACGCTGACGTTCATGGTGGGCTGCCGGGAGCAGGACTTCGCCGAGTTCGAGGACGCGCTGAAACCCATGGCGAAGGCGGTGATCCATGCCGGCGCTTCAGGCGCGGGGCAGGCGGCCAAGATCTGCAACAACATGTTGCTGGGCATTTCGATGATCGGAACCTGCGAGGCTTTCGTGCTCGCGGAGTCGCTGGGACTCGACCCGCAGAAGTTCTTCGACATCGCGTCCAAGGCGTCGGGGCAGTGCTGGTCGCTGACCTCGTATTGCCCGTGGCCGGGGCCGGTGCCCGCGGCGCCATCGAATCGCGACTACGAAGGCGGGTTCGCCGCCGCCATGATGCTCAAGGATTTGAAGCTTGCGCAGGACGCCGCCGATACGACGGGCGCGCCAACGCCCTTGGGGCAGGCGGCCGAGGCGCTCTACGCGGAACTGGTCAATCGCGGCCACGCCGGCCGCGATTTCTCAGCGATCATCCAGATGTTTCGCGGCAAGCTGACCTAAGCCAAAGCCTCGTTCAACGCGCGCAGCAAGGCGGCTGCGTCGAGGGGTTTTGTGAGCACGGCGTCCGCCTTGCCGGGGCCGACATCCGTGTATCCTGTCATCAACAGGGTGCGCGGGCGACGATCCTTGGGCGCGGAACACAGCGCCTCGATCAGGGAGAGCCCATCGGCGCCCGGCATCGCGTGATCGGTGATCACGAGATCGGCGCCGCGCTCGGCGATCAGCGCCAGCGCCTCGCTCGCGTCGCTGGCCTCGCGAATGCTCACTGCGCCAGCAGCGCGCAGCATCGCGCCGACGACGGCGCGCGTGGGCGCATGGTCGTCGACGACAACGATCTCAAGAGAACGAAGTATCCGGTTCATGGTGTGCGGCCAGCGCGGAAAGAAAACGGCCGGAGCTTTCGCTCCGGCCGTTGCTGGATTCGCCTGAAAAAGGCCGCTCCTTAGTAGCGCGCCCGCAGGGTCACGCCGTAGGTTTGCGGCTCGTTCGGGTACACAACGTACGAGTTCTGCAGCGGCGGCTGGAACGCGCCGACGAAGTAGTACTCGTCCGTCAGGTTACGGCCCCAGAACTCGACAGACCAACGCTCGTTGTCCGGGCCGATGCCGACGCGGCCGTTGAAGATCGCGAAGGCGTCGTTGTCCGTGCGGCCAAGCGGATCGCGCGCCAGCGTTTGCGTGCGATGCTCGCCGGTCCAGCGGCCATCGAGATAGAACAGCGCGCGGATGTCGCCCATGAGCGGCATCTCGTACGCGATCGCGCCGGTCACGGTCAGCTCGGGCGCAAACGCAAGCGGTTGGCCAACGAACACCGCGTTCGGATCGGCGTCGCCCAAGCCCGCGGTCAGCGGGTTGAAGCGCACTTCGCTGTCGAAGTAGGCGTCCGTGTAGGTGATGCCGCCGTTGATCGTGAGGCCTTCCATCGGGTTGGAGGACAACTCGAGTTCAGCGCCTTGGCTGACCAGTTCCGGCACGTTGCGCGTGATGAAGTTGAAGCCGCTGAAGGCGTTCAGCTGATAGTCGTGAATTTGCTGGAAGAAGCCAGACAGGTTCACGGTCGTCGTGCCGCCGAAGATCGTCGACTTCACGCCGATTTCATACGCATCGGTGAACTCGGGATCGAAGTGGGTCTGATCGATGTTGAGCGTTGCGGCGCTCGTCGTATCAGGACGGAGCGCGAAGCCCTGACGATCCAGGTTGTACCCGCCCGCCTTATAGCCGCGTGAGTAGCCGCCATAGAGCATCACGTCGTCATTGAGGTGGTAGGCGAGAGAAGCCGTGCCGCTCCACTCGTTCTCTTCCTCGGAGCCTGCCCACACGCCGTTGGCCATCGGGTTCACCGCCGGGCTGCAGGCGATGTTCATCAGGCCGCCCGCGGAGGCCGTCGATTGCAGAACTTCGATGAAGCCTACGCCATCCGCCGCGCCGCCGAAGAACGGATCGGTTCCGAGTTCAATCGCCCGCAGAGAGTCGCACGCGTTTGACTGGGAGAAGAGATCCGCATCGACGTCTTTGGTCTCTTGCGTGTAGCGGGCGCCAACGGTCAGCACCATCTGATCGGTCAGGCTGATTTCGTTGTGCGTGAACACGGACACGCTTTGCGTATTCGCTTCCCATTCGTCTGACTGCTGGCCCATGCCCGCGACGTTGCCGCTCAGGTAGAAGTTGGCCAAAGCCGCGTTCGGGTCGAACACCAGCGGAGTCGCTGGGTTGTCGCTGGCGCAGTAGAAGAACGACGGGCGTGAGTCCGGTTCGACGTTCACAGCGCCCGAGTCGAAGAGTTCGCAGCCAGCCGCCGGTCCACCGATCGCCGCGAGCGGAAGCGTGCCGCCGACAGCGAGCGCGTTCGCGTAAAGGTTCGCATGCGCGCCGAGTTGGATGGCGTCGTTGTTGGTGACAGTTTCGTCCGAATAGAACGCGCCGGCCAGCCAGTTCACCCGGCCGAATTCGCCTTGCAGGCGGATTTCTTGGGTCAGGTTTTCGACGCCGACTTCAACGCCGCTTCTGTAGGCGATGTCGATCAGGTTGAAGTCGATGTCTTGATTGCGGGTTTGTTTCCAATCCCGCACCGAGGTGATCGAGGTCAGCGCGATGCCGCCGATATCCCAATCGAGTTGCGCGGACACGCCGACGTCCTCCGTCGCGTCGCCATAGTTGCGCGCGTTGGTTGCGGGTTGCGCCGGCAAGCCCGGTCCCAGTGACGGCAGGCCCAACCCTCTCGGGGTGACCGTCATACCGTGGCCTTCGAGGTTAATCGCCGGGGTGCCCGCCGGGCCCACAATCGCCGTAATGGCGTTTTGCGTCGAGCCGTAGATGAGCGGGGTGATGCCGCAGCACACTTCGTCGGACTCGCTGGCGTCAACAATGATGCGCAGCGAGGCGTCGTCGCTGATGTCCCACAGCGCTTGCCCGCGCGCTGTCCAGCGGTCGCGGTTATTTATGTCGGAACCCGAGATCAGATCCGTGACGTAACCGTCGCGTGCGCGGATCGCGCCATCGAAGCGGAACGCGAGCCGATCGTTCACCGGGATGTTCACACCCGCGCGAACGCCAGTCTCTTCGAGGTCGTCCATCGCGAACTGACCCTCGAGGTACATGCCGGGGCTGAAGTCCGGGCCAGCAGTCACAACGCTGATCGCGCCGGCGGAGGTGTTGCGGCCGAACAGCGTGCCTTGCGGGCCGCGCAGAACTTCAACGCGTTGCAGGTCGGGCAGGTCGGCGAGGGCAGCGCCCGCGCGCGCGCGGTACACGCCGTCGATGAAGATGCCGACCGCGGCTTCGAAGCCGACGTTGTCGCCACCGGTGCCGATGCCGCGCACGCGCGCGGTCGTCGCCGCGATCGACTGGCCGGTATCCATGGCGAAGGACGGCGCAAGCTGCGTCACGCCGCGCAGGTCTTGAACGCCAGAATTCTGGATTTGCTCGCCGGAGACGGCGGTCACCGCGACCGGAACGTCCTGAATGGCCGCCGAGCGGCCGGTGGCCGTAACGACGATTTCATCGGACACTTCCTCGTCTTGCGCCATGGCGGGGCTCATCGCCCCCATGGCCGCGAGCGAAGCGCTCGAAAGTAGAATCTTCCCCCAAATTGACTTCTTGCTCATCGCCGTCCTCCCAGCGCCGGCTCGCGTCCCTCCGATAGGGCGGCCGGCGGAATTTGGCACACAGGGCGGGGGACGCTGGTCTGCTCCCCGACTAAGCCCTATCCGTCCATCGTCTATAGCAGGCAGGAGGCCTGTTCCTGTCAACGGCGGGAGTTGTCATTAACCTCATCGGAGCGCACAGGAGCGACACGTGCGACACGCGCGCCACACTTCCGACACGGAAAAATTTACGTAGCGGAAAGATTTATCGCAACTGCGAAGGTGATTTGTGCAAGTGCGAAACGTTTGTTGTGGCAGGCGGCGATGACGCGCGCGGCTTTGGTCTTGTTTTCCGCGGGCCAGGACTCCGCGACGTGCCTCGCGTGGGCGCTTTCCCGCTTCGAACGGGTCGAAACGATCGGCTTTGATTACGGTCAGCGCCATCACGTCGAACTTTCTCAGCGCGAACCGTTGCGGCGCGCGCTTTCTGGTTTGAGCGAGCGGTGGCTCGCGGCGTTGGGTGACGACAGCGTCATCGATCTGAGAGGGTATGGCGCGCTCGCCGAAAGCGCGCTGACGGCGGATCGCGCCATTGCCTTGGAAGCCGGCGGACTGCCCACGACCTTCGTCCCTGGCAGGAACCTGGTTTTCCTCTCGGTGGCGGCGGCGCTCGCGTATCGCAAGGGCATTGATGCCCTCGTCGGCGGCATGTGCGAGACCGACTACTCGGGCTATCCGGATTGCCGGCGTGCGACGCTGGACGCCATGGAGCGCGCGCTGGCGCTGGGATTGGAGCGGCCGATCCGTGTTGAAACGCCGCTCATGGCGTTGACCAAAGCCGAAACCTGGCGTCTCGCGCATGCGCTTGGCGGCGCGGCGCTCGTGGACACGATCGTTGAGCACAGTCACACCTGCTACGAGGGCGATCGCGAACACCGCCATCCCTGGGGCTACGGGTGCGGCGTTTGTCCAGCCTGTGATTTGCGGCGCAAGGGGTGGGCGGTCTGGGCGGAGGCGGGCGAGTCGTGACCTACGCCGTGAAGGAGATGTTTTACTCGCTGCAGGGCGAGGGCGTTCGCGTCGGGCGCCCGGCGGTTTTTGTGCGTTTCGCCGGGTGCAATCTGTGGAGCGGACGCGAAGAGGATCGCGCGAGCGCGGTCTGCCGGTTTTGCGATACGCAGTTCGTCGGCGTCGATGGCGACGGCGGCGGCAAGTTCGAGAGCGCCGAAGCGCTGGCGCGCGCCGCGGCGGCGTTCTGGCCGGGGGGCGGCGCTCCTTATGTCGTGTGTACAGGCGGCGAGCCGCTGCTGCAGCTCGACGTCGCGCTCGTTTCCGCTTTGCACAGCGAAGGCTTCGAGATCGCGGTGGAAACCAACGGAACGCTGATCGTGCCTGAGGGCGTTGATTGGATTTGCGTCAGCCCGAAGGCCGACGCCGCGCTCGCGCAAACTCGCGGCGATGAACTCAAACTTGTTTTCCCACAGGCCGGCGTCGAGCCCGCGTCCTTCGAGCGCTTGGACTTCAAGCACTTTCTCTTGCAGCCGATGGATGACGCTGACCGCGCGGCCAACACGTCCGCCGCCGTCGCCTACTGCCTTGCTCACCCACGCTGGCGCGTGAGCCTGCAAACGCACAAGCTATTGGGTCTGCGCTAGGTCAGCCGCCGTGGGCGACGTAAGCGTCGGCGACTCTGCGCGCAAAGCGGTGGATCGAGCGCCGCGCTGTCGACCACGTGGAGGCGGCGGGCGTCGTGTCCAATAGATTGTGGTCGTAAAACCGATGCTCGACCGTCGCGACAGCATTTCCGTCGTTATCGCGCAGGATAGCGCGCAGCTCGGCGCCGCCTATGGAGACGGAGGCGATCGGGTCCAACCCCGGCTGGTCATGCAGTTGCTGCATTGTAGGCCGGTTCGGATCAGCATCAACGATGACGACTTCGATCGACAACCGCGCGGGAGCTCCCGCGGAAACGCCGCGTCTTTGCAGCGCCGCCGCGATCTCGGTTTGCACCGCGCGCTGAAGGTATTCGCCTTCGCGCGGCCCAAGGTCCTCGGCAAGCGCGGTTTCCAGTTGTGGCGAGAAACTAATCGGGGAGACAGCCACCGGTTCGGCCCACGCTGTTTGCGCCAGCGCCAAAGCCGTGAAGCCAAATAGGACACTGCGCATTATGAACTCCCGGTCAGCGAACACAGTGCATTTTGCCAGCCTCGAGCGCTCTAAGCCAGTCACGTTCGCGCGAGCGCCTAGTCATCCTCGTCGTCGTCTTCGTCATCGTCATCACCGGGGAGGGCGGCGTCCACCACCGCGCCAGTGGTTTTGACCGCGGTTCCGATGACCGCGCCAGTCGTTTCCACCACGGCGCCGGCGGCGCCGATCGCCGCGCCGGCGAGGCACGAGGCGAGAGGGAGCATCGCCAAGAAAAGCACGCTTAGCCGCAACATGGAGGCCTCCTGGAGCGCTAGCGCATGCGCGCTCCCGGCGTGCGACGCAAGCGCTCTGCGCAGTTTATGCGATGAGGCGGATGTCGTCTAAGTCGAGCGTCTCAGCGCCGTCCGTGCATCGGCGGAGCGGACCCACGTAACGCAGCGCTTGTCCACGGCGACGATCGGGCCCGAAGAAATCCGCGCTGCGCACGAAAAGGCGCGTATCGGTGAGCGCCGCGGCTACACGGTCAAGCAGGTTTTGTGCGGAGATCGGTTTCTTGAGAAATCCGGTGACTCCTGCATCACGAGCCGCCGTGACCCGAGAGCCCTCCGTGTGCGCGGTCAGCATCAGGATTGGCGTGCACGGGTTGGCGTCGGTTTCTCCATTCCGCAAAAGCCGCGTGAACGCGAGACCGTCAATCGGCGCCATTTTCCAGTCGAGGATGATCAGGTCGGCGCGCGCGCGCCCGATGATGCGGACCCCGGCCTCGGCCGTCTCTGCTTCGCTTATGAACAGGAAGCCGCCCGCGCGCAGCAACGCGCGCAGCAGCGCGCGCATCTGCGCGTTATCGTCCACGATCAACACGTGCATGTCGCCGATCGCCGTCATCGCTTGTCGTCCCCCACGTTGGGGAAACAACGCGTCGAAGTGCGAACGGGGCGTAAATTCAGGTTGTCGTTCGTCGCTTTAAAAACAACGTAAACGTGTGCATAGCATTGGCACAACCTATGGTGCGTCAACAAGAACGATTTCGGCTTCCTCGTCCGCTTCGATGCTGAGCGTTTGTTCGTCGCGAATGGCCGCGCCGTCGCGTGGTCCAAGCGCTACGCCGTTCACGCGCGCGGCGCCCTTGGCGAGCGCGAGATAAACATGACGGCGCGCGGCGATGTCGTATGAAATCGTTTGCCCTGGCTTTAGCGTCGCCGCCATCACGCGCGCGTCCTGGCGGATCGGCAGCGCGCCCGCTTCGATCTCGGACGCATAGCCAGATGCGAGCGTCACCAGCGCGCCAGCGCGCTCTTCCTTCGGGAATTTGGCGGATCCCCAAAACGGTTCGCCGCCTCGTTCCTTGGGCAAGATCCAAATCTGATAGAGCGTCGTTGCTTCGTCTTCGAGATTGTATTCCGCGTGGGTCACGCCGCCGCCGGCGCTCATCACCTGAACGTCGCCAGCCGCCGTCCTCCCCTTGTTGCCCATGGAATCTTGGTGCGTGATCGCTCCGGTGCGCACGTAGGTGATGATCTCCATGTCGGCGTGCGGGTGCGGCGGGAAGCCGGTTTTGGGCTGGATGGTGTCGTCGTTCCAGACGCGCAGCGCGCCCCAATGCACGCGCTTGGGATCATGATAGCCTGAGAATGAAAAGTGGTAGCGGGCGGCGAGCCAATCGGCGTCGAACGTGCCGAGGCTGTCAAAGGCGCGTTTTTCAATCATGCCGCCAATGTGGCTTGACCGCAGAGAATTTCAATCGCCGCGCCCTGGCGAGGCTTGACCTTCCGGCAAGCGCGTACGCAATGGGGGACGGGAGGAGATCATGAACCAGAAATCTTGGATCGTCGCGGGCGCGCTAATGCTCGCCGCGTGCGGTCAACCCGCGGAGGCGCCGCAAACCCAGCCGCCGCCGCCGCAATCGCTGATGGACCAGGTCACGGCCATGGCCGCCGAGCAGCAACCCGTGTTCGCCTGGCAGCAACTGACCGCTTGGCAGCAGGCGCATCCCGAGGCCCAGCCGCCGTGCGCCAGCATCCGCAGGGTCGACGCGATCGGCGTCATTCCCGAGGATGTCGCGGCGGACAGCATCTACGCCGCCTACAAGGGCGCCTTGGTGTTCACCGTTCAGTGCGGCCCGCAGTTGACGACAGTGCGCGACAATCCGGCGGAGCATTGGCTGGTCGCGTTCGCGTCGGGCGCGACCGAGGCGGCGGTTGCGAACTGCGCCGCCGCGAACGGAGCGCGCACCATGTGCTTCCGAACGCCGCCGCGCGCCGCGCCGGCCACGACGACGCCTTAGTCCGACCGCGTAAAACGCGCGACCGTCGCGCCGTTCGCGTCGAGCAACGTCAGCGCCCCGTCGTCTCGGCGATAAGCGCTGGCGCGCTCGAGCGCGGCGAATAAACTGCGCTCGGTCGCCATCGCCGGTGGCGGACACATCATGCGCGTCGCGCCGATCGCGCCGATGCGCAGACGCGCGCCGGCATGCGCCACGTCCGCGAAAAAGCGGTTGCAGCCGGCGTGGCCCGTGATGCGCGCATCGTCGAAACGCAGCGTCGCCGGATGTGGCGCGGCTTGTTCGTCGTCCGTGCGAATCCACGTTTGTCCCGCCAATTCAGGCGGCGCTCCGGCGACCCAGGTCTCCGATGTGGCGCACGCGGCTAGGAGTATCGCCACGAGCCCTGTGCGGATCACACCGGTTCCCACGGAAACACCGCTGTCGTGGCGCCAAGATCGGTAAAGCTGGCGCGCGTCGCTGGCAGGTAGTGTTCGAGGATGGTGTCCGGCGTCCACCCCTCAAGCCGCGCAAGGGCGCGCACTGGGCGAGGCTGATTGAAGAGGAAGATTTCGTTGCCGCGCACGGAGAAAATCTGTCCGGAAACGTCCTTGGCGCCATCGGCGCAAAGCGCCACTGCGAATTGCGCGACCTGATCCGCGCGCATGTTTTGTCGGATGCGCTCGACGCGCTGGGCGCCGGCCTCGTCCTTCACCGGGATCGACTCGATCATGCGCGTCCAGGCGAAGGGCGCGATGATGTTCGAACGCACGTTCTTCGACTGCCCTTCCATCGCGACGACGCGCGAGAGCCCCATCACGCCAAGCTTGGCGGCCGCGTAGTTGGCCTGGCCGATATTGCCGATCAGGCCGGACGTCGATGTGAACAGGACGTACGATCCATTTTGCTGTTCGCGGAAGTGCTCGACGGATGCGCGGCACACGTTGAACGCGCCATGCAGGTGGACGTCGATCACGGCCTTCCAGTCGTCGGGCGTCATCTTGTGAAACATGCCGTCGCGTAGAATTCCCGCCGGATTGATGATCGCGTGAAGGCCGCCGAATTCCTTCTTGGCTTGTTCAACCATTGCGACGACGGCGTCATAGTCGCTGACGCTGTCTGAATTGGAGATCGCCTTGCCGCCCGCGGCGCGGATTTGCTGGGCGACGACTTCCGCGGGCCCCGCCGAGCCGGCGTCGTCGCCGCGCAAGCCGCCGCCCAGATCGTTCACCAGCACGCTCGCGCCTTCGCGCCCCGCCGTGAGCGCGCACTCCTTGCCGATGCCGTTGCCGCCGCCCGTAACGATGACGACCTTACCGTCCAAGACACCCATCTGAATCCTCCGCACTGTCGTTGCTGCTGTAGCGGCGGCGCGCGGCGGCGGGAAGGGCGCCGCGCCGTCAGGCTAGGCGTGCGGTTCGAAGCCGTCGGCCTTGGTGAGCGCGGGAAAGAGCCGCATCCACGCCAGCGAGGCCGCCACCGCGCCGACGCCGCCGATGACGACAGCGCTCACGGGGCCGAAGATCCGGGCCATCAAGCCTGCCTCGAAGTCGCCAAGTTCGTTCGACGCGGAGATGAAGATGAAGCTGACCGCCGCAACGCGCCCGCGCATGGCGTCTGGCGTCGCGAGTTGGATGAGGCTTTGACGAACATAGACGGAAATCATGTCGACGCCGCCGGCCACAGCCAACGCCGCAGCCGTCAGCCAAAGATGTTGCGACAAGCCAAACACGACGGTCGCGACGCCGAAGGCGATCGTGGCGCCGAACATCCAATGACCGACCCGCGAGCGCAGCGGGTTCATGGCGAGCCCAAGCGCGACAAGCGCCGCCCCGACGCCCATTGCCGAGCGCAAGACGCCCAGTTCGCTGGGGCCGGCATGGAGGATGTCGCGGGCGAAAACCGGCAGCAGCGCAACCGCGCCGGCCAGGAGCACGACAATGAGATCGAGCGAGATCGCGCCGAGCACGATCTTGTTGCTCCACACGAACCGCAGTCCTTCCGCGATCAGCTTCAAGGTGCGTGCGTCGGGCGCCGGTTCCTGCGGCGGCGGTTTCAGCGTGAACATCAGCGCCGCCGATACGAGCAGCAGCGTCAACGCCACCGCGTAGGGAACCGCGGCGCCAAGGCCATAAAGGAGTCCCCCCAACGCCGGCCCGACAATGAGCCCCGAGTTGAAGGCCAACGACCCCCAAGCGACGCCCTGCGGCAGTTCTTCGCGCGGCAGCAGCATGGGCATGAGCGCCGTCGCCGCCGGCGGAAGGAAGGCGTTCAACGCGCCGGCCACAACGGCCGCGGCGAAAACCGCCGGCACGACGATGTCGGCGTTGGCGCCGGTCAGGGCAATCGCGGCGAGCCCTCCCGCGACCACCGCCTTGAGGGCGACGCAGGCGGTCAAGATCAGGCGGCGATTGTAACGGTCGGCGGCCTGTCCGCCGAAGAGCGACAAGACCAACAGCGGAAGGAATTGTGACAAGCCTACGAGGCCCAGCACGAACGCGGCTTCCTGGACGTCGTGTCCATGCGTGCGCGCCGCATCGTACACCTGCCAGCCCATGGCCGTGGTTTGCACTTGCACCGCGAGCGTGGCGAACCATCGGCCCGCCCAAAATTGCGCGAACTGGCGGTGGCGGAAAATGGCGAAGGAGGGGAGCGAAAGCGCCAAGCGGTTCACCTACAGGGGCGCCGCCGCGGACGCAACGTGCGTTGACGCTGACCCATCCGGGCTCTATGCGCGTGCGCCGTTTTGGAGTTTGCCCCGTTGGGATTCACACTCGTCGCCGAGGCGCCGCTGCACACCGCCGCCATTGAGCGCGTCTTGGACCGCGCCTTTGGTCCTGGGCGCTTCGCAAAGACCAGCGAGCGTGTGCGCGAGCGCGGCGCCGTGGCGGAGCCAGCGCTGTCGCGTGTCGCGCTCAACGAAGCAGGCGAGGTCGTGGGCGTGTGCCGAATCTGGCGCGTCGACGCCGGCGGGCCGCTCTATTTCCTGGGGCCGCTGGCCGTCGATCCATTAGCGCGCAATGCGGGATTGGGCGCCGATTTGGTGCGCGCGGCGGTGACCGCGTGCCGCGGCGCGGCGGGCGACGGGATCATCGCCGTCGGCGCCGCAAGTTTTTTTGGCCCGCTTGGCTTCGGCCGCGTGCCAGACGGGCGTTTGAGCCTGCCGGGGCCAGTGGATCCCTCGCGCTTCCTGTGGCTTGAGCTGCGCGTGGGCGCGCTGTCGCGGGCGGGTGGACCCGTCACGGCGCCGAAGCGCTAACGTCGCCGCGGCGTTTGTCGTGTGAACGTGTGCGTCATTGGCCCTCCGCGCGGCGTCGGCGCGGAAGTGAAGAACGTCGTGTCGTCGCAGGTGTACCGCGTTGAGCCGGACTCTCCGCCGACGCCGCCCATTGAGAACGGAGCTGAACCGCTGCCGCGCGTGGTGTGAACGGTGGAAACGCCGCTTGCCTCGCCCCCGCCGTCGAAGCACGCCGTCAGCGCGCCCGCTTCCGCGGACCAGCGCCCGCTTGTACCTTGCGTCTGTCCGCGCGTTTCGCCCACCATGTCAGGCATCGTGATCGTGTGATCCATGTTGAAGCCGCGGCTTGTGAAGGTGCCGTCCTCGTTCATGGTCATCACAAGATCGTCGCGCCCGCTGATCGGCAAGCCATTGCGCCGCAGCCATTCCAGCGGGCCTCCGGCCGTGAGCCGCCATGTGCCGACAAGGCAGCGGTCGATCACGGTTTGAGAAAGGCAACTTGCGCAGGTCGCGGTTCTGCGCGCGTCCAGTTCCTGCTCCACGCTTGCATCCCGGGTATTGAGCGCGACCACGCGATAGCGCACCGCGCCGCGCTCTCGCGCGTCGACTTCGCTTGGCCACGCGCCCCAATCGCGGCTCGACTCTTCGCGGACGGCGTCGTTCACATCGGTTGCGCGCGCATCCCATCGTCCGCATTCAAAGTCCGCTCTCCCGGCGGTGATCACAAACGGCGCCGGCGATCGGCGATGGGTTCCGCTGGCGCTGATCGTCCATGTTTCGCCCTCAATATCAGGACGGGGGATTTGGCCTCCGTCGGGATAGGCGACTTCGCCGTCGAGATAGTCTTGCGCGAATTGCAGCCAGTCCTCGTCGGAGAGTTGGTCGCGCATGGCGGCGCGCTGCGCTGCTGGCGTCGCCACGGGGGCCATGCCGCTCAGGAACGGCATGATCGCGCCGGCGCCGCGCGTCTGGTCGAGCCAATAGAAAAACACCGCCATTTCGTAAGACATGTCGTTGAGCGGACGGTTCGCGCGCACCGCCTGTTCAAAGGCGTCAGCGACGTTCCACCGCTCTTGCTCGCCAATGGCGGCGGCGGCGAACCACTCCGCCGACCCTTCCACCCACCAAAGACCGGCGCCATACGAGGCGGCGTTCTGCTCTGGCGACAAAGTCGCGTTCTGGATGCAGTGAAAAAGTTCGTGCGCCGTCGCGTACTGAAGCTCGCCGCGCGCGCTGGCGTCGGTGATCATGAATACCGTCACGAGGCACTCCTCGCCTGGCGGCGACGTCCAAGCGCCCGCGCCGCCTTCGGCGCGAACACTGGGGTCGTCGGAAAGTTCGCCGGGACGCGAAACGTCGAACGCCATCAATATGGTTGCGTTCTCGATCCGATAATTGCCCAGGCTCGCCATGTATTGCGCGGCGCGGCGCGCGCCGTCCTCAACCGCCGAGAAAGCGCCGGGCGCCGCAAGCGTGTCGGCGTTGACATCGCCAATGCCGCGTATCCAGCGCATGCCGCCGGGCGTTGAGAACGAAAATCTGAAGTACTCCACGCACTCGATCTCGCCGGGCGACCAAGCGGGGTAACCCGGCTGTTCCGGCGTCTCAAAGCGGCGAACGTAGTCGGCGTTGCATGTTTCGAATTGGGCCTCGGAAGGCTGAACGGCGGCGAGCGACGAGGCCGCCAGGACGGCCAACAGCAACAAAGCCTTACGCACGGCGTCCTCCCGTCGTTGCAACCTCGTTAGCATAGCATGTCCCGCCAGCGCCGCCACGGCGTTTGAACGCCGCGTTCATGCGCGGCTCAGCTTGGGTCTGGGATTGTCGCGGCGTTCGGGAGCCATGACATGAAAGCCATTCGCACTTTTCTCACCGCTGGCGCGTTCGCGGTCGCTCTAGGCGCGGGAAGCGCTTGGGCGCAGGCCAACGATGTGACGATCGGTCAGCGCGGCGAAAACAACGGCGCGGGCGTGGCTCAAACCGGCCGCGCGAACGACGCGCGTATCGTTCAGGTCGGCAACGATCATTTGGCGACCATGCGCCAGAACGGCGCCCGCAACCGCGGCTTCATCCGCCAATATGGCCGCGGCAGCACAGCGGCGCTGACGCAGAACGGCGACGACAATCGCGGCGCCATTATTCAGTTCGGCAACAACCAAAACGCCGAGCTCGTGCAGAACGGCCGTTCCGACGTCGCGATCGTGCAGACGCCGGAGGGAACGCGGGAAATGAGCACCAACAACATTCTGTTGCGCCCAATCTTGCGCGGCGTTCGTTGAGTTCAACCGCTCTCGCGGCGCCAGCCCAGCATCAACAGCGCGAGCCCGAACGCCGCCCAGGCCCAACCGGGACCAAGGGGAGAGGCGCGGGCCGCGCGCACGGTGTAGGCGCCGTTGCGTTCGATCCCGATCCAGTTGGCGCCGGATGCACGCGCGCCCCGCGAGATGCGCCGGATTTCGGGAAGATCGCGGCCATCTTCGCCGGTGAGCAGTACACCGCCGCCCGATGAGCGCGCCAAGGGCTCCAGGATGGATGGATCGGCGGCGAGCGCGGACGCTTCGCGCGGGTTGAGCGCGCCAACAGCCGCGAAGGCGCGCAACCCGCCATTGCGCGCCTCGTACAAACCTTGCTCGCTGGGTGTGAACTCCGCCCGCCATAAGCCGGGCGACGTTTCGCTCGACGCAACCGCGCTGCGTGCGCCCGATGGCGCGATGATCTCAATCGCGCCGGGGGCTTCGCCGAGCGTGGAGCGCTCGACTTCAAGCCCGCGCGCCGTGGCGTCGAGCGAAAGCCGTTCGTCTTCCAGTTCGGGCTCCTGCATCAGCCAGTGCGCCAGGCGGCGCAACAGTTCGCCATGCGGTCCCCCGCCGTCATACCCGCGCGCCCAAAGCCAAGGCTGATCCGACCACAATTGCGCGACGCGGCCATCGCCCGCGCGATCGACAACGAGCAGCGGCTTTCCGTCGGCGCCCTGGAGCAGCGTGTGGCCGCCGCTCGCGCGCGCTTCGATTTGGCGTGTCCACCGTCCCCAACGTTCGGGCGCCGCAAGTCCGCGCACCACCGGGTGACGCCGCCCAAGCGCCGTCGGCGCGGGCCGATAGGCGCGCGCTATGATTTGTCCGGTTGGTTGCGCCGGCAGGATGCCGGCAAGCGGCGTACGGTAGAGCCCATCGAGTCCAGCTTCGCTGTCTCCAGCGGTGATCAGCAACGCGCCGCCTTGTTCGACGCGGCGCGCGATCTGCGCGTAATAGTATGATTGCAGGATGCCGCGACGCGGCGCCCGGTCAAATATGATGAGATCGAACTCGTTGAGCCGCCTCTCGAAGAGTTCTTCCGTCGGAAACGGGATGAGCGCCAGCTCATGCAGCGGCGTGAAGTCTTGCTTGTCGGGCGGGCGCAAGATCGAGAAGTGAACGAGATCGACGGCGGGATCGGACTTCAGCAGATTGCGCCATACGCGCGCGCCGGGATGGGGCTCGCCGGTAATGAGCAGCACGCGCAGGCGGTCTCGCACGCCGTTGGCGGCGAAGGCCTGCCTGTTGTTGCTTGTTGAGATTTCCTGCGCGCCGGGTTCGGCTTCGACGACGATCATGTTGCGTCCGCGATGGGGCAAGCGAAGCTCCGCCGCGAACGGGCGGTTGGCGCGCACCATGATCTCGTTCACGCGCTCCCCGTCGATGCTGAGCGTCAGCCGCACTGGCGCATCGCCGCGCGCGTCGATCACGCGGCCCGCGAGCCGCATCGGTTCGCCTACGATCCCAAACGTCGGCGTTTGCGTGAGTTCAAGACGGCGATCGGCGCGCGCTGGGTCGCCCACGATCAGAACGTGAATCGGTCCGAGATCGGCGAACCGCCGGGGGTTGTCCGGGGCGTCGGCGGCTTGTCCGTCGGTGACGACGACAACCCCGCCAATGCGGTCGCGCGCGACATCCCCAAGCGCATCCTCAATGACGCCGGCGATCATGGTGCCGTCGGCGCCGCCGCGCGTCTCGCGCACCCGCACTTCAAGTCCGCTTTCGCCGCCAAGGCGCGCGATGACGGAGTCGGCGGCGGAACGCGCCGCCTCTCGCCGGCCGGCCAACGCCAGGCTTTCACTCTGATCGACCAGGACGAGCGCGACATCCTCGGCGGGCTCGCGCGTCTCGCGCACCCATTGCGGCTGCGCGAGGCCGACAAAAACAAAAGCCAGGCCAAGCGCGCGCAAGATCGGCGCGCCGCCGCCGCGCCAGACATAAAGGGCCAGCGACGCGAAAGCGGCCAAACCAAGCATGATGATCGCCGCCGTCGGCAGCGCCGGATCAAACGCAAGGCGCGCGCCCGCGATCATTGCCGTTCGCGCCCAAGCCGCTCAAGCAGCGCCGGCACGTGAACTTGGTCGGCTTTGTAATTGCCGGTCAGTGCGACCATGACCATGTTCACGCCGAAACGCAGCGCGAGTTCGCGTTGGCGGGCGCCGCCCTCCAGTTCGCCCGCCCACGCCGCCGCCCAGTCTCCGTCACCGATGAATATGGACGCGACGCCATCGCGCGACTCCGCCGCGCTCGCGCTCTCCGCCCACAATTGCGTCGCCTGCGTTCGGCCGGGGAAGCTCCGCAGCAGATAGAACGCGCGCGCGGTCACATGATCGGCGGTGACCGGTTCCAAGGGCGGCACATCAACGCCCGAAAGCATCGTCGCCGCCGGCCTGTTTCCCGTTTGCCCAGCGTTGCGCGTGTCAACGAGCAGCAAGCCGCCGATGGCCAAGTAGCGGTCGACATTGGCCAAGGCGGCGTCGGAGAGTCGCTGTGGCGCGCCAGCGGCTGGCCAATACACGAACGGATATACGGAGAGGTCGTCGCGCCCTAGATCGACGCCGACGCTTGGGCCCGGCTCGACCGAAGTGCGCTCGATGAGGATTTGCCGCAACGCTTCCAGCCCGGCCGCTGAGGTGCGATCCACACGCGCGTCGCCGGTGCGCACATAGGCGAGACGCACGATCTGCGTGGGATCTTGCGCGGATTGCGCGTAGGCGTCGCGCGGGGACATCAAGGCGAGCCCCAGCAGAACGCCAGCGCCTGCGCGCGCAAGGCGCGGCAAGCGCCCGAACAGCGCGAGCGCGACAAGCAGGTCCAGAGCGAGCATCAAACCAGACGCGCCGAACAACCAACCCGCCATCGGGCGCTCGGTCGCGTCGCCCAAGGCGCCGCGCGCGATGGCGTTGGGAAGCACGAGCGGCGCCAGCGCATCCTCCGCGCGTCCTGCGTCAATAGCCGCGCTGACGCCCGCGCGTTCGTACAAGCCGGGCGGCGTTTGCGGAGACGGCAAGGCGAGCGCGAAGGTTTCGGGCGCGATCGGCGCCATCTCCGGCGGCGCCGGCGCCAGCGCGCCGAAGCCGTCTAAGAGCCGATCGGCGATGTAGGGGCCGCCGACAATCTCGCGATCGCCCGCGCCTTCGCCGCGCGCGGCGAACGCCAGGGATCTGCGCAGCATCTCAACGAACGCGCCCGACAGCGGCAGATCCGACCAATCCGGACCGCCGCCGACATGGTACAAAACAATGAGGCCGCGGCCGCGCGCGCGCGCCGTCACTAGCGGCGAGTTATCGGCGAGACTGGCCCAAACGCGCGCTTCCTCCAACGAAGCGGGCTCGGCCAACACCTGCCGTCGCACGGTCACGTCCTGCGGCGGCGCGATGCCGGCGAAAGGGGAGTCGACCGGGAATGGCGCGATGCTCAGCGGCGTCTCCCAGGCAAGCGCGCCGCCAAGCGATCGCGCGCCGGGCCGCAGACGAACGGGGAGGAGGTCATCGGAATCGTTCGCGAGGCGCGGGCCGGCGAAGCGGATCAGCAGGCCGCCGTTCTCGATCCAGCGCGTCAACGCGGCGCGGTCGGTCGGCGCGATGCGGCCCGCGTCCGGCAAGATCATCGCCTGCACGCGCGCGTCAAGCAACGCGCTCACGGCGCCGCGTTGCAGGCTCGCGTAAGGCTGCAGCGCGCGGTCGGCGTAGAAGAGATCGGAGAGCAACGGCTGGCTCGCGCCGCCAGGGTCGATGAGGCCGACGAATGGTCTGCTCGCGCCCGCTGGCAGCAGGCGCACCGCGCCCGCGCTTTCTTCGCCGACGATACGCACGCGCGCGGCGCGCGCGGCGATTTCCGGCGGCAGCGACACCGTGGCGGTCGCGGTCGTTGCGGCGCCGTCGAAGCTGAATTCGGCGGCGCCAAGCGAACGGCCTTCCGCGGTCTCCGCGGCGATGGCGCCTCCGTTTGCGCCGCTCGACGCTCGGCGAAGCTCGACGACGACGCCTTCAGACGTAACCGCACCCGCCACGATCGCACGCGCCGTCCGCGGCGGCGCGCGCGCGGAGACCGGCCCGCGCGCGGCAAGCGCCTCGGCGAACGCCGACGCGCCTTCATCGTTCAATCCGTCGGTCAGCCAAAGAATGCGGGAGAACTGGTCGGAGGTTTGCCCGAGCCGGTCGCGCGCCTGCGCGCGGTTGGGTCGCCAGGGTTGGGGTTCGAGCCGCGCGAGGACCGCCTTGGCGTCGGCGGCGGTGAGCGCTTCGCCGGGATCGCGCGGTCGCAAGCTGGGCGCGGTGAGCAGCAGCGACACTGGCGCGCCCGTGCGTTCGGCGCGATTGATCTCCGCCAGCGCCGTTGAGCGCACGTCGCTCCAGAACGGGGCGGAGGTCCATCCGTCGTCGATGACGATGAGCGTGCGCCCGCCTTGCCCGTCTTGCGCGGCGTTTGGCGCCAAGCTCGGGCGCGCGAACGCCAAGATGAGGAGCGCGGCCGCCAACGCTCGAAACAGCACTAGCCAAAGCGGCGCGCGTTCGCGGGTCTGGTCGTCGGTCCGCACGCCTTCGAGGAGCCGCGCGGGGGGAAACGCCTCGCGCCGCGGCGCCGGCGGCGTCGCCCGCATCAGCCAGTACAACGCCGGCAGCGCCAGCAGCGCCCAGAGAGCGCCGGGGGCCGCGAACAGTATCGGCCCAAGCGTCACGGGCCGCGCTCCGTCACCAGCGCGATCAGCATCGATAGCGTCGGCGCGGCGCTATGATCGGTGCGGTGAAGCAACGCTGGGAAGCGGTGCTCCGCGCCAAGCGCACGGATTGCGTTGCGGTGCGCGAGCAAACGCCGCGCGTATTCGGTCCGCGCCGCTTCCGCGCGGCCGATCAAGACGCCGCCACGCACGCCGGGCGCTTCGAAAAGGGTGCGGCCCTGATACGGGAAATCATCTTCCGCGGGATCGGCCGTCATGACCAGAGCGCCTGTCGCGCCCACCTCGGCGCAGCGCGCGAGCCGGGCGCGCCAGCTCTCGAGCGGCGCGTAGAAATCGCTGAAGAACAACACGCAGGACTGCGCGGTCGGCGCGGCGTCGCTCGGCGCGGCGAGCAGATCTCCCGCCAGGCGGTCCACCGCGCGTGCGCCGGACCGTGACTGTCCGCCCAAGACGCCGACGCGTTCGCCGCCGCGCGCGAGCAGGATGGCGAGCGCCAGCGCCAAGGTGCGCGCGCGGCGCAGTTTCGTCGGCCGCCGCGCGTCGCTTGTCCAGTCGAAGCCTGGGTTCGCATCCAACCACAACCACGCCGTCTGCGCCGCTTCGCGTTCACGCTCGCGCACGTAATAGCGGTCGCCGCGCGCGGACCGGCGCCAGTCCACCAGGCGCGCGCCGTCCTCGGGGCGATGGTCACGATATTGCCAGAACGCTTCGCCTTGGCCGCTGCGTCGGCGTCCGTGAACGCCCGGCGCCATCGCCGCGAGACGCTTCGCGTCCAGAAGCACGCCGGGCAAGTCGCCAGCGAGCGCGAGCGCGTCGAGCCGCGCGGCTTCGCTCACGCGGCGCGCTCCGCGAGTTCGTCAACGAGCGTGTCGATGTCCAATCCTTCCGCGCGCGCGCCGAACGAGAGCTGCATGCGATGCACGAGCGCCGGGCGCGCGAGCGCGGCGACATCGTCGACGGCGGGCGTGAGCCGCCCGCGCAACAGCGCGCGCGCGCGCGCCGCCAGCATCAGCGCCTGTCCGGCGCGCGGCCCTGGCCCCCACGCGACGTGCGCGTTCACGCGGCTATCGCTGCTCGTGCCTGGCCGCGCAGAACGGACGAGTTCAAGGATGGACGCCAACACCTTCTCGCCCACCGGCATCGCCCGCACCACATGCTGCAGCCGCATCAGCGTTTGCGCATCCAGCACGCGCTGCGGCGCCGCGCTTTCCACGCCCGTTGTTTCAATCAAAATACGCCGCTCAATCTCTGCGTCGGGGTAAGGCACGTCGACTTGCAGCAAGAAGCGATCCAGCTGCGCTTCCGGGAGCGGATAAGCGCCTTCGTGCTCGATCGGGTTTTGCGTCGCCAGAACGTGAAAGGGGCGCGGAACATCGTAAGCTTGCCCCGCGACCGTGACATGATGCTCCTGCATCGCTTGCAGCAGCGCCGACTGCGTTCGCGGCGACGCGCGATTGATTTCGTCAGCCATGAGCAGTTGCGTGAAGATCGGACCCTTCACGAAGCGAAAGTGCCGGCGTCCCTGTTCGTCCTGGTCGAGGACCTCGGAGCCTAGAATGTCGGCGGGCATCAGGTCAGGCGTGAACTGCACGCGCGCCCAGTCGAGGCCCAGCACGTGCGCCGTCGCCTCGACGAGTTTGGTCTTGGCCAATCCCGGCGCGCCGACAAGCAGCGCGTGACCGCCCGCAAGGATCGCGGCCAGCGTCAGCTCGACCACGCGCTCCTGCCCAAACACCGCCTTGCCGATCTCGGCGCGGACACGCTCAAGCAGGGGGCCGGCCTGCTCCGCCTCCGCGACGAGGGCCTGGGCGGCTTGTGGATCAGAATTGCTCATGGGCGCGAAGCTCGCTTAACTCTTGTTTTCGCCGCTTTCCGGGCGGCCAGCCGGTACACCACTTGGCCTGAAAGCGGCGGAGGGCCGAATTATGACGGGAGATCACTCATCATCGTCATTCCGGGGCTTCGCGGAGCGAAGCGCCCGGAACCTAGGGGCAAACGCACAGCCTTTCGATCCCCTGGGTTCCGGATCAGCGCTGCGCGCTGTCCGGAATGACGAAGTGTGTTAATCGAGACGTTTTGATCATGTCGAATTCTCCCTCGTCCCTGGAGCAAGTGCTCGCCGCGCTCAAGGTCCAGGCCGGCGCCAGCGACAGACGCCCGCCGCCGGTCGACCAGTGGAACCCGCCTTATTGCGGCGAGGCGGGTTTTGAAATCCTGCGCGATGGAACCTGGAAACACGAGGGAACGCGCATCACGCGCGAGTCGATGGTGCGATTGTTCGCCTCGATCCTGCGCAAGGATGACGACGGCGCAACCTATCTCGTCACCCCCGTGGAGAAAATCCGCGTCGATGTGGAGGATGCGCCGTTCGTCGCCATCCGCGCTGATCGGCATGGGGAGGGGCGGGATCAAACCATCGTCTTCACCACTAATGTCGGCGACATTGTCACCGCCGGCTCGGCGCACCCCATTCGCGTCGGTCATCACGGCGATGAACCAAGGCCCTACATTCTCGTGCGCGGACGCCTGGAAGCGCGCATCCTGCGCGCGCCGTTCTATGAACTGGTTGAATGGGCGGAGCGACGGGACGGAAAGCTCGGCGTGTGGAGCGGCGGACGCTGGTGGGAGCTGGGAGCGTCGGCATTTTGACGTTTAGACAATCCTCATGTCTGAGCGGGCCAAACATGTGCCCAGAATCTGATTGTTGCGTTCGGACCCCAAACAGCTGATCCCCTTCTTGGGGATCAGCTCCGCATGCCGACTACGCTGTGAGCGATAATCCTAGCAATTGCCGCTTTCGCACGCTCAGTTTCGCCGGCGAAGTTCTTTATGAGGGCTTGCGCCTCTTGGTCGGACAGTTCGCTGAGGGACTTGTTCAGCGACAACTCCGCGGCAGTATATTCGGCCTTTTCGTGTTTGAGCGACTTCCGATCCACAAATTCGAGAATGCTCGTGGCCAGCTTTTGTTCATCTTTGGCGAGGTCCGCGTCGAGATTTTCATGGAGCTTCTCAGCGAAGCGCTTCCGCGCCAAGAACCTCGCGCGCACAGAGGAAGCGGAAACGCCAAAACTGACAATTGCGCCAACTAAGCCCAGGAGCACAGAAACTAGATCCATGTAACTCAGACCTCGAAGGGTTTTCCAGAAAGCACGTGCATGTGGAATCTCTCGACACACGCTGCGATGATGACAATCAGATAACCAGAAAAGACATAGGCTTCAGCATGAGGAAGATCGAATTCCGCTAGGTGCAACGCATAACAAGCAGCGGCAATAGCCCCCACAGCAATCAGCATGATGCGAACCGGAGCCATCTTCGTCACAATCGAGTAAGAAACAGCGTATGGCACCAGTGTTGAAATAGCACTGCCATTTGTCACTGACTGCTTGATCATGTATTCGAGTAGCATAGCGAGGAGTGGGAAACCTGCTACCCAAAGCACCGCTACCAGAAACACGCCAACTCGCACGACCTTTCCCCGTAACCAATCGTCTCGAGCACACTTCAGGCTACAACTACAAGTCAGAAACGCAAGCCCTCTCATTGGCGAAGTTGGTTGGGCGTCGCGCGCGGCCCTTCATTAACGCGAAGTTCGACCCGGGATGGACGCTGCTGCTGTTCACATCTATGCGGACACGATGAGCACGCGGGACGCATTCGAATCTCTCCTCCGTTCCCGCCTCGATCCGTTGGATGCAATCGCGCCGCACGCGCCAACGCGCGGCGATCATGACCTCAATCCCGATTGGGTCGATCTGCCGGCGCCAAAGAAACCAGCGGCGGTGTTGATGCCAGTTATCAGGCGCGCGGAGGGCTGGACGGTGCTGTTCACGCAGCGCGCCAACGAAACGCCGGCGCATCCGGGGCAGGTGTCGTTCCCCGGCGGGCGCGTGGAGTCGCACGATGCGGATGCGGTCGCCACCGCGCTGCGCGAGACGGAAGAAGAGATCGGGCTTTCGCGTCGCCTCATCGAGCCCATCGGCGCCTGGGATCGGTACAACACCGGCACGGGCTTTACGGTCACGCCCATTGTCGGGCTCGTCGAACCGGACTTCGAACTGACGCTTAATCCGCGCGAGGTGGCCGACGTGTTCGAGACGCCGCTGTCGTTTTTGATGGATCCCGCCAATCACGAGCGTCGCGAAGCGGTGTGGAACGGCAAGCCGCGCGCGTACTATGCGATGCCGTACGAAGGCCGCTTCATCTGGGGCGCGACTGCTGGCATGATCCGCGCGTTGTGGGAGCGACTTTATGGATGAGCGGCCTGTGCGATTTCGTTCGGTGATGGCGTTGGCGCTGATTCTGGCGGCGAGCGCCTGCGCGCAGCTGCAACCCGCGCGCGCCGAGCGCAGTGAGGTCGCGGACCCACCGATCACCGAGCGAGGCCTTTATCGCCTGCCAACGGACGAAACTTGGTGCGGGGAGTATTGCGATCTTGGGCGCCATTATGTCCATATCGATGCGACCGACCTCTTTGCCGACAAACTCGATGTCCGCGCGACGCCAGACCCTGCGGCTCCTGTCATCGATCAACTTGCGATGGGCGAATGGATTCGCGCGACTCGATCCGAACTCCATACGCGCCAGCGTGGAGTCGTTCGGCGCGCCGGCGACGGTTACGAGGTTGGGGACGTCGTGTTCCAGATTATCGGCTTCGCCGACTGGAATTATTGGCTTTGGCGTCGCGGCGAATTGCGGATGTTTGAAGCCGATCGTTGCGAAGAGGATTGCCCGGAAGAACCGCCACGCGAGGGGCTCTGGATCGAGTATAGCGGGGCCGACGATCAAGAGCTTTGGATGTACGTCGAGCGCGAGGACGGCCAACTCAGCGGCTGGCTTCTCAATCCGCACTTCCCAAGTATCGAGCGCGCGATAAGAAATTGCGAAGCGCTCGATATCTCTCCCCTTTGTCGCGTCGTACGCTCACGCGGGGAGCCACTGCCGGCGACATTTCCCGCGCCGCGCCCATTTCGCGATTGCGACGCTGACTGCCCATCGATGGTGTGGATTCCGGGGCAATCGTTTGCCGTCAGTCAGTATGAGGTGACGAACGCACAATGGCACGCGTGCGTTGTCGCCCGCGCTTGCAACGGCGACGCTTCAAACCCGCCTGACGCGAATGACGCGCGCCGGCCCGTCAACTACAGGACCGGGCGTGACGCGCAGGCCTACGTGCAATGGCTCACCCGGGTGACCGGCCATCGCTATCGACTGCTCACAGCTTCGGAATGGGGGCTTGCAGCGTTTCCAGGCGGACGGCGGCAAAATTATTACTGGGGCAACGAAGCGCCCGTTTGCGAACCCGGCGCCCGCAACGGCGCCGCTTTCGCCGGCTGCGGTCCAGTGTCAGCACGACTGCCCGTCGGCTCATTCCAGCCGAACGCATTTGGTTTGTACGACATGCTCGGCAATGCGACGGAATGGGCGGAGGAGGGTGCCATTCTCGGTGGCGACATCGGTGTCGATGCTGAAAGCCTAGGCGGACGCATCGCGGGGGACCCCGAGCATGACGTCGCCGGCCTACGCGTGGCGCGGGAGCGGTAATTCCTGCGTGCGCGCCACGGGGCGGGCGCACCTTAGAAGACATATCCCCCCGGCTAAGAGTTGCGACTCACGCGCGAACGCGCCTAGCTCGACATGGGAAAGAGGGGAGCGATTCGATGAAACGTTTGTGCTTGGCCGTCGCGTGCGCGCTGTTGCCGCTGTCAGCTTTCGCGCAGGAGCCGGCGGCGCCCGCGGACGGCGCGCCTACCTACGCGGTTCCGGTTGAAAGCCTGGAGATCGGCGGCGCACGCGCGCATTTCATGGAAACTGGTGGTTCAGCTGGCGGGTATGCCGTGACGGTTCGCAGCTCGGCGATGCAGACCAACATCCTCACCCGCAACCGCACGCGCGTTACGCTCAACTACCGCTTTGTCGGCGCGGACGAGACGGAGCTGCTGACAGGCGCTTGCCGCCTTCAATCCGGAGGCAGGTCGCTGCTGGGCGTGCATTGGAATCAGAGCACCTCGGAACTCTACGCCTGCGAGGCGCGCGATCAGCCCGAAGGCGCGTACGCCATGGAAGTGACGCTGCCGGCGTTCAGGGAGACAAGCTTTGGCATCGGCGGCGTTTCGATTTCCGCCGGCGAGGATGAAACCGGCCCCGAAGCCCACGCCATCCTGCACGCGCGCCTATCGTTCGATGGCGTCGCCTATGACGCCGCGCCCACCGGATTTGGCCGCGAGAACCCAATGATGGATCGGCGCGTGGTCGAGGGCTACATTATCAGCCGCGATGGACAGCCGGTTGGCCGCATCGACTTCAGCGGCAATTCGAATAACCGCGGGACGATCGCCGCGCCCGTGGCCGACGCCGACGGCCGCCGCGCCGTGTTGTTCATGGCGCTGCAATTGCTGGCCATGCCGGATTTCTATTCATCGCACGTGCGGCAGCAATATTTGAACCGCTGATCGGGACGAACCGCACAGATTTGCATTCTAGCCAGATGTTGGCTAGAATGGTCGTATGCGTGAAATCGCTCTCTACGATGCAAAGAACAAGCTTTCGGCGCTTGTGGCCGAAGTCGAAGCGAGTGGCGAGGAGATCGTCATAACGCGTCACGGCGCGCCCGCAGCGAAGCTCACGCCCGTTGCGAAGGCCGCCTCCGTCGAAGAGCGCGCGGGGCTGCTTGCTCGGATCGCCGCCGACCGCGACGCCTGGGCGCGCGCGCATCCGGAAGCGGCCCAGCCGATCCCTTGGGAAGACGTGAAAACCTGGCTCGAAGACGAGCGCTAGATGACGGTCGTGGTCGATGCTTCGGCGGCGCTGGCTTGGTTGGTTCCAAGTCAGGCGACAGCGGCGTCCGAGGCGTTTCGCGCCGCGGCGGCGTCCGAGATGTTGCTTGCGCCCGACGCGTTTCGCATGGAAATGCGACATGCGTTGATCAAGCTCGAACTGCGCGGTCTGGTTGGCGCGGTTGCGCTCGACGCGGACTTGCCGGCGCTCGAAACTCTGCTTTCAATCGCCCCGCAACCCGTCCCCGCGGAGCTTGCAGGCGTCATAGCGCTTGCGCGGAGCGAACAGCTTGGAGTCTACGATGCGCTTTATCTCCATCTCGCAATGGCGCGAGGCGCGACGCTCGCCAGCCGCGATAGCGTGCTACTCGACGCTGCCACGCGGCGTGGCGTTGGGGTGCGGGACTTGCGCTAACAGTGGCGAGGGAACAGTTTGACCGCCATCACCCACGCCCCCTGGCTTCGCGCCGCGGAAACGCAAGCGCTCATCGCTGCGCTTGAAGCGGCGCGACCGGGCGGCTCGCGTTTCGTTGGCGGTTGCGTGCGCAACACGCTGATGGGGCGCGAGGTCGACGACATCGACATCGCCACCCAGCTGACGCCTGATCGCGTCACCGAGATCGCGCAGGCCGCCGGCTTCGCCGCCCATCCCACGGGCGTCGAGCACGGTACGGTGACCGTCGTCGTCAATCACAAGCCCTTCGAAGTCACGACGTTGCGCCGCGATGTGAGCACTGACGGCCGCCGCGCGACCGTCGCCTTCACCGAAAGCTGGGAAGAGGACGCCCAGCGCCGCGATTTCCGCATGAACGCGCTCTACGCCGCGCCCGACGGAAGCATCCACGATCCCACCGGCGGCGGTTTGGAGGACGCGCGCGCGGGCCGGGTGATTTTCATCGGCGACGCGCATCAGCGGATCAGAGAAGACTATCTGCGCATCCTGCGGTTCTTTCGCTTCAATGCCTGGTACGCGCGCGGGCCGATCGACCCGCACGGGCTGCATGCGTGCGCCGATCTGGTTGGCGGTCTCGATACGCTCTCGGTCGAACGCGTCTGGAAGGAAGTGAAGAAGCTCTTGGCCGCGCCCGATCCGCGTGCGGCCTGGGAAGGCATGACCGCGATCGAGGTTCGCGCCCGCGCATTGCCGGAGATGAACAACGAACCACGCTTCGACGCGCTCTGTTCTATCGAAGCGGATTTGCTTCTGCCCGTCGATGCGATGACGCGCGTGGCGGCGTCGCTTCCCGACCAGGCGAGCGCGCAAGCCTTGGCGCGGCGTCTGAAGCTCTCCAACGAGGAGCGTGGTCGCTTGATCGCCGCGCTCGGCGACGACGTGAAGCTTGCCTCCTACATGTCGCTTCGCGAAATGCGGCGTGCGATTTACATGCTCGGCAACGAAGCGTTCCGCGATCGCGTCATGCTGGCGTGGGCCGGCGTCGGCGGAGACAAGGCGCAGCAATGGCGCGCGCTTGTCGCGCATGGCCAGATGTGGACGGCGCCGAGATTGCCGCTCACGGGCGACGAGGTGATGGCCGCCGGCGTGCCGCCCGGACCAAAAGTGGGCGCGGTCATGCGCGAGGTCGAGGCGTGGTGGATCGACGCTGATTTCCCTGATGACAAGCTTTCGATCATCGAGCGGCTGAAGGCGGTCGCGCAGGGGCTGAACTGATCGGCGCTGGACAGGGGGCTATTGATGTTATAACTTGTGTTATAACGTGAGGCCAACAATGGAAGACAAGAACAAAAACAAGGGCGTAAGCGACACCGAACAGGCCGAGTTTCAGGATCGGCCTGCGCCGAGGCCTCGTGGGCGCACGCTCAAGGTGCGCCGGATCGGCAACTCGCTGGGCGTCGTGTTGCCGAAGGAGATTCTCGCCAAGCTTGGCGTCGGCGAGGGCGACGAAGTCAGCGTCAGCGACACGCCGGATGGCGTCGCGCTACGAGGATTTGACGACCGTATCCAAGAGCAGATCGAAGCGGCGCGCCGGGCGATGAAGCGCTATCGCAATGCGCTGCGAGAACTTGCGAAATGAGTGAGCCGACATGGCTGGACCTTGCCGCGGTGCAGGCCATGCACGACGAGCAGCTCGTTGAACATGGCGGCGCCGCCGGGTTGCGCGATCTCGGGTTGCTCGAGTCAGCGCTCGCCCGCCCGCGCAACGCCTGGAGTTACGGCGAGGAATCTCTGATTGCGCTGGGCGCTCTCTACGCGGCGGGCATCATGCGCAATCATCCCTTCGTGGATGGCAATAAGCGCACCGGCTTTCTGGCCGCTTACGCTTTTCTCTTTGTAAATGGCTTGGAGATCGTCGCCGATGAGGCCGAGGTGATTGTCCAGTGTTTGTCCCTCGCCTCTGGCGAGATCGACGAGGGCGAGTTCGCCGCATGGCTGCGCGACAACGTTGAGCCGCGCTGAGCGTGTTTTGCGCGGGGAGCGTCCGATGGCGCACAAATTCCTCGACGGGGCGCGGCGGATTCGAGCTACTATGCGTCCTTGCCCAAGGACGCGGCGAGGCGAGCCGCCGCTTCAATGCCCGCCCAATCGCGCGCTTTGATCTTTTCCGGAGGCGCCAGCCACGATCCGCCTACGCAGCGCACATTAGGCAGCGCGAGATAGGATGGCGCGAGTGCGGGCGTGATCGAACCGGTGGGGCAAAACCGTGCGCTGGCGAGCGGCGCCGCGAGCGACTTCAACGCCGCCGCGCCGCCGATCTGTTCTGCGGGAAAGAACTTGAAGTGCGTGTACCCAAGTTCGAAGCCGCGCATCACTTCGCTGGCGCTGGCGACGCCTGGAACGAACGGGATCGCGGCGTCGCGCGCGGCCTTCAAGAGTTTCGGCGTTCCGCCGGGCGAGAGCGCGTAACGCGCGCCCGCTTCGATGACCGCGGCGAGATCGTGTTTGGTGAGCACGGTGCCCGCGCCCACGACAAATTCTGGAACCGCGGCGGAGACCGCCTTGATCGCGTCCAAGGCCGCCGGCGTGCGCAGCGTGATTTCCATTGTGGCGACGCCGCCGGCCAGCAGCGCGCGCGCGAGCGGGATTGCATCCTCGGCGGCGTCGATCGTCACCACCGGGATGACGGGGGAGAGGGCGAAGATGCCTTCCGCGTCGCGTTCTTGATTGTTCTTCACCGCTCATTCCTTCCGCGAAGTCTTTCCTCAAATGCTTCATCGCGCGCCACTGGCGCAAACCCCTCGCCGACGGAAATGTCGAGTTCGCGCGCGTAGTCGCCGCCAAGCGGGATCGAGAGGTGATCGGCGCGGCGAAAGACCGTGAAGTCCGCCGCGATGAGGGGCAGGTAGTCGCCGCGCATATGCACGATCAGCACACGGCCGCCTTCCTCCACGCGCATCGGATCGACAGCCTCCGCTGAGTTGCCGGCCTCCGCGTGCAAGCGCCACATGCGCAGCGGCGGCAGCGCCGCGCCGCCTTCGCGCGCATCGCGCCAATAATAATTCAACTCGAAGAACAGCGCGCGGTCGTCGACCATGACCGCCGTGAACGGCGCATCGCCCGGTTGCGCCGATGCGCGTTGCGCGATCTCCCGCGCCGCGTGCGCCCAACCGCGCGTTTCGCGCACGCCCTTGACCTGCGTGGCCAAATCGGGCCGCAGCGCGATGACGCCCGCGAACGCGCTCGCGAGCAGAAGGTTGACGGTCGTGGCCGCGACCAGCAAACGCCGGCCGCCGCGCGAGCCGAACAACAGTCCCGTGACCCACACCACGATGGCGGGATAGGACACCGCCACCCAATTGGCGTTAGCGCGCGACAAGAACGAAAGCGCGGTCACAAACGCGAGCGCCGGCAGCATGAACGCCAGGAGGAAATCGTCTTCCCGACTTCTTGTCCGTCCCATGGCGCGCCATAGCGCCCAGACAAGCACCAGGAAAAGCAGGGGTCCGATCACGCCGGCTTGGCCGCCGATGAATTCGATCAGCTCGTCGACGTTGAACAGGTCACCGGGATCGAGCCGCGCGTTCGATGCCGTATGCCGCGCGGTGGCGAATCCATTCTGGAAATTCCAGACGAGGTTCGGCGCCATGATCGCCGCCGCCGTCAGAGCGGCCACGATCCCGCGCCCCTTGGCGAGCCCCTCGCGCACTGGCAACACCCACCATGCCGCAAGCGCCGCGCAGATGAAAAAGTACAGCATCGCGTATTTCGCGAGCGTCCCCACGCCGACGAAAACGCCAAGCAAGATCGCCCATGCCCAGGCGCGTGTGTTCGTCAGCCGCCACAACGCGAACATGCCAAGCGCCCAAAACGGCAGCATCACTGCGTCGGTTGAGATCACGCCGGAGGACACGAAGACGCCGGGCAGCATCAGCCAGCCGAGGCCGGCCCAGAAGCCGGGCCACGCGCCGTACATGGAACGGCCAAGCGCGAAGAGGGCGGACGCAGCGATCGCTTGTCCAATCGGCGCGCCAAGGCGCACCGCCCATTCGGCGTCGCCGAAGAGGGCGGTGGTCGCCGCGATCACCCACGCCACCAGGGGCGGCTTTGAGAAATATCCCCAATCGAACGAGCGCGACCACGCCCAGTACTGCGCTTCGTCGAAATAGAGTTCGAAGCCGTTGACGCGCAGAATAGCGATGCGCAGCCACGTCACCGCGACCAGCACGATGGCGAACGCGAGAGTCGCGCGGTCGAAGGCGGCTCGTGTGCTAGGCATCGGCGTCTCGGATTGTCCCCTGGGCTCGGTCTTAGCGGAACGGGCCCGCCCACGCCAGAAGCCGCCGGCCTTGCGCCTGGGGGAAAGCCGCCTATCTGGCGTGCTTCGGTTGGGCTAAGGGTGCGCAATGACCGCGATTCCTGGCGAATGGGCGCCGCACAAGGCGATCTGGACCGGCTGGCCGTCGGCCGCCGACCTCTGGGGCGAGGACCTCGAGCCCGCGCGCGCCGAGGTGGCGGCGATGGTGCATGCCTTGGCCGACAATGGCGAAGGCGATCGCATGCGCGTGCTTGCGCATGGCCGCGAGGCCGAGGCGACGGCGAAACTGGCGCTTGGCAGAAGCGCCGAAATCGTTCCCGCGGCGTTTGGCGACATCTGGTTCCGCGACACCGGCCCGATCTTCACCGCCGACGGCAAAGCTCACGGCTTCCTGTTCAACGGTTGGGGCGGCAAGTATCAGCTGCCCCATGATGACGAGGTCGGCGCCCGCATCGCGCTCACCGCCGGCGCCGCTTACAAGCGCCACGACTTCATCTTGGAGGGCGGCGCCATCGAGATGGATGGCGAGGGGACGCTGCTGACCACGCGCCAGTGCCTGCTCAATCCAAACCGCAACGCGCACTGGACCGAGGAGGGCGCGGAAGTCGCGCTGAAGAAGGCGCTCGGGATAGAGAAAGTGCTCTGGCTCGACGAAGGCTTGCTCAACGATCACACGGACGGCCACATCGACAACCTCGCGCGCTTCGTGGCGCCTGGGCGCGTCGTCTGCCAGGCGCCGTTCGACCGCTCCGATCCCAATCACGACGTGTTGGAGGAAATCGCGCTCTCGCTCGGCGCCATGCGCGACGCCCAGGGCCGAAAGCTCGACGTGATCCGCATTCCCTCGCCGGGCGTGGTGGCGGACGAGGACGGCGACATCGTGCCGGCGAGCCACATGAATTTCATCATCGGCAACAGCACCGTCGTCGTGCCTATCTATTCTGGAACCGGCGACGACGCCGTCAAGGCGCTTGAGCCGCTGTTTCCGGGACGCAAGGTCGTGGGCTTGTCGTCGAACGCCATCCTTACGGGCGGCGGCTCCTTCCACTGCATCACACAACAGGAGCCGGCGTGATGACCCGCACCATCACCGTCGCCGCGATTCAAACGTCGTATGGCGAGGACATCGCCGCTAACATAGCCAAGACCGAGCGCTTCATCCGCGACGCCGCCAAACAGGGCGCGCAGGTGACCTTGCCGTCAGAGCTGTTCCAGGGGCCGTACTTTTGTACAACTCAGGAAGAGAAGTGGTTCGCGACCGCTTATCCCGCGGCGACGCACCCATGCGTCGTCGCGCTTCAGCCGGTGGCGAAAGAGCTCGGCGTTGTCATTCCCGTCTCGATCTATGAGCGCGAAGGCCCGGCCTACTACAATTCCGTCGTGATCCTCGACGCTGACGGCAAACAGCTCGGCGTTTATCGCAAGAGTCATATCCCCGACGGCCCAGGCTATCAGGAGAAGTATTATTTCCGCCCCGGCGATAGCGGCTTCAAGGTGTGGGACACCGCGCACGGCCGCATCGGCGTCGGCATTTGTTGGGACCAGTGGTTTCCCGAATGCGCGCGCGCGATGGCGCTGATGGGCGCCGAGGTGTTGTTCTATCCAACCGCGATCGGCAGCGAGCCGCACGACGCTTCGCTCGACACCCGCGATCCCTGGCGGCGCGCCATGCAGGGCCATGCGGTGTCGAACGTCATACCCGTAGTCGCCAGCAATCGCATCGGGACGGAGGCCAGCGGCCAGCTCTTCTACGGCTCAAGCTTCATCGCCAACCATCGCGGCGATCTGGTCCAGAGCTTCGAGCGCGCCGACGAAGGCGTGCTGGTTCACAGCTTCGATCTGGATTTCCTCGACCGCCACCGCGCGGCGTGGGGATTTTTTCGCGATCGCCGGGTGGAGTTTTATCGGTAGGGGCAGGCGAGATCCGCCAGATGCTTGATGGCGGACTCCGTCCAGGATAGACGGTCGAACTTCTGTGTTGCCGCGGCTGCTGACCCGCCAACGCAGGAACGCCCAATGTCTCGTGAACGCTCGCGGGCGCGGCGGCGCGCGGCGAACGCCACGCGCGGCCGCGACCAGTCCAAACAAAACCGGGACAAGCCCGAGAAGTCCTGGAAGCTGCTCTACACGCGAAGCGTCAAGAATCGTCGCGCCCAGAGATTGGGGTTACCGTGGCCGCATAGAGAGTGGATGAGGCTGATGGCCGATGCTGGGCCCCTGAATGTTCAGTTTGTCTGCAGCCGGAATCAATGGCGCAGCCCCACGGCCGAACATGTGTGGAAGAATCATTCTGGGGTATCGGTCAGGTCGGCGGGCGTGAGCGGAAGCGCGCGAAGGCGGCTGACGGTCGCGGATTTGCGGTGGGCCGATCTAATCCTGGTCATGGAAGAAAAGCACAGGTCGCGCATTCGCGCCGAGCACCGTGACGAAGTCCGCTACAAGGCTTTGCACGTTTTGGACATTCCAGACGACTACCAGTTCATGCAGCCCGAATTGATCGAATTGCTAAGACTCAAGGTTGCCCCGTTTATTCAGGAGGCGACGCGAGCGTGACGCGACGCGATGCGGTGCGATGCGTATAGGAACTCATCCTTCAAAGCGCGCGGCGAGCCGGTATGCCTCGCCGGAGCCTCGAACCCCGTGAGGGGGAGAGGGAAGCGTGACACACGCGGCCGCAAAAAGGGGATAGACTCCAAACAATCCGACTGGGTTGCGCTTGGCTCATGCTTGACCGCCCATGCACGCCGCCCACACACCCGAGCACAGCTCCGTCGCCAGCCTTTGGCATACGTTCGCGGAGTTCGTGCGTGCGTCGCTCGCGATGTTCGGCGATCCGCAAGCCCTGATTGACGTTCTGTTGATGGAGCGCAAGGCGCACAGACTGGCGTGCCAATGGATTGCGCGGTGCGAACACCTGCTGCGCCGGCTTCTGTTCATTGACGCCGCGGCGCTGGTGATGCGCGCCGATGCGCGGGCGGATGTCGCGCCCGCGCGCAACAACGCAAACCGCGTGGCCCGCGATGGCGGCGCATCAAAGGGGCGGGCGTCCGTCCAACTGGCGCTGCGTCTCGATCGCGCGCGCGGGTCAACGGCCGCGCGCACGCGCCGCCCGAGAGGCGCGAAGGAGCTTGCGTCTTCGGTGATTGATCCCGACCGAAGCGCGGCAAGCGCGGCGGCGCTCGCGGACATTTACCGGGATTTGTTCGCGAACGACCCGCCAGCGGAAAAACGCGTCGCGCCGCCTTGCGCCGCCGACCGCGAAGGGCGCGCGTGGACCGCGTACGTGTCGACGCATGGTTTGGCGCGGCGGCTCGAAGCCTTGACGCGCGCGGAGCGCGATCGCGAGAAACTCGCCAAGCGTCTCGCGTGCTGGCTGGCGCGGCGGCGGGCGCTCGCGCGGCTGTTCACGCGGCCCACGCGCACATTTTTTTCGCTCCAGCGCCAGGCAGGCGATTTCGCCGTGGCCGATGCCGCGCATTTCGCGCACGCGGCCTGGAGCGCTGTTGATTCCAGTTGAGCGATGCGTTGCAGCACCGCTGAACGCATCGCGCCGCTTCCGCAAGCGGCCGCGCGCGCTGGTCATGCCAGCGCGGCGAGCGCTTCGTCGCGCACGCGCGCATCGCCCCACGCCAGCACGCGCCCGCCGGCGCTGGCGTCGCCGCCGTTCCAGGAGCAAATGCCGCCGCCGGCGCCGGTGACGATCGGGATGAGCGCGGCGATATCAAAGGGTTTCAAGCCGCTTTCGACCACGCAATCGATGTGTCCCGCGGCGAGCATGCAATAGGCGTAGCAATCAAAGCCGTACCGCGTGAGCTTCACGCGGTCGCGGACGCGGGCGAAGTTTTGCGCTTCGGGGCCGTGAAAGAGGTAAGGATCGGTGGTGGAGAGGATCGCGGCTTCCAGATTGGCGCAGGCGCGCGTTTGCAAAGGCCGCGTCACGCCACGCGCGCTGCAAGTCGCGCCCCGCGACTCCGCGCTCGTCCAGCCGCGATACCGCTCGTCGAGATAGGGTTGATCCATCACCCCAAGCAGCGGTTGGCCGTGATGGTAGAGCCCGATCAGCACGCCCCACGTCGGCAGTCCCGCGATGAAGGCGCGGGTGCCGTCGATCGGATCGAGGATCCATTGATAACCATCCGCCGAAAGTGAACCGCCGAACTCCTCGCCGAGCACGGAATGGCTCGGAAATTCCTGTTCGATCAGCGCGCGCATGGCGCGTTCGGCGGCTTCGTCGGCGTCGGTCACCGGATCGAAGCGCGCTCCGCCTTTATGGTTCACGCCATGGGCGGCGCGAAAATAGGGCAGGATCGCCGCGCGCGCGGCGTCGGCGAGCGTGTCGGCGAAGGCAAGGAGACGGGAAAGGTCGGGCGCGTTCATAGCCGAAGCATAACGCCTTTCGCGCGGCTTCGCCCAAACGAAAACGGGCCCGCCTCGTGGCGAGCCCGTCCCCATTCCCCCAAACCGATGCGGTCGTGTTGCGGGACTACGCCGCGTCGGTGGATTCGTCTTGCAGCGCCTTGGCGAGGTCCAGAAGGCGGCGGCGCGGGCGCTCGCCGAGCTTGTAGTAAGCGCGGATGAGTTCCAGCGTTTCCTTCTGGCTCAGCACGTCGGCCGCGATCAGATCGCGATCGTTGGCCGGCGCGCCCGGCGAAGCCGGCGCCATGGTTTGCTGTTGCAGACCTTCGAAGAAGTAGTTGACCGGCACGTTGAGCGCGACCGCGAGTTCGTAAAGTCGGCTCGCGGTGACGCGGTTGGCGCCGCATTCGTACTTCTGAATCTGTTGAAAGCGGATGCCGATGGACTCAGCCAGCTGTTGCTGGGTGAGGCCCAGAAGCCGGCGACGGCGGCGAAGCCGCTTGCCGACATGGAGGTCAGTGGCGTTAGCCATGTGATGCGCCTTTGTTCGCGGCGGCTCCCCCATGGGCCCGCCTCTTGTTGCAAAAGGCGAACAGCAGGATGCGTGCCACACGCGATGCGGGCGAAACGCGCGTTCAAAGATGGCGAATGCGTTCAGAACGCATCAGCGCGCGCGAAACTGTGCCGTAATGACCCGTGACTCGGTTAATGGCGCCGCGTCCGATAACGGCCAGCGCTTTTCGGCGGTTTATGGCGTGATGGGCGTGAAGGAGAAATCGATGACGATACGTTTTCGCGGCATTCCAACCGATCGCTTTGAACGATTGCGCTTGGGCGGCCTTGATGCAAACGGGCAAGCGCCGATCGCGATGAAAGCGGAGGGCGGGGCCAATCCTTGTCGCCACTGCCTTGGGCTTATCGCCGATGGCGAAACCAAGCTGGTCCTTTCTTATCGTCCCTTTGACGAACCACAGCCCTATGCGGAGACTGGCCCCATCTTCCTGCATCAGACTGCATGCGCGCACTACGATGATGAACAGGTGCCGCCGTGGTTTCATTTTCTCGATCCCGCCGCGATACGCGGATACGGGGCGGACAATTGGATACGCTACGAAACGGGCCGCATTGTTCGCGGGATCGAATTGGCGGAAGCGGTGAATTCGATCTTTGCCGACGCGGCTATCGCCTACGTCCATATCCGCTCCAAGTTCGGCTGCTTTCAGTGTCGCGTGGAGCGAGCGTGACTCAGGCGATCTCGCGCGCCTTCGCCGCGCGTTTGCGCTCGTTCGGGTCGAGGTACTGCTTGCGGATGCGGATGGCTGCGGGCGTCACTTCGACCAGTTCGTCGTCCTCGATCCACGCCATGGCTTGTTCGAGCGTCAGGCGGCGCGGCGGCGTGAGCCGGATCGATTCATCCTTGCCAGACGCGCGCACGTTGGTGAGCTTCTTGCCCTTGAGCGGGTTAACGTCGAGGTCTTCGCCGCGGCTGTTTTCGCCGATGATCATGCCTTCATACACGTCTTCGCCGTCAGCGATGAACATGCTGCCGCGCTCCTCCAAGTTCCACAGCGCGTACGCGGTCGACTGGCCCTTGTCGTTGGAGATAAGCGCGCCGTTGCGTCGGCCCGGAATGTCGCCTTTCCACGGCGCCCAGGCATGGAACAGCCGGTTCATCACGCCGGAACCGCGCGTGTCGGTGAGGAACTCGCCATGGTACCCCACCATGCCGCGCGAAGGCGCATGCATGACAAGGCGGGTCTTGCCGCCGCCCGATGGGCGCATGTCCTGGAGTTCGGCCTTGCGGATGCTCATCTTCTCGATGACGACGCCCGTGTATTCGTCGTCGACATCGATCACGACTTCCTCGACCGGTTCCAGCGTCTGGCCGTTTTCCTGGCGCGTCAGTACTTTCGGGCGCGAGATCGAAAGCTCGAAACCTTCGCGGCGCATGGTTTCGACAAGCACGCCAAGCTGGAGTTCGCCCCGTCCAGCGACTTCGAACGCATCCTTGTTTTCGGTTTCGGTGACGCGAATGGCGACGTTCGATTCCGCTTCCGCCAGAAGCCGCCCGCGTATGACGCGGCTTTGTACTTTGTCTCCGGCGCGCCCGGCCAGAGGAGAGTCATTGATGGAGATCGTGATCGCCAAGGTCGGCGGATCAATGGGCGGCGCGTTGAGCGGCGCTGCAAGGTCGATAGCGCCAATCGTGTCAGCGACGGTCGTCTCGACAAGACCCGCGATCGCGATGATGTCGCCAGCCTCTGCGCTGTCCACGGGAACGCGCTTCAGGCCGCGAAACGAGAGCAGCTTGGTCAGGCGCCCGCGTTCGATTTCGGTGCCGTCGCGGCGCAGCGACTTCACGGTGTCGCCAACCTTAACGCGCCCGGCCTCGACGCGTCCCGTCAGCACGCGGCCGAGGAAGGCGTCGGAGTCCAGCATCGTGACGATCAGCGCGAAGGGCTCATCCTTGCGGACGATGGGCGCTGGTTCGGGCACATGACGCACGATCAACTCGAAAAGCGGCGTGAGGTCCTTGTTGGCCTCGCTCATGTCGGCCTTCGCCCAGCCTTCCTTTCCGGAGGCGTAGAGGATGGGGAAGTCGGCTTGCTCGTCGCTGGCGCCGAGGGCGAGGAAAAGCTCGAAGATTTCGTTGAGCGCTTTGTCGGGCTCGGCGCTCGGGCGATCGACCTTGTTGAGCACCACCATCGGCCGAAGGCCGCGCGCCAGCGCCTTGGAGAGCACGAACTTGGTTTGCGGCATCACGCCTTCGCTGGCGTCGACCAAGAGCACGCAGCCGTCGACCATGCCCAGGATGCGCTCGACCTCGCCGCCGAAATCCGCGTGACCGGGCGTGTCGACGATGTTGAGGCGGTAGTCTTCCCCATCCTTGCTCCACACGATCGACGTGCACTTGGCGAGGATGGTGATGCCGCGCTCGCGTTCTTGATCGTTGGAGTCCATCGCCCGTTCTTGGCGGGCTTCGTTGGCGCGAAAGGCGCCGCCTTGCGCCAGCAATTGGTCGACCAGGGTGGTTTTGCCGTGGTCGACGTGAGCGATGATCGCCAGGTTGCGCAGGCGTTGGGTCATGGGGCTTCGGGAACTTTCAGAGAAGGGCGCGCCGGGTTCTGCCCGCAGGCGGGCGTGGAGACAACGTTGCAATCTGGCAAAACGACATGAAGACTCATGCAAATTTGCATGTGTGCAGCGCAATATCAACTAGACGCTGGCAAAAATACTGAAAAAACAACATTGTATTAAAAGTTACAGAAACGCAAAGCGCGATCGCTCTTGCGTTATGCTGCGCTGCAAACTAAGTTTCAACCGCTGCGGCGTTTCGCGACGCCGCACCCGCCCTATCGGGCGTTTCCTCCCTATTGACCTTCGCCGCGGGGCCCCAAGCCCCGCGGCTTTCTTTTGCCCGAACGGCTGCCCCAGTTCGGCCCCTCGACCTGGTGTAAGCGCAGAGCCATGAAGCACCTTGCAGCAGCCTATATCACCGGAGCGGGCGTCTTCCTTCCCGGCCTTCCGGTTGGCAATGACAGGATCGAGGACCATCTCGGCCGCATCGGCGGCAAGGGCTCGCTTTTCGGCAAGAAGGCGCTGCGTTGGAACGGCGTCGAGAGCCGCCACTACGCCATGGCGCCGGACGGAACCGTTTCGCACACCAACGCCCGGATGTGCGCACTGGCGGTCGAACAAGCGCTGGAGCGCGCCGGCCTTGGCGTCGGCGAACTCGGCATGCTGGCGGCGGCCACCACCCAGGGAGATTACTTCGTTCCCGGCCACGCGGCCGCTGTACACGCGGACCTTGGCGGGCCGCCCCTGGAAATCGCGAGCTTTCAATCCGTTTGCGGATCGTCGCTGATGGCGGCGAAGGCGGCGTGGAATGCGGTGCGCACAGGCGATCACAGGGTCGCCGCAGCGTGCGCGGGTGAGTTTTCGTCGCGCTGGTTTCGGCCGGAGTTCTACGAGGGCACCGCGCTCGTTGATGAAAAACACCGCTTGCGTCCCGAGGCGGATTTTCTGCGGTTCACGCTTTCCGATGGCGCCGGCGCGATCGTTGTCGAGGACAAACCTCGCCCAGGCGCGCTGCGCATCGACTTCATTGACATCGTTTCGCTTGCCAACCGCTTCGATCCCTGCATGTGGGCTGGAGCGCCGATCGAAACCCGCGCCGACATGACCACGAGCTGGGCGCACATCGGCCCACGCGCCGCGCATGAAGCCGGCGCGATCGCGCTGCTGCAAGATTTCGAGTTGTTGAAGCGGGTGATCCGCGCCTGGATCGGCGTCTACCTGCAAAAAGTCGACGAAGGCCGCGTCGTTCCCGCGGAGATCGATCACTGTCTCGTGCATTACTCGGCAAAATCGCTGCGGGCGGAGATTGTCTCGCTCTTGCAGGATACCGCGGGCATGGTGCCGGAGGAGAAGTGGTTCTCCGTATTGCGCGAGAAGGGCAATGTCGGATCGGCCTCGATTTGGTTGATGCTGGAGGCGCTGATGCAGAGCGGGCGGGTGAAGAGCGGAGAGAAGGTTTTCTGCGTCGTGCCCGAGAGCGGCCGCGCGCTGGTCGGCTTCATGATGTTGGAGGCGGTATGAGCGACGCTGTCGCCGATGTGCTGCGCAAACTCACGGTAGTGTTCACCGCGTTCGAGGGCCGGCTTGAGCAAACGCCGCTTATCCGCAAGCTCACGCGGGGCCGATTTGAGTTAGCGGATTATCAGGCGTTTCTCATTCAGCTGCGTCAGCAGGTGAAAGATGGCGCTTTGTGGATGTCGCGCGCGGCCTCCAACATCGATGAGTCGCATCTTGAGTTGCGGTCGTCGCTCATGCGTCATGCCGTCACCGAGCATCGCGATTTCCGGTTGCTCGAGGCGGATTACGTTGCAACCGGCGGCGCTGTCGAGACGATCCGCGCGGGGGAGAAGAACGTGGGCTCGGAAGCTTTGTCCGCGTGGATGTTCCATGAGGCCAGCAAACCCAATCCCTTCGGGCTTCTGGGCGCGATGTGGATCATCGAGGGACTGGGTTCGATCAAGGCGCAAGAGTGGGGCCGCAAGGTCAAGGAAACGCTCGTCCTCGCCGACGACGCGGTGCGCTTCCTCTTGTATCACGGCGAGAACGACGCTCAACACATTGAGGAGTTCAAGACGATGCTGGCGATGGTGTTGCCGGACGAGCGGACGGCGCGGCGCATCGTGCGCACCGCCGAGGTGACGGCGCGCCTCTATGCGTTGCAGATCGAGGAGATCGTGGCGTGACGCTCGCAACGCTCGACCCCGCGCGCTACGATCCCAAGGACCCAGATCCTTGGCTCGCGCTCGCGCTCGATCAGAGTCTGCCGATCGATCAAGAGGCGAAAGCGGCGCTGCTGCGCGGCTCCGCGTCGTGGTCGCGGCGCTGGATGTTCAACATCATCCGGCCGTTCGTGTTCATCTGGTTTTTGCTGGTGAAGATCCTGCGCGGAATTTCACCGCACTTTCCTAACCTCAACGGATTTTTGCATAGAACCATCTACTGGGGGCTCAGCGCGTTTGGCTCGCAGGATGCGAATTTTCTTATTCTACGCCATTTCCATATCGGCACGGAGCTCCTGGCTTTCATCAAGGCCAACGCCGGTCCGGTGACGATTGAAACCGTGCCGCTGCGGCCGCGCTCGTTGAAGGAGCTGGAAGACAACGTCTTCCTGCAGCACGATCTCAATATCTTCAATTTCATCATCCAGCTGAACCAGAGCTTGCGCGCGCAAGGGCGCGATCTCACGCCGGTGGCGCGGCCGGACTTCTCGATGATCACAGACGGTCCGTTCGACATCCCGCCGACTCGGAAGCGATGGCTGAACTTCGTCGACATTCAAACGGCGGTGGAGGTGTACACGCCGCTCTACGCGTTGCTTCTGCCGCGCGCCGACTTCATCCGCGCCTCGAATTCGCTGCAACTCGACGAGCCGGTGGCGATCTATATCGGCAAAATTCTTGGCACCGACTATCACCTCTCCTTCATCAAGAACGGTCATCCGATGGTGCCGCTGTCCACGCTGCAGGCGGGTTTTCGCTTGATGATGCACGGGCTCGATTGCGAAGCGCTGCACGGCTGGTTGCGGCTGCTCAAACGTCGGCAAGCGCAAGGTTTGCCGCTCGATCCGCGCAATCCTACAGCGGCGGCGTGAGCCAGTAGCGCCAATTCCTGCATGCGCCGCAGGAAAAACTTTCGCCGCGATCGGCGGCCAGGCGCGCGAGCGGTCCCTTTGGGCCGCACCAGGGAGGGCGCCATCCGCGCCACGGGCGCGCCAAGCCTTGCGCCATCAGCAGTTCTCCGAGGTCGACGCCATCGACAAAAACGTAGGCGACGAAGCGCTTGTAGCGATCCCGTCGCCATGTGCGCCGAACTGACACTAGTTTGGCGCGCCTCACCGAGCCGATGGCGAAGCGCTTCGCCCGCTCGCCCACTGTTCGCTCATGATAGCACATGGCGAAATCGCCGGTCTCGGGAGCGTCGATGTTGGCAAGACGATAAACCCGGTTAGTCGCGCGATCCTCGATCGTATCGCCATCGCAAACCCAGGGCGCCGTCATTGGCTCAGGGTCCGCGACGCCTATGCGGTCGACGATGGCGCGAAGCGTACGCAACCCAACGCGGCGCACGCGGCGGCTGATCAGCACGAGCGCGACAATCGCCGCGGCGCTGTAAGCAAGCGGGGCGGCGACGTGACTCGGGAGGTGATCAAAGAAGGGCGCGGCTAGGCCGGCGCACAACAGAAGCAGGAAGACGGCCACGCCCAACCACGCGTCCCAAAGCGCGACGCGCGACCTGCCTTCGTCTGCTTTCGGCGGATCAGACCTCATGGGGCTGATCAGGCTAACGCGGCGTCCTTAAGAACATTGGCGCCGAGCAAGGTTAAGATGCGAGATTAAGCCAAGCTCTTGTGCAACATCGCCGCGCTGAGCGCTTCCGCCAGCCGCGCCATGTCGGCGCGCACGCGCGCATAGCCTCGGGTGCGCTCCAGCGTGCGTTCGTCGATGTAGAGGCCGCGATTGATTTCGATCTGCAACGCGTGAACGCCAAGGCTGGGACGGCCGTAAATCTGCGTCGTGTGGCCGCCTGCGAACGGCGTGTTGCGCGCCACGCGATAGCCCAGGCGCCGCAAGGTGGCTTCCGCCAGCGCGGTCACCGAGGGGTGGCAGGCCGCGCCGTAGCGGTCGCCCAACACGACATCCGGCGCGTGCGCGCCGCGCGCGCTCGACGGCATCGAGTGGCAATCGAGCAGAACGGCGCAGCCGAACGCCGTGCGGATGTCGTCGACCAGCGCGTTCAAACGCGCATGATAGGGGCGATGAACCTGCGCGATCCGGCGTTCGGCTTCGTGCAGGGAGAGCTTGCGCCGGTAGATGTTTTGTCCGTCGCCGCTGACGCGCGGGATGGCGCCGAGGCCCGCCTGCACGCGCGGCGAAGTCGTATGCGGGCTCGGCGGCGGCCTGTCCTCGAACATGTCGGGGTCGAGCTCGGCGGGGTCGCGGTTGAGATCGACATAGGCGCGCGCGACCGAGGCCGAAAGCACGGAGGCGCCGTGCGCCGCCGCGCCGGCGAACAGCTCGTCCACGTAGGCGTCTTCCGATCGGCGCAGGCTGATGAGGGCGACGCGCGCATCGGCCAGCAAGTCTGGCGGGTAGCGGCGCCCGCTATGGGGGGAGGCGAAGATCAGCGGCGCCGTGCGGTGGAGCGGCTCGATCAATGCGAACACCGGTTCCGCCGCTGGCGCAGAATCGTACCCGGCGCCGACATCGGCCAGGGCTGCGCGCGATCCGTGCGGGTACGGGTCCATCGCCGGCATTGTTCGCCGCGCGCGCCGTGGGCGTCAATGTTTCGCCGCCTATTAGGAGGACGTTAAGGTCTGCCGCCCGTGCTTCAGCCAGTCTTTACCAGCGTCATGCTAGAGGCTACCGCTTGGTTTGAAGGGGCGGGACACTGGAGTTGCCGATGGCGCGCATCCTGCTGGCGGAAGACGACGACTCGCTCAGGAACTTCCTGACGACGAGCCTGAGCCGTGCCGGCCACGATGTCGCCGCCTATGGCGACGGCGACTCGGCCTGGGAAGCGCTGGAGCATTCCAGCTTCGACCTGCTGCTGACCGACATTGTCATGCCCGGGCTGGACGGGATCGAGTTGGCGCGCCGGGCCTCCGAGGCCGATCCCGCTATGAAGATCGTATTCATTACCGGCTTCGCGGCGGTGGCTTTGTCGGCGCAGAGCCAAGCGCCCAAAGACGCCAAGGTGTTATCCAAGCCGTTCCACTTGAAGGATCTCGTGGTGGAGATCGAGCGGGTGATCGCGGCGGCTTGAGGGGAGGGGCGGGGTTTCCAACCCAGACTCCAAATCCCGAAGCGCCAGCGCTTGCGGCGGCGGCGGTAGGCGGTCTATACCGCCCCACCCAAACGGTTCGGGCGCGTAGCTCAGCGGGAGAGCACTACGTTGACATCGTAGGGGTCACAGGTTCGATCCCTGTCGCGCCCACCATTGCGAACATTGACAATGCACAATTCCCTTCGCCCACCCTTCGGCCGAAGGAGCCGCGAGGCGCGTTTTCCGACCTGCGCTTTTTCGCGGCCGTTTTTTGCCTTCAGCGTCGATTTGTTCGTAAGTCCAACTGGGTTTGCGCAGGTGTTCGCGTTCTGCTTCAGGACAGGCCGCAACAGTTCAGGTCAGTCTTTCGCTGCGGCGGACTTGTGCACACGCGCTCGGGCGCGCTTGTGAGCGAGCGCCTTGTCTTGCGCAGCCTGCCAACGGCGCCACGTCTCAAGCGAGGGGATTGGCTCGTTGATCCAGTCCGGGGGGTCCACACCGGCCGCTGAATAGTCGCTTAGCGTCAGTTCAGCACGCTCGTGCTGTTCCTGCTTTATCAGCGCGGACGCTAGATTCTCGTCCATGTTTCTACTCCGTCGCTGCAGTACGCCGCGCGGCGGCCTGCTCCGCGAGGTCGCGAGCGTCGCGGTCAAGTTTCTCACGCAACGCCTTGTCATCGAACACCTCGCCGGTGTCCAAGTCGCGGATGCGGATCAAGCGCATGCCACGCAGCGCCAACATCGAGGCGCCATTGAGAGCGGCCTTGGCGTCGGTGAAGGTTTGGCCGGGTTCAAAGCGCAGTCCCGCGCCAGGCGAAGAATTCACGACAAAAGGCATTCAAACTCCTGCATAAAACCGGCGGTCGTTGGGCGACCACACAAGGAACGGTCCTGTATCAAGACATCCGGATTGTTCTTGCTGTTTTCCCGGTCTGCTCATGGCGCGACGCAGCCGGCGCCGCGCCGTACATGAGGCGCGTCGCAGTCCCAGCTGCCGCCACTTGCGCTCAAATGCGCATGCTCCGGCACCGCGACGGCGACACAGGCGCTGCTGCCGCCAACGGCTCTGGCGAAGCCGTGTTCGCAGCTCCAACCGTCGCCACGTCGGCTCAAATAGGCGTTCTCAGGAATGATGACGACGGAACAAGCGGAGCCGTCGCGGCTGAAGCCGCGGTCGCACGCCCATGTGTCGCCGCGCTCAGTCAGATAGGCGTTGGCCGGCACGACAACGGGCGCGCACGCATAGAGGTCGTCGACGTAGCCCCGCTCGCACTCCCATCCGCGCCCGCCGGAAAATTCCGACAAGAAGGCGTGCTCCGGGACGCGTATCGCGGTGCAACGAGCATCATCGCGTATGTAACCGCGCGCGCATTCCCAGTCGTCGCCGCGCGAGGTGAGGCGGGCATGCGCCGGCAGCGTCACTTCTTCACACCGTATTCCCCGTGGTGCATAACCATGGTTGCAGCGCCAACCCGCGCCATAGCCGACCCTGTGCGAATTGGCGGGCGCGGCGTCGCCGCCTTGCTGCGCAAAGGCGGCCGTGCTCAAGCAGAGGGGGGCAAGTGCACACAACAGCCAAGCAAAGAGACGCTTCATTTTGGCGTAACCCCGTCCGTCGCCAGAATTTGCACGGTGCGCCCTTGCGCGCGCAGCGTGGAGGCTGCCGCTTCGGCGCTTTCAGCGGCGTGACGCTCCGACCTGTAATCGCCGCAAAACGCGCCGTCGATGGTGACGCGCCAGATGCGGCGGCGAAGCACTACTTGGACTATCGCGGGCGCTTGGTTCATGCTGGCGCGGCGTCGATGCAAAGGCGGGGTCCGCTGTCAGCCATGGCGCGGATCAGGGCGAAATTGTCGTCTTTGTCGCCGCCGCCGATGGCGCTGGTCATCACGTCATGCACAAGCAGATAAGCCTCATTCGTATCGCGCGTGCATTCAAACGCCCGCCGACGCAGCGCTGGCGCTTGTCGCAAAAGATCCGAAATCGACGTCATTTGCTATCTCCACGCGCCTTCGCCCGCCCTTTCGGGCGGCAGTGAACGGGCGCGTTGTTGCTGATTGTCGTCAAACTAGCATGCTTCGCGACATCTGGGCCACTATTCGCACGCAAACGCTGCTAATTTGTCCAGACGCCAAGCAGCTCCCCATCAGGGGAGCTGCTTCAGCCTGTAAGCGAGACCTAGGTTTTCTTGGTCTCTTGCGGCTTGTCTTCAGGCTTTGCGCCGGGCGAAACCGGCGCCGCGGGCTTTGCTTCGTGAGCGCGTTTGGATTGATCGTCAGCGCCGGTCGCAGGCGCTTGCGGCGCCATGTTGGGCTGGTGTGTCATCTTTGATCTCTTGGGAAGCGTCAGAGCACTCTGACCGACTCCAACTGGCGCTTCGCTCTCGCGATTACAATAGGCAGCGCACAGAATGCCAAAGATTAGCGGACAGCTTGCAAAAGTCGCGACGTCGGACCCGTCAATGGAAATTGCGTCCCTTCGGCATGACGGTCTCCGCGGAAACGCGCGCATCTCCGGCGGAGCGGCGCGCTTCATCGGCGGGGGTTGGCGTCAATGAGAGCGGCGCGGCGGAGAGGTCGGCCAATAAGGGGCTGAAATCATGCAGCCGATCGGCCACCACATGCACGACGCCGCGTTCGTTCTGAACGATCCCATCCACCGCGCAGAGGCGTGCGCTGAGAACTTCGGCCCGAAAGCGTTCGAACACGCGCGGCCAAACCACGATATTGGCGATGTGAGTCTCGTCCTCCAACGTCATGAAAATAACGCCGGACGCCGTGCCCGGCCGCTGACGAACCAGTACAAGACCCGCTACACGCACGCGCGCGCCGTTTTCGATTCCGGACAAACGCTCCGCCATCAGGACATGGCGCGCGGCGAGCGCTTCGCGCAGCAACGCAGCGGGGTGCGCCTTGAGCGACAGTCGCAGCATGCGATAATCCTCGACCACATGTTCGCCAAGCGGCATTGGCGGCAGCGCGAAGTCGATCTCGGTCGTCCGGTTGGCTGCGGCGCTGAACAGCGGCGTATTTTCTTGGCCGCCGACGCGATTTAGACCACGCGCCGCCCAGAGCGCATCGCGCCGCTCAAGGCCCAACGACCGGAAAGCGTCGGCGTCGGCGAGGCGTTCGATGGTCGCGGGGCTTAAGCCTCCGCGCAGCCACACGTCGCGCACGGAGTCAAAGCCCGCGGCGCGGGCGGCGATGCAGCGCTCAAGCTCGTCCTGCCTCAAGCCCTCGATCTGACGAAAACCAAGGCGGAGCGCATGTGTGCTCAGGATATCTTCGTGCATATCGATGTGACGTTTGTGCAGACGCGGCGCGGCCGCCGCGCCTGGTTCCAGCATATTGTCCCAGTATGAGGAATTGACGTCAGGCGCGCGCACCTCGACGCCATGTTCTTGCGCGTCGCGTACGATCTGCGCCGGCGCATAGAAGCCCATAGGCTGCGCGTTGAGCAACGCCGCGGCGAACACGTCTGGGTAATGACATTTGATCCAGGCGGATGCGTAAACCAGAAGCGCGAAGCTCGCGGCATGACTTTCAGGAAAGCCGTACTCGCCGAACCCTTCGATCTGGGAGAACGAGCGGTCGGCGAAGTCCTTCTCATAGCCGTTGTCGATCATGCCGGAGATAAACTTCTCCTTGAGCTGTCCAATCGTTCCGACGCGCCGGAACGTCGCCATGGCGCGGCGCAATCTGTCAGCCTCGGGCGGAGTGAACCCCGCCGCGACGATGGCGATTTGCATGGCCTGCTCTTGGAAGAGCGGCACGCCAAGCGTGCGTTTCAACACCTCTTCGAGCGCTTTTGACGGGTATGTCACGGGCTCTAAACCCTGCCTGCGCTTCAAATAGGGATGCACCATGCCGCCCTGG
>DDSN01000016.1:0-1643 GCA_002343395.1 Hyphomonadaceae bacterium UBA2389 | reverse complement strand
TCGACATCTGCGCCCGACTCTCGACCTGAAACACGCCAATGGAATCGGCGCGCTTCAGCATGGCGTAAACGCGCGGATCTTCCTTGGGGAGCGTGGAGAGGTCGAGCTTCCGGCGCGTGGCGGTCCAATCTGGGTAATGCTGTTCGATCATATCGAATGCTTTGCGCAGACAGGTAAGCATGCCGAGTCCAAGCAAATCGACCTTGAGGATTTTAAGCTCCTCCAGATCGCTCTTGTCCCATTCGACCACCGTGCGATCATCCATCGCCGCGTTCTGAATCGGCACGACGTCATCGAGCCTGTCGCGCGTGATGACGAAGCCGCCGACATGCTGCGAGAGGTGCCGCGGAAAGCCTTTGAGTTCCTTGGCGAGGCCGATGCAGGCCATCAGCCGTTCATCATCGGGATTAAGACCGAGATCGCGGAGGTCCTTTTCCTTAACGCCTTCGGACCACCAGTGCAGCGTCTTTGAGAGAGCGGCGATGCGGTCCTGCGAATAGCCGAATGCTTTGCCCACTTCGCGAATGGCGCTGCGCCCGCGATAGCAGATCAGGGTGGCGGCGAGCGCCGCGCGGCGGCGTCCGTACTTTTGATAGACATATTGGATCGCCTCTTCGCGGCGCTCGTGCTCAAAATCGACGTCAATATCGGGCGGTTCGTTGCGCTCCGTGGAAATGAAGCGGTCGAACAGAAGTTGATTTTCGGCCGGATCGACCTCGGTCACGCCGAGACAATAGCAGATCGTGGAATTGGCCGCCGAGCCACGCCCTTGGCAAAGGATGCCGCGCTCTTCTCGAGCATAGCGCACGATATCGGCGACGGTGAGGAAGTAGGGCGCGTAGTTGAGCTGCTTCACGATCTCCAATTCGCGCGCGAGCGAGGCGCGCACTTTTTCCGGGACGCCGCCGGGGTAGCGCTTCCTGGCGCCATCGCGTGAGAGCGCCTCTAAGGCGCTCTGCGCATCGGGATGGCCGATAACGGCCTCATCCGGGTATTGATAAGAAAGCTCATCGAGCGAAAAGCGTACTGCTTCCAGAAGGCGTAAGGACTCTTCGATAAGAGCTGGCGCTCCGGAATAAAGCCGCGCCATCTCAGCGGGCGTCTTCAAATGCCGCTCGGCGTTCGCCGCAAGCAAACGCCCGGCGGCGTCGAGCGTGGTTTTTTCACGGATACACGTCAATACATCCAGGAGCGCGCGGCGTTCTGGTTTGTGATGCAATGGCTCCGTGGTGGCGAGCAAACGTGCGCCGGCATGCTCGGCCAAGTCTTTGAGCAAACGCAGACGCCGACGGTCCTCGCCATCGAAGGTGAAGCGCGAAGCCAGCCACACTTGGCCGCTGGACTCGCGTATCGCGCCGAGGCAGGCGTGCAGATTGTCGTCTGCTGCCGCGCCTGCGCCTAACGTGGGCGCGACAATCGCGAGTTGGCCTTCGGCGTGTTCAAGCAGATCGTTAAGATCGAGCCAGCATTCGCCTTTCGGGGCGCGGCGATTGCCGATCGTGAGCAGCCGGGTGAGCCGCGCATAGGCGGCGCGGTCTTGTGGGTAAACGAGAACGTCCGGCGTTCGGTCGCGAAATACGAGTCTCGCTCCGATCGCCAGACGCAGGCCAGCCTCTTTTGCCGCCGCATGCGCGCGCACGACG